>DASUJR010000082.1:0-10877 GCA_036279175.1 Candidatus Acidiferrales bacterium | reverse complement strand
GTCAACCACGCTCGCAGTCGGCCGGGATACACCAGCGCGCCTTCACCCGACTGTATTTTGAGGTCCACCAGATCGTCTATGTCGCGGTTCAGTTGATCCAGCGCCGGTTGCGCCTGATCGGCCGACACGCTCTTGCTGTCTACCGCCTTTTGGAGCGCGTCTCTGGCGTCGATGGCCTGATTGAGGTTGGTATCCAGCTTGTTTAGCGCGTCATGGATCTGCATCAGCAAATCGAAACGCTGCTGCAGTTCCGCCTGCGTGGTCTGCAATTGTGGGTCGAGCTTCACCACAAACGGTTGCTTCTGTGCCTTGCCGCCATAGGTTAACGTCACGGTGTAGGTGCCTGGCACGATTTCCGGACCCACGGGCGGGGCGGCTGCAAAGAACGAATTGTAGATGCCCTTCACGTCCACCGCGTCGGGGTACGTCAGGTCCCACTGGAAGCGATTCATGCCCGGCTCGATCTCCGTCGCCTTTTCTTGCTGACGTTTTCGCGTCACTGCGGGATTCTCCGACGGTGGCTCCGGTTTCGGTTTGCCTTTCGGTTTCAGGTGCAGCGTGTAGCTGCGGATTTGCTTTCCGCTTTCGTCGGCAAAGTTCAGGGTCACCGGCGTGCTGCCCTTGTAGTCGGCCGGAACGCGGAAAAACACGGTGACTCCGGGCGCCAGGTTCTGGCCTCCCGCTCCGCGCCCTCCGCCGAAACCGCCCACACGGCGCGTGACCAGCCAAGCCTGCTGCGGTTTGAATAAGTAGGGCGCGTCACTCGCCATCTGCGCAGCCCCCAGCTGTTCGAGGAATTGCAGGTTGTCCAGCACCCAAAATCCGCGCCCGAAAGTGGCCAGCACTACTGCATGCTGTTCGGGCTGAATCTCCACATCGTTCACGCGTACTGCGGGAAGATTAAGCTTCAAGGCCTGCCACTGCTGCCCGTCGTTCAGACTGAAGTACACGGTTCCGCTGGTGCCCGTGAACAGCAGATTCGAGTCGTTCGGATCCTGCCGGACGCTCTCAACGTACTGATCCTCGGGAATTCCTTTGGTGATCTCCGTCCAATGCTTACCGTAGTCGGCGGTCTTGTATACATATGGGTGAAAGTCGTCCCAATCGTAGCGGCTGGCCGACACGTACGCGGTGCCCGCGTCGGTATGCGAAGGTTCGACGCACGTGATCGTCGACCACGTCGGCAGCGACGGCGGTCGCACCTGGCTCCAGTGCCCGCCTGCATCCGTCGTCACATACACCAGACCGTCGTCGGAACCAGTCCAGATGACGTTGTCAGTGAGCGGCGAAACCGCGATCGACGATATGGTGTCGAACATCTCCTCGCCGGTTACGTCGGCGCTGATAGGACCGCCCGGTCGCGCCTGTTTGCTCTTATCGTCGCGCGTCAGGTCTGGACTGATCGGCTTCCAGTGAAGCCCTTCATCGAGCGTCTCGAACAGCACGTTCGCGCCCATCAGCAGTTCCTTGGGATTGCCCGGGGCAAATACCACAGGATGATGGTTCCAGCCATAGCGATATTTGATTTCGGTTCCGGCCAAACCGAATTTGTACGCTGGCCAAGGACCCACATTCGTGGTCAATCCGGTCCTGCGGTCCTCTCTCCACTCCATGCTGTAATACCCGCTGCCGTACGTGACCCAGGGCCGGCCCGGCGTCGGCACCACCCAACTCATCTCTCCGCCCTGAATGTTTTTCCAAACCGGCGGAATATTACCGGCAGGCGTTGCACTCGGCGCTTCCACCGAACTCCGGTCCTGCTGCGCGCCGTAAATGTGGAACGGGAATTGGTCGTCGAGATTCGCGTGGTAGAACTGCCCGGTAGGCTGGTTGTCCTCGGAACTCCAGGCCTTGCCGCCATTTTGGCTGACGCTCGCGCCGCCATCGTTACCTTCAATGAGGATCTGAGTGTTGTTCGGATTGACCCAGATCACATGATTATCTCCGTGCGGCGGATGCAGCGCCGTCAGCTTCTTGCCTTGGTTGTGCGACACATACACGCCGACGTTGGGGAGATAAATCGTGTCGGGGTCCTTCGGATCTACATAGACGGTCATGTAGTAGAAGGCCCGTTGCGTGATGTCCATGCTGTTGTTGATCAGGGACCAGTTCTCGCCGCCATCGTCGGACCGGAACAAGCCGCCCGCCTGTCCCTTGTAATCCGCCTGAATCAGCGCGTACACCACATTCGGCTTGCTCGGCGCCACCGCGATGCCGACCTTTCCGAAAATGCCGGTCGGCAGCCCCGAATTGTGGGAGATATTGCTCCAGTTTGAGCCGCCATCCGTTGTCTTGTAGATGCCGCTGCCCGGGCCGCCACTGGAAAACGTCCAGTGTCGTCGAGACATTTGCCACATCGCGGCATACACCACTTGCGGGTTGGAAGGGTCCATCGCCATGCAGATAGCGCCGGTATCGTCATTGACGAACAAAATCTTCTTCCATGTCTTGCCACCATCAGTGGTCTTGAATACGCCGCGGTCAGGATTGGGCCCAAATAAATGGCCCAAAGCAGCCGCGTACACCGTGTCGGGATTCTTGGGATCCACCAGGATCCAGCTAATGATGTGGGTATCGCCGAGTCCGATGAATGTCCACGTCTTTCCGCCGTCTGTGGACTTGTACATCCCCTCGCCGGTCAAGACGGTGTTGCGGGGGGCAGAATCGCCCGTGCCTACATAAATGATTTTTGTATTGGAAGGCGCGATCGCCATGGCGCCGATATCGTTGTTCTTGAAGTCCTTGTCGGAAATGTTCTTCCAGGTATGGCCGTAATCTTCGGTCTGCCAGACGCCTCCGCTGGCTGTGCCCATGTAGAAGACGTTCGGCTCATCGGCAATGCCGGCTACCGCCGTGGCGCGCCCGCCCGTATAGGGACCCACGCTGCGCCAGTGCAGGGCACTCGTGAGTTGGTCGGATGGCGTGGGCGCCGCAAACGCCATCGGCAGCGCCAGGAACAGGCAGCAAAGGAACAAAATGCTACGTGCTTTGAACATGACAGATTGCCTCTTTCCGAATGAATTCATTTCAGAAATCCAGATTCGACGGGTCGCATTTCACAACACTGGCGATTGAGAATGCAAGTGTATTCTGCGGGCAAGGAGTGCACGATTTTCAGAAACGGTGGGGAATCCCGCCAGAATCGCATTGCCACAACCGAGCTTGTATGCCATAAATTCGCCGATCCACCTTTCCATGCGACCAAAGTCCCAGCAGAAGCTGTTTATTGGCGTCGACATCGGCGGAACGAAAGTTGCCGCGGGCGCGGTTAACGCGACGGGCGAAATCGTCGTCGAGGCCCGTGGCAAAATGGTCGCTCGCGGCACTGCGGAAGACGGATTACGGTCGGTAACCGATGTGCTCGACTCATTGCTGCGCACTCCAAGAGCGCGAAGCGCGTCGGCTATCGGGATTAGCGTGCCGGGCTGGATCGACTCCGCTCGTGGAACGCTGATCGGCGCCGCCAACATTCCTTGCTGGAAAGATTTTCCCCTCGCACGCCAGATCGCGAAGCGTTACCGCTTGCGCGCGCGCATTGGCAACGACGCAAACGTCGCTGCGCTGGCTGAAGCGGCATGGGGTGCCGGCGTGGGGTACCGGAATGTTTTCTATGTGACGTTGGGGACGGGAATCGGGACGGGTATCGTCCAGAGCGGCCGAATTTACGAAGGTCGAACCGGCTGCGCCGGCGAAGGCGGCCACACCACCATCGATTTCCACGGGCCGCTTTGCAATTGCGGCAAGCGCGGCTGCATCGAGGCGTTCGCGTCGGGAACCGCGATCGGAAAGAACGCGCGGCAGAGGCTGCTCGAAGGGGGTGTCGCGACATCGGAGGCCGCGTCCAAAATGCTGACGCTCACCGGCGGCAAAATCGAAGCTGTGACCAGCGAGATCGTCGCGAAAGCGGCGTCACGGGGCGATAAACTGGCCGACGAGGTGCTCCGCGAGACGGCCGAGCGCTTGGCAATCTGGCTCGGCAACATCATCGAGCTGTTTGAACCTGACGCCATCGTGATCGGCGGCGGCGCGGGCCGCTTGATGATGTCGCGTATGAAACAGATTCGCGACGCCCTCGAGACGTGGTCGATCAACCCGCGGTGGCGCGAGATCCCGATTGTCGCTGCAAAATACGGCGCAGAATCGGCCGTCGCCGGCGCAGCCGCGTTGTGGCTGCCCAGCGCCGCATTTAAGCGGCGGCAAACCGCGGGATGAACAGCAGCCGACACTAATCAAAGTGTGCGGCGCTGCCTGCACTTCGATGTTGCCGCGACCCTCTCGGCTATAAAGTGGGCCACCAACGTGGACGTAACGGACTCGGCTCAAATCGCGCGAAGTGACGCCACGCGAAATCGCGCGGCCGCTGCGATCCTCGCGAGCTTCGTTGTTGCCGGCATTGTGACGACCATCCTCGGGCCGATTCTGCCGTTGTTGATCGGCCGCTGGTCGCTCACCGACCAGCGCGCCGGCCTTTTCTTCACCGTCCAATTCGCCGCGAACATGATCGGTCTCGCTTCACTCAGCGCGCTTCTCCCTCGCTGGGGCTACAAAGCGACGCTCGTGCCCGGCTACATCGCAATTGCAATCGGCCTGACGGGACTCACCGCAAGCAGCGCAGCAGGGGGGCTAGCCGCAACTGCCTTGTATGGATATGGCCTCGGGCTGGTGCTGGCAAGCTCGAACCTGTGGGTGGCGGAGGTCGCGGAATCGCGCCGCGTCGCAGCGCTCAGCATCCTCAACTTCACCTGGGGAATTGGAGCGGTAGCCTGTCCGCCGCTGGTGCTGGTGGCCGCCCGGCACGGCGCAGCTTCGTGGTTTCTTTACGGCGTTGCGGCAGCGTCGCTGTGTGCGGCTCTCGTTCTCCTCGCGGTGCGCCTGGGCGTTCCAGCGGCGCAACCATTGGCGAACTCCAACTCGCGCGACACGCATAGGGGTACTGGCGGCGCGATTAGCGTTATCGCTCTTGGCGCTCTGTTTTATTTGTACGTTGGAACCGAAAATTCCGTGGCCGGCTGGGCCGCCGCGCTGGCAAAGCGAATGTCTGCCGGACCCAGCAATCTGTGGGCGCTCGCGCCGATGTTTTTCTGGGCGGGGTTGCTGGCGGGACGCGCTTTCGTTCCGGTCAATCCTTTGCGCAGGCGCGAACGAACCCTCGTAATCGTGGGCTTGCTGATGGGCTTGGCCGGCAGCGCGGTCCTGCTTGTAGCGAAAACGTTTTGGGGAGTGGCGGGGTGCTCTGCTGTTTGCGGACTCGGCTTCGCCGCGGTTTATCCCGTACTGGTGGCCTGGATGACCAAACAGTTTGGCGAGCGCGCGCGCCGAATCGGAAACATCCTCTTTGCGTTATCGGCGCTAGGCGGCGCGACAATGCCGTGGCTTGTCGGTTTCTTCTCGACGCGCGAAAGCGGCCTCCGGGCAGGGCTGCTCGTGCCCGTTGCAGCATGTATCGTGATGCTGGTCTGCTTGCCGGCGGTGCCAAAGTGGGTCACAGGTTAAAAGCGAAACCGGTCGGGCCACTCTCACGCTTCAGCTCAGGTCCTCGTTTACCCGCTCACATCGGGCTACGGTCGCTCGAACAATCCTTCAACCTGGCGGGCGTAAACAACAATCCCGGGTCAGTGGTTAGCCAACCCGGGACGGTCGTGGGATGCGATTTAGGTTTTGGGGCCTCAGCGAATCGGTGCCTTCGACGCCGAGGACTTGTTTGTGTGGACCGAATGTAGGCCCAATGCGAAAACCGCACAATAATGTAAAAATACTAAGCCAACAGAGCCCAACCGATGCCGACGATAAGCCTGTTGCCGGCTCTGATCGATCCCCGTGCTGGAAACAGTCTAGAACCGGGGCAGGGCAGATATTCCTTTCGATTCGGTGCACACGTACGTGCGGCCGGCCCGCAGGTTTTTTTGCTCCTCGGTTCTTCCGCTGGGCCAATTGATCTCGACGCGTTCAACGCGGTCGTTCTTCCCAAGGCCAAACGTCAGCGGTAATTCCGATTGCGACAAATAACTCGATCCCGTTTTCACCATTTGTGATTGCTCGGTTCCGTTGTGATGGATGTGCACGCTGGCACCGATCGCGTCGCGATTCGACTTGGTTCCGATCAGGTGAAAACGAATGCTGTTGTGGCGCGCGACAAGATCGTTGCGAAACAGGCACGCGGGTCCGTTGTTCGTCGTCATCAGCAAATCGATGTCGCCGTCGCGATCGAAATCCGCGTAACAAAGGCCGCGGCTCACGCGCGGGCGGGCGAAGTCAGTCCCAATCTCGGCGGCAACGTTATGAAAGTATCCGTCGCCGGAGTTCAGGAAAAGCTGCGGCGGTTGCGCGTACTGAACCGTGGAACTGACGCTGCGCACCAGATCGTCGATGTGCCCGTTCGCGACCGCTAAATCCTGCAGCCCATCCAGATTCATGTCCGCAAAGACGCAACCGAATCCCAGTGTATTCAGCGACGGCAGCCCGATGCCTGCGCGCATCGCCACGTCCTGATACTCGCCCTTTCCCAGCGGAAGATAGAGGCCCGTCATTTCCTTATCGAAATTCGTGATCGCGAGGCCCGTGGTGCCCGAATTCTCGAAATCCGCCGCGGCGACACCCATGCCCGCACGCGCTTTTCCTTCGCTGCTGAATGCTACTCCCGCTTGCACTGCCACATCCTTGAACGTGCCGTTGTGCAGGTTCCGATACAGTTTGTTCGGCTGGGTGTCGTTCGCAACCAGCAGGTCGGGCCAGCCGTCGCCGTCATAGTCCAGCATCGCGACGCCCAGCGATTTTGAGCTCGTATCGAAGATTCCGCTCGTCGCGGTGACGTCCTCGAACGTGCCGTTGCCGCGGTTGCGAAACAGCCAGCATGTTTCGCCGCGATACGCCTCCGGAGTGCAATACGATTTGTGCTTCCCGTCGAGCGTGCAGAAAACGTCGGTTTCCGGCGACCACTTCACGTAATTACACACGAACAAATCCAGAAAGCCGTCCCGGTCAAAATCGAACCACAGGGCAGAAGTGCTGAACGCCTGCCGGCGCGCCAGGCCGCTGAATTCCGTGACGTCGATGAAATGCCCCTTGCCGGTATTTTTGAACAGGCGATTCTGGCCGACGCACGTCACCAGAATGTCTTGCCAGCCGTCGTTGTCGTAATCACCTACTGCAACGCCCATGCCGTACATTTCTACGTCCAGGCCTGCGCGGTGAGTCACGTCGGTGAACGTGCCGTCGCGATTGTTCCGATACAGCTGCATCGTCGCCCGCGAGCGCCCATGCCCGGGCCAGTCCGTGCCGTTGATCAGAAGGATGTCCTGCCATCCGTCGCGATCGTAATCAAGAAACGCGCAGCCCGAGCCAAGTGTCTCTGGCAGAAATTTCGCTCCGTACGCGCCGTTATGGTGCAGAAATCGGATCCCCGCGCGTTCTGCGACATTCGTCAGGCGAAATCCGGGAGGCGTCGCCGGCGAGCCGGGCGCCGCAAACGAATCGATTGCTTGCGCGAGTGGTGCTGCGAGGAGCGCGGCGGTCACGCGGGTAATAAAATCCCGGCGGTTCACGGAATATTCACCAAACCATTGCGAATCGCGTACACCACCAGCTCCGCGGTCTTGTGGATGCCCAGCGCATCCATGATGTTGGCCCGGTGCACCGAAACCGTATTCACGCTCAGCCCGAGCTTGTCCGCGATTTCTTTGTTCGACTTGCCGTCGACGATCAGTTGCAGGATTTCCAGTTCGCGTGCGGTGAGCGCCCCCTGCCGTTCGCCTTTTAGCGTTTCCGTGCGCGCGAGCTGCGGCGATAGCACTTCCTCGCCCGCCGCAACCTTCCGGATTGCCGCGGCCAGGTCGAGATCGACTGCGTTCTTCAGCACATAACCGCATGCGCCGGCGTCAAGCGCCTGCCGCACGAGCGTGTCCTCCGAATGCATGCTCAGCATCAGAACCGCCGCGCCGGGCAATTCTTCCAGGATCTTCTTCGTCGCAATCAAGCCGCTCGTCCCCGGCAGGGCGCAGTCCATCAGGATCACTTGCGGTTTCAGCTGCCGCGCAAGGCGAATCGCTTCGTCCCCATCGCCCGCTTCGCCCAGGACAGAGATGTCCGGCTCATCTTCCAGCAGCCTGCGGAAGCCGCGGCGAACCAGGTGATGATCGTCCACCAGCAGAACGCCGATGCTAGGCGGCATGCGAACCCTGCCTTTCCGCATCTCGCTTTTCCGCGTCCGGCTTTTCGCCATCCTGTTTTTCCCCAATTTGTGCTTCTTGGCGTGGAACGTGCAACCGCACTCGAGTTCCGCCCTGAACGGGATGCGACACCTCGATCGATCCATTCAACAATTCGGCGCGCTCGCGCATCGCGACAAGCCCAATTCCGGAAGTCGAATCCGCCGCGAAGCCTTTGCCGTGATCTTCCACTTCCAGTTCGAGCGCATTGTCTAGAAAACGCAGGCGCACCCAGGCTTTTTTCGCTCCGGAATGCCGCGCAACGTTGTTCAGCGCCTCCTGCAGCACGCGATAAATATGGATCGCCGAGTTGCCGTTCACTCCGAATGGACTCCCTGTCTTTTCGTATTGGATATTGATTCCTGTTTGTTTCGCCGTGGTGCGGATGTACCAGTCCATCGTGCTTTCCAGGCCCGTTTCGTCCAGCATCACCGGATGCAGAGCCTGCGACAGGCTGCGGATGTTGTCGAGCGTCGCTTGCGCGATTTCGTTCACTTCGCGCAACTCGGCGCGCAGCGGAGAATCGGCCGGAGTGTGTTTTTCCGCGCGCGCCAGCATCGAGCCGATCGCCGTCAGGACTTGCCCGAATTCATCGTGCAGTTCCCGCGAAATGTACCGCAGCGTCGATTCCTGCGTAGCGATCAGCTTCTGCGCCAGATCGCTCCGCTGGTTGGAAAGGGAAGCGAGCTGCGCGAAAAGCCGCCGGTTCGAGCGGATCAGATACAGGCTCGTCAGCGCGATGGCGATCAGCGTTGCGATCAGAAAAATGTAGGCTTGCCGCTGCACGCGATCGTAGATTTGCGCCACCTGGCGGCTGGCTTGTTCGTCGCTCTCGTTGTTCGCCACCAGCAGCCGCGCCACCGCGGTGCTCAATGCGGCTTGGCGCGCCTGCAATGTAATGTGAACCTGTGCGCGCGCTTCCGCGGCGTCGCCGGCCTGCGCCATCGCAAACATTCGACCGGTCGCATCCCAGAACTGCGCGAGCGAATTCGAAAGGTACTGGCTCTGCTGCGCTGTGCGATGCGCGATCGCCAGTTGCGCCTCCATCCGAAACGCGTCGCTCAGGTCCGCGTGAATGCGGTCGAACTGCGCGCGCCATGCGGTGATCGGATAGGGTTCATCGTTGTCCAGCATGTCGTTCATCGCCAGCCCCAGCGAGTTCAAGTCGTTTTGAATCCGTAGGAGCTGAAGCGAATCGCGCCGATTGCGGTCGGAAGTGTCGCTTTGCAGGGCCTTCAAATTCGAAATCTGAAACGTGACGTACGCCGAGTATGCCACCACCGCGGCCAGCGTGATGATCAGCCCTATGAACAGGCCCGCAGTAGGCGAACGTTCTTGCGTGAGCATCCACCGAAGCATACAACCCTGAGAGCCAAGTTCCAACGAGAGACGGCGTCCTGACCGTTCCAAATGGCGCCGCACGCATTAAGAGCCCAAGCGGCCGGCATTCGCATTGTTTCCCGAGTGGGAACTCGTGGCGACCGTTTGAATCGCGTGGTAGATTGCCTGCGGCACTTGGAATATGACGGTTTCTCGCAGTTCGTTTCGGGTGGCAACGCCAATCAAGCCAAGGAACGCTTTCGTGCTCATTTTTGCGGCCCTTGCAGCGCTGGCACTGCTGCCATTTCGTGCGTCCGCAGATAACGGTGGGAACGCCTGGCTGCGCTACTCGCGCCTGCAGCCCGCAATCGCAGCCCAATACAAGTCGCTGCCGAACGAAGTAATCGTTCTTGGCGACTCGCCAATGCTACAGTCCGCGCAAACCGAACTGCTTCGCGGCGTCGATGGAATGCTTGGCGAAAAACTAACGGTAGTGCATCGCGTGCCGGTTCACGCCGGCTACATTTTTCTTGGCACGAACGAACAACTCGGCACGCTCTTTCCAGACTATCCGTCGCGCCAAATGAATCTGGGCGACAGCGGCTATTCGATCGCCGGCAGAAATTGTGGCACGTCTCGGTGCGTTTTTATCACAGCCGATACCGAACGCGGCGTCCTCTATGGCGCGTTCGCTTTGCTGCGCGAAATCGCCCAGGGCGCCCCGCTCGACAATCTCAGCGACATTCAGGTTCCCTGGGTCCCGCTCCGCTGGATCAATCAATGGGACAACCTGAACGGCACGATCGAGCGCGGCTACGGCGGCCGCTCCATCTTCTTCGATAACGGCGCCGTTCGCTCAGACCTCACTCGCGTCGGCGAATATGGACGGCTGCTCGCATCCGTCGGCATCAACGGTTGCGATGTGAACAATGTGAACGCCGATCCTCGCGTGCTCACCGACGACTTCCTTCCGCAGATCGCGCGCATCGCCGGCGCCTTTCGGCCCTGGGGCGTGCGCCTCGCGCTTTCTGTAAATATCGCGAGCCCAAAATTGATCGGCGGACTCGATACCTACGATCCGCTCGATCCGCGCGTGATTGCCTGGTGGCGTGCGAAAGTCGATCAAATCTATCGACTGATCCCGGATTTCGGCGGCTTTGTCGTCAAAGCCGACTCCGAGGGCATTCCCGGTCCTTCCAGCTACGGCCGTAGCCCGGCCGACGCGGCGAACGTGATCGCGCGCGCGCTAAAGCCGCATGGCGGAGTGATTTTTTACCGCGCGTTCGTCTATAACCATCACCTTGATTGGCATGATCCGAAGGCCGACCGCGCCCGCGCCGCGTACGATATTTT
>DASUJR010000081.1:0-3591 GCA_036279175.1 Candidatus Acidiferrales bacterium | reverse complement strand
CTGGTTTTATCAAAACACGAGATTAATGTTCGATGGTCCAGCCGGATGCAGAGTTGCAGCGCACATGGCGGCATCGCATCAAAGAAGCCGAAGCTTACCTTGCCCAGGATCACTTCGAGCGCGCGCTGGAGCAAGCCAGACTCGCGGCCGAGATCGCGCAGAGCATTGGAAATATCGGTCCGCTAAAGCGGACAGCCGCAATATTGCAAAAGCTTTCGGATTGGGAAGCGCACGCGCGGATGTTTGCAAGGATTGAGCGTTTGCGAGAGCCCTCCGGTCCAGTCGAATGGGACGGATCGCACGTCCGGACATTGGTTGTGACGGAACGCAACAATGAACATATCGGCCGTCCAATCCGATTTGCACGGCTTTTGCGGCAAGCCGCAAGCCGCGTGGACAAGTGCATCGTTCTGGCAGAACGGCGATTGATCTCTCTTTTCCGGCGAAGTTTTCCGGGAATTGAAATTCGTGCTCTTGATCAAGCAACAAGTACCATCGAAGCCGCGGACGCGATCGCCGGCTATCAAACTTTGATTACACTATTCGGGCGAAGCGACGAGGAGATTCTCGCGGGTTTCCGGTCGCTCGTGGCCGAGCCGAACCAGATACACGAAATGCGGAAGAGGTATTTGCCGGGCCCCTTAATAGGAATTTCCTGGGGCAGCACGAACACGAGGAAATCGCTGCCGACGCTGATCGAATGGGCACGCAGCATGTCGGCCATTCCAGCGACATACGTTTCGTTGCAATATGGCGATGTTGATGCAGATATCGAGGAATTCGCGAAATCGGGCGTGAACATCGTCCGCGACAAGACTGTCGATGCGTTCAACGACATCGATGCGTTGGCCGCCCAGATTTCGGCAATGGATACCGTAGTCTCCGTCAGTAACACCACCGTTCATTTGGCGGGTGCTTTGGGGGTGGAGACATACGTCGTTGTCGATGTCGATAGAAATCTCAGCCTGATCTGGCCGCTCGAAGGTACCACAGTACCTTGGTACCCCTCGATATCATTGATTCGGAAGGACGGCAGCAGCTGGCCGCAAACCATGATGCGCCTGCAGAACACGCTTCGTGATCGGTTTGCAGATGGCGAGCGCTCAGCGGATCGGGTCTAGTTCCATGGCCTTGTGTTCAGCCGCCCATGCGTCCGAGAACTCGACGGATTTCCATTGTTCGAACCAAGGGCCGCCACGCGTAAAATGTACGGCTTTCGGAAGCATTCCCCGATCCAACTTGTTCCAGCCTTCCAGCCAATTCCATTCCCCGGGCAACGATCCAATTTCCGAGTCATCGGCCCACTGCATGCCATGCAGATAACTGCCATGCTCTGCATTCACACGATCGACCGTGAGCCTTTGGGTGGACGGATGACCGCAATTGAACAACATGAGCGAAGACCAGTTCTTCCGCGGGTATTGGGACTGCGGTCGCCCATCCATCTTGATCTTTTCCGGAGGACGATAATCATGGTGGACACATTGAACCGCCATGGAGTCATCCACCAACGCGATGAGATTGGCGACGTCAGCGAGCCATAGAAAGTCGCAATCGCAGAAAAGCGCGTGGCCACGATAGCCGGCAAGCGCGGGGACCAGAAATCGGGAGTACGAAAATTCAGTGGATGCCTTGGGATCTTCGGGCCGCGAGTAATAACCCGTTTCGCGCAACGTGCTTAGCTTCAGGGGTTGAACTTCGAGCGCAACTGAAGCCCGCCGCAACATGGAAAATCTGCAGACCTCATAGGCCGCATCCTCCCGAGGATCGTAGCCGATAAAGACGCGAAAAGGCCCCAACGCCAAGTCCTCTGATGCTGCAGCTCACTGCCCGAAGCGCTCGGGCTTCGGCAGGTTTGACAACCCGATTTGCTGTTCATATAGCCCATTGCCGATAGGTGGTGCACCCTCTACGCCCTTGCGGCATCTTCGCACCGGTTATGCCGGCTTAGCTCAGTTGGTAGAGCACCTGATTTGTAATCAGGGGGTCACAGGTTCGAGTCCTGTAGCCGGCACCACAGTCCAGAGAAACCAAGCTTCCTGTTGTGCGTTGCTTCTTGACAGCATGGTCCAGGCTATGAGCACCGCAAGAAATATGAGATCAAAAACAGTCGTGGCTACGAGCAGCAAGATCGTTCCCTCGACCAGAGGTCAGGCGAATCGGGCTTGGCCGACAACTTGGACCTTTGTCGCCATCGCCGGCATTTCACTGGCAGCTTCCGGACTCGCCATTATCTTTTTTCCCAGACAAAGTGCCGGCGCGTGGCGGGCCCTGCGGGTAAGGCTTAGCACGATTGCCGATAACTCAATCGATGCTCGACAGCGGATAACCTCCCTGCACCGCTTCTTGTAAGTCCGAACTAGTGGGTGGGATAATTCCAATGTTTGACCCACGGCTCAAGAATCGGCAGCACACAATCAAGTTGCTTATTGTAGTTTCGCCATTGCCCTAAGCTGTCGCTATTCAATCCTCTGACCACTTGCGTCGAGCTTGGCGTTCGGATGGTTCTGTTCTTCGCCCGTTCAGCAAATTCGAGCATTCCTGTATCCCACGGAATACCGATGAATTGGCAAATGTCGCGCGTTTCTCGCTCGAAGTCTTCGACCAGCGTCTCATGCCGAACATCTCTCCAAGCGAGCGACAGGTTCTTGCGATAAATCATACTCAAACCCATTACTGCGTCATAGAAATGAGCCGCGCGCTCAAGATCGAGAAGTTCAAACATCGACGTATTCATGTTGAACATTCGGCGAAAGCAACTCAAAACGACGTCACGCGGATCTCGTGCCGCGAACAGGATTTTCGCCGATGGAAAGAGCTTCGCTATCAGCGGCAGTTTCATGGAATTCAGCGGGTACTTGTCGAGCAAACACTTGCCGTCCAGATGATCGGTGTACTCCTGCACGCGTTTCCAATAAGCCGCGCGCGCCGCTTCAAGCTCAGCACCCGTTAACGCATGAAAGCGCGCCAGCCCATCCGCGTCGGTGAGATACCGGCGGGTCAGATCGCCAAGGGTATCGCGCTCTTCGAGGGCCTCGACTATCGGATTGGCGGCAAGCACATTTTCAAGGAGCGTAGTGCCGGAGCGTGGAAACCCCACCAAGAAGACATGACTGATAACCTTGTCGGCGTCATTCCTTTCCACTGTCACGGTTACGCGGGAGAAGTGGCTTCCAAGCCATTTACAATAGTTTGAAGCACTCACTCCCGGGAGGTCAAATCGATCTCGATACAACTCGACCTGTTCCCGATTGCAACTGGCATATGCGGCAAAAGCTTGCGAATAAAGCTGTTGGGCATGACGCAGATCGCCAAGCAGCCCTCGCACAAACGCCGCGTCATATGGCGTCGGCGCTTTTGCAGCGAGCAAGGGACGCAACAAGCCCTCCGCCCGCTGGAAATGACTCCGGGCAATTTCAATATTCACCAGGCATGCTCTTGCCGCATAGTTCTTCGGGTCGATCGACAGCGCGCGGTTGGATAGAGTTTCCGCGCCATCCCAGTCAGATTGCCGTGCCGCGAGATTTGCCAGATGCACAATCGGTTCGATAAATTGAGGCGCGAGCCCTGCGGCGGTCTCAAATAGCGATC
>DASUJR010000080.1:0-16169 GCA_036279175.1 Candidatus Acidiferrales bacterium | reverse complement strand
GTGGACCGCCCTGGCGCAAGGCGGCCGCGAAGGTGATCGGTCAGAAAAAGCGCGGGTTAGCTGCACCATCGAATTGCTGCATCTAATCGCGTAGGGGACGAGCAGTTAAGAAGGAACGAGTGCGCCGCGAAAACGCTTCTCCCCCTGCTTGGCGCTTGTGCTACGCTTTTCGCGATCGGGACCGGCCGCGAACCGAAATCAGCGGAAAGTGATGATCTTCGCACTACTTTGCGGAATGTCGGAATGTCGCGGAGAAACGAGGGATGAAGTAAATGTCCACGACGATGGACGTTCAGAGCGCGCGCAAGCGAGAAGTGGTCGAAAAGGCCGTGATCCGGTTCTGCGGGGACTCCGGCGATGGAATGCAGATCACCGGCAATCAGTTCACGAACACCGTTGCATTGTATGGCAACGATCTGGCCACTTTCCCCGATTATCCGGCGGAGATTCGCGCTCCCGCGGGCACACTGCCTGGGGTGAGCGGCTTCCAGGTCCATTTTTCATCGAATGACGTATACACGCCGGGCGATGCGGTGGATGCGCTGATCGCCATGAATCCGGCGGCGCTGAAGATGAATCTGGCGGACCTGAAGAAAAACGGGATATTGATCGTCAACCTGGACAACTTTCAGGAAACCGATCTGCGAAAGGCGCAGATAACGGTAAATCCGCTGGAAGATCATTCGCTGGACGGCTATCGCGTATTCGCCGTGGAGTTGCAGCGATTGACGCGCGTCGCGCTGAAGGAAATCGGGCTGGACGCGAAGTCGATGGATCGCTGCAAGAATTTCTTCGCGTTGGGCATGTGCTATTGGCTTTATAACCGGCCGATGGATTCCACGGTTCGTTGGATCAACGACAAATTCAAGAACAAGCCACAGTTGATCGAGGCAAACCGATTGGCAATGCAGGCGGGCTACAGCTATTGCGAAGCGACGGAAGCCTTTCAGATCAGCTACGAAATTCCGCCGGCCAAACTTTCACCCGGCATGTACCGCAATATCAGCGGGAACACAGCGCTGGCGATGGGGTTCGTTGCCGCATCGCAGAAAGCGGGATTGCCGCTGTTCCTCGGTTCGTACCCGATTACGCCGGCTTCGGACATCCTGCACGAGCTTTCGCAGTACAAGGATTTCGGCGTAATCACGTTTCAGGCTGAAGACGAGATCGCAGCAATCACGTCGGCGATCGGCGCGGCGTACGCCGGCGCTCTGGGAATCACCACGACTTCCGGTCCGGGAATGGCGCTGAAAGGCGAAGCTCTGGGCCTTGCAACCATGATCGAGCTGCCGATCGTGGTGTGCGACATCCAGCGTGGAGGACCTTCTACCGGGCTCCCCACGAAGACGGAACAGGCGGACCTGTTACAGGCTCTGTTCGGACGAAACTCCGAAGCGCCTATCCCGGTTATCGCGCCATCAACGCCCGGCGATTGTTTCTGGGTAGCGATGGAGGCAATCCGCATCGCCACGAAGCACATGTTGCCTGTGATTCTGCTTTCCGACGGATACCTGGCGAATGGCGCGGAACCGTGGCGAATTCCGAACGCCGCGGACATACCGGAAATCCCGGTGAAGTTCGAGACGAATCCCGAAGGATTTCATCCATACCGTCGCGATCCGGAAACGCTGGCGCGGCCGTGGGCCGTTCCCGGAACGAAAGGGCTGGAGCACCGCATTGGCGGACTGGAGAAACAGGACGTCACCGGCAACGTGAGCTACGATCCGCTGAATCATGAACACATGGTTCGCCTGCGCGCGGAGAAAGTGGCTCTGATTGCGAACGACATACCGGAAGCGACGGTGGACGGGGATCAGCGAGGCGATTTGCTGATCGTTGGCTGGGGCTCGACGCACGGAGCGATTACCGCTGCCATAAAGGCTCAACGCGCCAAGGGCCATCGAATCGGCCACCTGCATTTGCGGTACCTGAATCCGTTGCCGAAGAACATTGGCGAAATTCTGACGCGCTATAAGCACGTGCTGGTGCCCGAAATGAACATGGGCCAGCTTCTGATGGTGCTGCGCGCGAAGTTCCTGATCGATGCGCAGGGTTACAACAAGATTCAGGGCAAGCCTTTCAAGCAGGCTGAAATCGAGTCGAAGATCGAAGAATATTTCGATTGAGGAGAATATCCGAACCGATTGGGAGAAGCAGATGACAACCGCCAGTTTGCCGGTTTACGCGAAAAAGGATTTTCAGACGGATCAGGAAGTTCGCTGGTGCCCGGGTTGCGGCGACTACGCGATCCTTTCGGCCGTGCAGCAGGTGTTCGCCGATTTGCACATCGCGCGCGAAAAGTTCGTCATGATTTCCGGGATTGGCTGCTCGAGCCGCTTTCCGTATTACATGCAGACGTTCGGCTTCCACACGATTCACGGGCGCGCGCCGGCCATCGCAACCGGAGTGAAAGTGGCGCGCCCTGATCTGGAAGTGTGGGTGGCGACGGGCGACGGCGATTCGCTTTCCATCGGCGGCAATCACACGATTCACATGCTGCGCCGCAACGTCGGGCTCAAAGTATTGATGTTCAACAACCGGATCTACGGGCTGACAAAGGGCCAGTATTCGCCCACGTCGGAACTGGGTAAGAAAACGAAATCGACTCCGTACGGCGTGACGGACCGGCCGTTCAATCCGATTTCTCTGGCGATCGGCGCGGAAGCGACTTTCGTGGCGCGGTCGGTGGACGTTTTCCAGGCGCATCTGAAGGACACGCTGAAAAAAGCGGCTGCGCACAAGGGTAGTGCGTACATCGAGATCCTTCAGAACTGCAATATCTTCAACGACGGCGCGTGGGAGAACTTGACGGAAAAGGACGCACGCAGCGAGCACGTCATACAGCTGGAACACGGCAAACCACTCATCTTTGGCAAGAATCGCGACAAAGGCATCCGGCTGAATGGCCTCGATCTGGAAATCGTGCAGCTTGGCAACGGAACGAGCGAAAGCGATCTGCTGGTTCACGACGAACAGCATCCGCGTCCTTCGTATGCGTTCCTGCTGGCGCACATGGAGGAACGGCCGGGATTCCCGAGTCCGATCGGCGTTCTGCGTTCGTGGGAAAACGTGCCGCGCTATGAAGACTTGATACGCGACCAAATCCAGCAAGTGCAGGCGCGACGCGGCAAGGGCGATTTGGACAAGCTGCTGCGCGCGGGAGACACCTGGGAAGTCCGCGCGTAAGGGCTGGTTTTGCTACAGAGGCACAGAGCATAGCGCCATCGCTTGTGCAGTCCCCGCCTCGTGACCGCGCGTGACGCCAAGACTGCTCACAATTTATTGACACTCGCGTGCGCCGGGTGTAGAACCGCTGCTTAGCTATCCCCCCACAATTCAGGAGGAACCCATGGCCCGATTCGTGCCTCCCTCGAAATGGCGCAAGCTCGCGAAGAATGCCTGGAAGACGGATTTGGGTATTGGTCTTCTGGAGATCGTGATCGTCGAGATGTCCAATGAGGAATACGAGAAGTTTCGCTCGAGCACACGAGCGGCGAAGAAATACATTAACGATCACAAGTTTCTGAAAAAACCGACGAGGGGAGTGGTCTTCACGAAGGGGGCACCCTCACCAACGAGGGGTGGCGAGATGGGATGGATCGCAGTACTCGCCCATACCGTGGATAGCATGGTTTATACGATTGCTTCGCGCAAGTGATCGTCGTGGATTAAGCCGCAAGCATCGATAATCCGTTGCACTGCGGGGATTAAAGTCATTGAAGGTTCATTTTTTGAAGTAGCTTTTGAAACCGAGGATCAGCACGCAGTGGATCGACTTCGCTGTCAACTTTGATCCATATGAGGTATCCATCTCGCTCGCTGTACGCCTTTTCCAGCCACGAAAACGCCGCATCCCGCTCGCCAAGCGCCGCATAAATCACAGCAGAAAAATACGGCGGCATATACGACTCGTTCGATCGTTTACGAATCTGATCGAGGACTTTTTCTGCATCGGTCCGCCGATCGGCCAATGCGTAGGCCCGCCCGAGGCCGACAAGGCGATGTGAGTCGTTTCCGGAAAGGCTGGTGGCTTTTTGAGCCGCTGCGACGGCGTCCTCGTACATTCCCTTCGCCAAGTAGGCGGACCCGAGGCAGTCGTACGCGCCCGGTGAATTAGCGTCCAGCTCCAGCACCTGTCGGCACTGGTCGATTGCTGCATCGTAGCGCCGCGCATAGTACAGCAGAAACCCCGCCGTCACCTGAGTGGACGTCGACAACGGATCGAGGTCTTCGGCTCGTTGAATTTGAAATGACGCCTGGTCCGCGCGACCGAGCGCCGACAGCATCAGAGAGTAGAGGCGGTGGCTCTCAGCATTATTAGGATTCAATTCGAGCGCCCGATGAAATTCCTGCTCGGCGCCGGGCCAGTCCCAGTCGCCTTCGAATCGAATTGCGGCGAGCTCCGAATGCGCCTGGGCAAGACTGGGATCGAGGTCAAGCGCTTTGAGCGCATTTTCCTTCGCCTTGGGTATGGCCTGACGAGGCGGAAGATCGAGCGTGGTCCAGTAAAACGACGACAGGCCCGCATAGGCTGGCGCGTAGTTCGGATCGAGCCGGATCGCTTGCTCGAAGTAATCTTTCGCCCTGCGTTTCTGCTCACCCGTACCCTTATTGAGATAAACCCCCTTCAGGTACGCCTCGTGAGCGGCAGGGTTGACGGTTGGCGCGCTCGACAGGCGCTTCTGCTCTTCGGGCGTAAGGCGCACTTTCACTTCGTTCGCGATTTCCTGCGCCACGTTGCGCTGGAGTCCGAGCACGTCGCGCGCGTCGCCTTCGTAACTCCTGGCCCACAGATGCTTGTCGGTTTCGGCCTGAATCAACTGCGCGGTGATTCGCACGCGGTTGCCGGAACGCAGCACGGAGCCTTCGACGACGGCGTCGACGCGCAGGTTCTTCGCAATTTCGGGCAACGATTTCTTCGAGTCTTTGTATTGCATCACGGACGTGCGCGAAATCACGCGTAGCGAACTGATTTCCGCGAGCTGTGTGGTAAGCTCATCCGTCATGCCTTCGGCGAAAAACTCCTCGGATGGATCGCCGGAGACGTTTTCCAGCGGCAAAACGGCCAGCGAGTGGATCGTTGCAGGCGCAACTGTCTCACCGCGTTCACGGAACCATGCCCAGCCGCCGAGCGCCAGCAGAACCACACAGAGGGCACCTATAACGAACACCCATGAACGGCGCGGCCCAGACACAGCTGGTGTGGCAAGGGCTGGAGTCGGCGGATGTTGCGGAAGCGGGGTGGTGGCACGCAGAAGCGACAGGGCTGCGCGCACTTCGCCGGCGTGAGGATACCGATCGACGGGCGATTTCGCCATGCAGCACTCGATCAACGGTCGCAGCCCCGGCGTGTTCTTGGGCGAAATGGACGGAGGCGCGTGGTACATGATGTCGGAACTGAGCTCGTAAGCTGTGCGCCCCTGGAATGGACGGCGGCCCGAAACCATTTCATACAGCATCACACCGAGCGACCAGATGTCGCTTCGCGCATCGGCGCGTCCGCCACGAAGGATTTCGGGCGCGGTGTAATGCATGGTTCCGGCGCCGGGCGTATCGTCTGTGTCGAAGCTTTCCGTCGTTTGATCGGGCGGCCGATCGACTCCTGAGCGCTTGGCAAGACCGAAGTCCAGAACTTTCGCCCGGCCATCCGGCGTGATCATGATGTTCGAGCTCTTCAGGTCGCGATGGATAATGCCGTGTTCATGCGCATGCGCCAGCGCGTCGGCGATTTGCTCGCCATAGGCGATGACCGTTTCGTCCGGCAGGCCACCTTCGCGAATCTTGCTGGCGAGCGGAGATCCTTTGACGAACTCCATCACGATGTAATCGCGCCCGTCCGCGCGGCCGATGTCGTAGACGGTGCAAATGTTCGGATGATTCAGCGCGGAGGCAGCGCGAGCTTCGCGGATCAGCAAGTCTCTCGCGGCCTTGTCGGCAACCAGCGGAGGCGGAAGGAATTTCAGGGCGACATCGCGTCCCAACCGGTCGTCGTGGGCGCGGTAAACCACACCCATCCCGCCTTCCCCGACCTTCTCGAGTATGCGGTAATGCGAGACCAGTTGGTTCGCTGGGAGAACCCACTCGCTCATTTGTCGTGCATCATAGGATGGCGGGCAACGGGCGTCAACGCGCTTCCGGATCGGCCGGGATGTTAACTGCGACCATGCGGCCGTGACTGCGTTTACTTTTGTTTTACGATACTGCCCCGGAATAGGACGCGCTCGCGCGATTGCGCGTGCGACGGTCAGCGTCTATAGTGGAGAAAAGATCTGAAGAGGAGACATGATATGCAGCAGCCGGTCATATTGAGCGCGGTACGGACACCAGTCGGCAAGTTCATGGGCGGACTTGCCCCACTTCCTGCGACGGACCTTGGCGCGAAAGTGGTCGCCGAAGTGATTCGTCGCGCAGGCATTGAGCCGAAACGAGTGGACGAAGTGATTATGGGCAACGTGGTGCAGGCGGGGCTGGGTCAAAACCCCGCGCGCCAGGCCGCGCTGCGAGGCGGATGCGATCCGCGCGTTGCGGCGATGACCATCAACAAGGTTTGTGGCTCCGGACTGAAGGCGGTAGCTCTTGCGGCGCAGGGCGTCACCCTGGGCGAGTCGGAAATCGTTGTAGCAGGCGGAATGGAGTCGATGTCCAATTGCCCGTATCTGATCAAAGGTGCGCGGACAGGTTTTCGGCTGGGCAATCAGGAGATATACGACTCGATGATCGTCGACGGCCTGTGGGACGCGTACGAAGATTTTCACATGGGCCAGACTGCGGAACTGGTGGCGGAGAAATACAAGATTTCGCGCGAGGAACAGGACCGTTTCGCGCTGGAGAGCCATCAGAAGGCGGTGCGCGCCATCAAGTCGTGCTTCTTTGGAGAGCAAATCGTCCCGGTAGAGATTCCACAGAAAAAGGGCGCGCCCGTCGTGATCAAGACGGACGAATCGCCACGCGAAGACACGTCGATGGAAGCGCTGGCAAAGCTGAAGCCGGCATTCAAGAAGGACGGCAGCGTCACGGCAGGTAACGCGCCGGGAACGAACGACGGCGCTGCGGCGCTCGTCGTAACTGGCGAGGATACAGCATCGCGCCTTGGCAAGCGGCCGATGGCGCGAATCGTGGCGCAAGCGGTGAGCGGGGTCGAACCGAAGTGGGTGATGATGGCGCCGGTCGAGGCGGTCGAGAAACTGCTCGCGAAAACGGGTTGGGACCGCGACAAGGACGTCGATCTGTATGAATTGAATGAAGCGTTTGCGGTCGCCGCGATTGCCGTAACGCGGGTGCTGAAGCTGAATCCGGAAAAGGTGAACGTGAATGGCGGCGCCGTGGCGCTCGGGCATCCGATTGGCGCGTCCGGTGCGCGCATTCTGATTACTCTTCTGTACGAATTGCAACGGCGCAATTTGAAGCGCGGGATTGCCGCTTTGTGCCTCGGCGGAGGCAATGCGGTTTCCCTCGCCATCGAGCGTGTTTAGTCGCGTGGAATGGGACGCACGAATTGGGCTTGGCGCACTTCGCTGCAAATGATTTGGATTTGCAGCCTCCATCGCCTCTTTAACAAACGCTCCGCCGCGGCGTGGCGCGGTTTCCTCTGTAGCACTGTGGCGGACACTCTCTGTTGCCTGGGCTGTCGAACGGGTGTAAATACTCCGGCGAAATGTTCCGTTTGCAGCTCAGACGTGCTCTGCTTGCTCTGTGTTCATTGGCACTCTTCTTTTGTGTACCCGTCGGCGCTGATGATACTGCCGTTTCTGTCGCCGCCGGTGGAATTCAGCTACGCAAGGAAGCTCGCATTTCGATGCAGAAGGAGCGGCTTTTCATCAGCACAGACAAAGTCGCCGTCGATTTTGATTTCCTGAACGAAACGGATCGGGACATTACGATCGAAGTTGCTTTCCCCGTTCCCCAGTATACATTCGGGTGGGACGCACGCCTCAGTGACTTCGCAGATTTCAAGCTCTGGGTTAACGGGAAGCAATCCTGGTACGACTCCGACGTGCACGCCACGCTGAGAGGCAACGATTATTCCGACCTGCTTCGGCGCATGGGAATCGATGCGGCCACGTTCGGGATGTACGACTGGAAGAAAGATCCCCCGGATGGAAGCCCCCAAATTTCTAAGCTCTCTCCGTCAGCTCGAGCGCATTTGATCCAGCTCGGCCTCCTTGACAACGCGGCGCACGCCTTTCCGCAGTGGGCTGTCAAAAAAATGTACTACTGGCGCCAAACACTCCCAGCTCGCAAAGTCGTTCACATTCGGCATGAATACCACCCAGTTATAGGATATGAACCGGTACAGTTGCGTGACTTTACGACGACCTTCCCGCGTGCGTGCATCGACGCGAATCTGCAGAAGGCTCTTTCCTCCGACGTCGATGCATATTTGAAGAACACTCCGAAGGGCGGAGGCGAAGATTATTTCAACACCTCCTGGGTAGATTACATTCTGACCACGGCGAACACCTGGAAGACACCAATCAAGGATTTTCAGCTGATCATCGAAAAGCCTGAGTCGAAAAACGGAGAACACGAGTACACAAGCTTCTGTTGGGACGGGCCGGTCCAGCGGTTGGACCAGCGGCACTTTTTATTGCACAAGACGAATTTCGTCCCGAAGCAAGAACTCACGGTCTATTTCTTCTCAAAATGACCGAATGACCGATCGCTAGAAGGTGACTGATCGTGCTGGCTCAAGGACGTCTTTTGAGTTAGAAATGCATAGCTATGTTTTGCCCATCCTGCAAAGCGGAATATCGGCAGGGGTTCACGCGTTGTTCAGACTGTGGTGTGGACCTGGTTACTAAATTGCCGGCAGAGGTGCCGACGAACGCGATTCGCGAAGAAGATCGTGACAGGCCGACGCTATTGTGGACCGGGACCAGTCGCGAAGCTCAGTCCGCGCTTTGCATCGGACTCGAAGAAGCGAATATCGCGTATCAGCACCAGGAAAAGGATGTGGGCATCATTCCCGGGCTCGATCAGCCGGTCTACGCTGTGTTCGTCAAGCAGCGGGACCTGAGCGGCGCGCAGGTCGTGCTCGAGGGCGTGGCACAGCATTTCGAGAGTGCCCATCCCGAAGCGGATGCTGGTGACGGTTCGGTTGCGCAGCAAACGCAGGCTGACGACGAAGATGGAGATCTCACGCCCGTTCCAGACGACATCCCGTCGGATTTCAACCCCGAAGATGCGACGGAAGCCATCTGGTCTGGAGCGGATCCGGAGATGGCGGAAACCGTGAGAGTTTGCCTGCGTGAGAACGGTATCGGCTGCGTGGTGAAACAAACGGACAATCAGAACGCCGTGCTGGTGATGCCGCAGTCGGAAGCACGCGCCAAAGAAATCGTCGACGAGATCGTCCGCGGCACTCCCACCCCCTGAGACACGGGGCTCCTACGAAGGGTCCCTCCTGGTAGCGACTTCTGCTGCTTCCTGCGCTCCCTGTCTACGGAATGCGGCCAGAGAGCGCACATCCACGGGCGGTTCATCGGCCAACAGGTGGATGACAATGATTTCCGCGTTTGCGATCACCGCGACGACAGCGAGCGCGTCGAGCACCCAACCAGAAGCGTTGAAAACAAGCAACGCGACCAACGCGGCGAGCATAGCAAGTCCATAGAATTTCGCGAGATACGTATGCGTGGCTGGATATCTTCGGAATCGCGCCACGCTGACGGCGAGCACGGCCGCCTCGGAAAATATTAGAGTCGCTATAGCGGGGATACTGGCGAGAATCACGGGCTTGCACAGGAGCCAGGCAACGCCGAGGATGAACGCATAGTAGACGGCGTCAGTCACGCTGTCATATCGGCGCAGCTTTTGCGTTGAGACGCCGAGGCGGCGCGCCAGAATGCCATCGAAAATATCGGACAGAGTGCCGAGGGCCAGGATGCCGAGGTAAACGATTCTCGGCGCGTTCGTGAATGCGCAGAACAGAGCGACCGGCCCGAGCAGCAGGCGCAAGGTCGTTAGCGCGAAGGGGACGTGGCGTTTCAGAGTGGAGCGGCCTTCGCCGCAAATCGGGCGGAAGTATAACTCTTTTTTTGTACTGAAACACAAACCCGTCTTCGGCGGCGCAATCCTGCTTGCGATCGAACTCTGCCGAAGTCGCGGGTGTAGCGCGAGTCCCCACGCCGTGCCGACTGAAGCCCGGCGCTACGTTTAAACCTATACCTCGATTATCATGGTTGGCTATGTCGACTGACTCGATCAAAACAGTGGCAGTGCTGGGCGCTGGGACCATGGGCAACGGGATTGCGCATGTGTTTGCGCGGTCAGGCTACAACGTGATCCTGCGGGATATTGAGAAGCGCTTTCTGGACAGAGGTCTGGAGACGATCGGCAAGAATCTCGATCGCGAAGTGAAGAAGGCAAAAATCACGGAAGCCGATAGAGCTGCCGCGCTCGGACGGATCGATGCGACGACGGACATGTCGAAGCTTGGCGCAGTGGACTTTGCGGTGGAGGCTGTGCCCGAACAGCTCGACTTGAAAATTCGCGTGCTGAAAGAGGCCGACGCGGCATTGCATGCTGGGGTGATTCTGGCGAGCAACACGTCGTCGATTTCGATCACGCAGCTTGCCGCGCAAACCAGCCGCCCCGAGCGCTTCATCGGCATGCATTTCATGAATCCGGTGCCGATGATGGCGCTGGTGGAAGTGGTCCGCGGGCTGGCAACCAGCGACGAAACGTTCCAAACAACAATGACGCTGTGCGAGCGGCTGGGCAAGAAGCCTGTCGCCGTGAACGACGCACCCGGTTTCGTCTCGAACCGCGTATTGATGCCGCTGATCAACGAAGCGGCGTTCGCCGTGATGGAAGGCGTGGCGACGCCGGAATCAGTGGATGCGGTGATGAAGCTCGGCATGAATCATCCGATGGGGCCGCTGGAGCTGGCCGATTTTATCGGTCTCGACGTTTGCGTTGATATCCTCGAGGTGCTCTTCAAGGGATTCGGCGATCCGAAATACCGCGCGTGTCCCCTATTGAGGAAGTACGTTGCGGCGGGGTGGCTGGGAAGGAAATCCGGCCGCGGGTTTTACAAGTACGCCTGAAGTTTCCACGTAAAATTATTGACACCGCAGAGGCCCGCACGCGGCGGGCAGGCGCAGAGGACGCAGAGAATTTCTGTTTTCGCGCTGAGGTGTTTCCTTTGCGCCAGGCACCTGCCGTAAGGCAGATTTCTGCGGTTTTCCGTTCTTTTCCGAGGCAGATGATGAATCGCGTTGTCACCGCCGCAGTGCTCGTCGTCGCCGGCGCTCTGCCGATTGCGTTCGCGCGGAGTCAGTCCGCGACGCAAACGACACCGGCCCAATCCGCGCAACCCACATCAACGCAGCCGCAGTCGCAAGCGACGAAGCCTGCAGTTCCGGCGACAAATCCGGCAGACGCACAAGGAACGGCGGCGGGAAGCAGCGCATCGCAATCTGTCGCAACTCCGGCAGCCGATGGCGGAATGCGCGGCGACCTGGTGCTGGAATTGAGAAGCAACCAGTGGTTCGAGGGACCGCTCGACCGCGTGATCGTGTCGCCGGATGGCAACTGGGCGCTCGTCAAGCGGCGCCGCACGGAAGCAAATCTTCAACTCTATTCTCTGAAAACAGGCAAGCCGGACCGGCTAAGCCTGACCGCCGATCTAAATCGCATCGACAACGCGGCGTTCTGCGGCCGGTGGGATTCGCTCGGTACGGGAGGGCTGGCACGGCTCGGCGAGCGCATCAGTGAAAACGGCTGGTTTCTGCCGCACGATGACGGCGAACAATTGTCGCCTGTGCCGACGGATGCGGCGGTGGTTTGCTCCGCGAACGGTTCGGAAGTCGCTTACTATCGCCTGGACGCTCCGCAGCAATCCATATTTGTAGATGTGAACGGCAATGTGCGGAATTACGGCGTCTCCGGGAAGATCACGGCGATCGCCTTCTCGCCGGACGGGAACTACGTTTACGGTCTGCTGTTTCTCGCAAATGGGCAATCGGTATTGATTCGCATCGATGCGAATACCGGACAGTCTCGCGTGGTGGCTGACCATCTGGATTCGAGCCCGCCGCCCGGACACATTTCGATTTCGCCGGACGGAAAGAAACTCTACCTCGCGCTTGCAACCAATGCCGCGCCGAACAATATCGATCGGCAAAATCCGGAAGCGAATCGCTGGCTGAAGATTTACTCTCTGGATTTGACTACCGGCGCGCGACAGGATCTGGTGGACACGCCCGGCGAGGACAACAACGAACCGACGGTCGCCGGAAACAATCTTTATTGGGTTCACACGCAGTACAACGATTCGATCGTGCTGGTGCCATCCATCGGCGGCCAGGCAAAGCAACTCGTTGCCGGAGGCGCATTGCCGATGTGGAGTCCGGACAGCCGGCGCATCGGGTACTACTATGGCGGCGCGCGTCTGGCTGACGAGCCCCTCGACTTCGATGACGCGGTGGTTTCGATTGATGAGCAGGGCAATCGCGCGTCCGATCCCGCAGTGATTGTTTCGGGCTACGGAGAAGATTTTTCGCCGGCGTGGTCGCCTGATGGGAAATGGATCGCGTTTCACTCGCACCGTTCGGCAGTTCCCACGCCACAGTACGGCGATCCCAACAGCAGCGATGATATCTACTTGCGCCGAGCAGATGACGTTCACGCGCCGGAAATTCGTCTGACGGATTTTGGCTGGGAAACGGGGCCTGCGTACTGGTCGCCCGATGGGAAGAAGTTGCTGTTCACTTCGTGGGACCGCAACGGGCAGCCGGGAATCGACAAGTTGTGGGTGCTTAGGCTCGATCCGGAGACAGGCAGCGCGCTGGACGCAAAGATGCTGCCGCTGGGACCTCAGATTCGCAGCGTTTCGTCGGCGGCGTGGTCGCCCGACGGGAGGCAGATCGCCATTGAAAGCAATAACGGCGGTCAGGATCGCACGCTGTGGGTTGTGCGCGCCGATGGCTCGCAACCGCAAAAGGTGCTTGATTACAAGGGCACGACGTACGATGGCGTTGATTGGATGCCCGACGGCGTGACGATCGTTTACAGCGCTCTCGTTGACGGTCATTTGCAACTGTTTGCGGTTCCGAGGATCGGAGGCGTTGCGCATCGGTTGACCTTTGATTCGGGAAATCTTATGCACCCGAGGGTGTCCCCTGATGGCAAATGGATCGCGTGCACGCGGATCGTGCAGTCGAAGCAGATTTGGCGGCGGAAGTTGAACTAAGCGCAATGAGCAATGGCAATGAATTCGGGTGTGGCTCATCCTACGGCCTTCTGTCTCGCCCGACTTCCTTCACTCCAATTCGTCTCTTGAAGCTCGTCTCCCAGCGCATCCATCTGTAGTAAGCTCTCGATTCCAAAAAGTATCGGGAGACTTTCCATGAAACCTGCCAGGATCATCGCTTGGGTTTGCGCGCTGTCATTCATCTGCGCGATTTTTGCGATCGCTGCGCCTGCGAAGGCGCAGAGTAAGGAACCAGTGCCGGTGCCGCCGAACAGGCTCGCGCTCACTCCGCCGATGGGCTGGAACAGCTGGAACAAGTTCGCGTGCAACGTGAGCGAATCGCTGATCGACTCGATGGCGGACGCGATGGTGAGCAGCGGGATGAAGGACGCGGGCTACCAGTACATCGTGATCGACGATTGCTGGCAGGTGAGCCGCGAGGCGAGCGGCAAGATCGTCGCGGACCCGAAAAGATTTCCGAACGGTATTAAAGCCGTGGCCGATTACGTTCACTCGAAAGGCCTGAAATTCGGAATTTACTCCGACGCAGGAACAGCAACGTGCCAGGGAAGACCCGGCGGACGCGGTCACGAGTTTCAAGACGCGCTGACGTACGCATCGTGGGGCGTCGATTACCTGAAATACGACTGGTGCAACACCGGGACGCAGGATGCGGCAGCGTCGTACCGAACAATGGCGGAAGCGCTGCGGGCGAGCGGGCGGCCGATCGTTTTCAGCATCTGCGAATGGGGCAAGAACAAACCGTGGCTGTGGGCTGCGGGAGTGGGCGGCAATCTGTGGCGCACGACGGACGACATTCAGGACCGCTGGAGCGGCCGGAAACAATGGCCGAACGACGGTTGCTGCTCGAATGGCGTGCTCGACATTCTGGATCAGGAAGCTAAGCTTTATTCGTATGCGGGACCAGGCCACTGGAATGATCCGGACATGCTGGAAGTCGGCAATGGCGGCATGACAGCCGACGAGGATCGCGCGCATTTCAGTCTGTGGTGTCTGCTGGCGGCTCCGCTGATCACGGGGAATGATTTGCGCAGCATGTCTGCTGAGACGAAAGAGATTCTCACGAATCGCGAAGTGATTGCGGTCGATCAGGATCCATTAGGGCAGCAAGGACGGCGAGTGGGGAGGCGCGTTGTCACAGAATCGACGGGCGCTGTGAAGCAGACGATCGATACTGAGGTATGGTCAAAGGAATTGCACGACGGCGGCCGCGCCGTGATTCTTCTCAATCGCGGCGACAGCGAGATGGAAATTTCCGTCGATTGGAACCAGATCGGCTACCCCGATCACCTGTCCGCGGAAGTCCGCGACCTGTGGGCCCACAAGGACCTCGGCCGCTTCACCGGCAGCTTCAAAGCGACAGTCCCCAGCCACGCCGTCGTCATGGTCACGGTGAAGCCGTAGGGTTGGGATCCTCGGTTGCGCCACTTGTCCTGCCGGCCCTAAGTGGTGTGGCGAAGGAGCGCAGCCGAAAGCCCGACCACCGTTTTTTCGCTATCGGGGCCCTTCCCACAGCCAAGAACTGCGCCGCGAACGCTATGGCCGCTTCACGTTCAGCGTTGATGTCTGAACCCAATCTCCATTGTCGCAGCGCAGTTGGTGTGGACCGGTCGTTGAGTTGACCAGGGCGCCCGGCGAGAATGGTCCAGTGTTCTCACACGCGCATAAGCGCGTCTCGGTCGACGCTGTAGGCGTACAGTAGATTGGCGGCGGCGTTGGAAGGCGTACGACCGTCGCGCTTCGCTCTCGAGCCGCTTTGCTCGTCCGAATCCATTCCGCGGCGTATCTGGGACCGCGATTCGCTGCGCTGGAGACTACCGGTCGTTCATCCAATACGCGTGCGCACATCTGTTCGGCCCCATTTCCCTCCTGAATAACCGTGCCCTCGGGATAACTGACGCTCTGGAATGTGCAGGTAAACGATGCTTCAGTTTTGGGATCGGGGGCCGGCGCGGCGGTCCGCGCCTCCGGGCCGGCCTCGGTTGCGATCGAGTGAGTATCGGCGTTCCACACTTCCCCGGTGGAAAATCTCGCTTCATCCACGAAGAACATGATCTCGCGAGGCTTGTTGTTCAAGAGTTTGCCCGAAACGCCCTGATCCGGAACCTCCGCCACAGTACGCGGCGCAATCTCCGCAGGAACATTCATCGCCGGTCCCGAAGACGTGTCGGTTTTTCCATCGCGGTAAACCACCACCCATCCGATACGATATTGGGTAATCGGGCGATTCCCCACGTTTTCGAGCTTCGCCCCAAGGAACAGGCTTTTGATTCCAAACGTGGCCTCGACAAGCTGTGCGGGTGCGCTCGCCTGCCGAGCTAAAGAGAACATCGTTCCCTCCACCGCATTCGTCGCGCCAGCAAACTCCCGATCAGCGGCGCGTGCGTTGGAGGTACTCAACAAGCCAATCGCTAACGGAACGATCGCGACCGCCGCGATGAGCGATGCAATCAACGTCTTCGGCACTCGACTGGATGGACTCTCCGGCATAAGTGACATGATTGCCTCCTTTCGTTTCTTCAGGTTCAAGCCTGAAATACTGGCCACACCTGCAATTTCGCGGGTCAAATGAAAACGGCAAGCTTTCAGGATTCCAGCGAAGTAATCGTCGGCTGCGGCTCCCCAGCGAATGACCATTTCGTCGCACGCCAGTTCGCGTTCCACGCGCAATCGCTTTTCGATCCACCAGAGCACGGGATAAAACCAGAACACGCACGTCACAGCGTGCGCGAACGCCGCCGTCCAATTATCGCGGCGCTTCGCGTGCGCCAGTTCATGGAGCACGACCGACTGGAGTTCGGCAGCGGAAAGCTGCGTCGTGAGTGCCGCAGGAATCAGCACAACCGGTTTTGTGAATCCGGCCAGCGCCGGCTCGGCGATCGAATCAGACACGGCGAATCGAACGTCCGACTTCAAACCGATTCTGTCTTTCAGGCCGGCAAACCAGAGCAGA
>DASUJR010000079.1:0-7153 GCA_036279175.1 Candidatus Acidiferrales bacterium | reverse complement strand
GAGGAACACGGCCAGGCCAATACCAGTTCGGCATCCCGCTGAAGACCAGCTCACGTTAATCAATTACCTCTTTCAGGGACGGCGAGCGGGGAACCGTCGGAATTCACTCCAAATTATAGAATCGCGCGAGACGAGTTGAAGCACGAAAACTCGACGAAAAAAGACGTATCTCCGGTGGTGGACTCACGGTAGGGACGAATCGTTCGCCGACGCGATTGGAATTGCTTGTATCCTGCTTAAGTACCCGGCAGGAGCCGGCTCGAAGTGGCAAGCGGTGCGCGTCGGCGCCTACTTCGCCTTCGACTTACCGGAGTAGGGCGAAAGATCGACGTTGCGCCATTTCCCGGCAATGATGTCTTCGCGAATCTGCGGTGCCGTTTTTCCCTTTCGGTATTCCTGATAGGCGAATACCGCTTCCATCCTGCACGTCGCGCAGAAAGACGCATGATTGTCGCAATAGCAATCGAGCAGGCTCGTGTGGTGGACGGCTTCGCGATCGCACCCGCAATAGCACGGCAACTGATAGAGAATTTTCTTTTCTTTCGCCGCGATGGCGTAAACGTTGCGCGTCAGCGGGTCGGGGAACATTTTGGGATTCAGTGTCTTCGGCAAAGGCCCTTTAGGTGGTTCTTTGTGGTATGCAGGGATGCGCTCAGGGAGACGCGCCGGCAGCGGATGCTGCGTGATCGCGGGGTTTGAAGTTTGCGGCGCGTTTTGGGCGCGCGCCGGAGCCCAGGCAAGAGCCAAACAGCAGGCGCCTGCCAGAATTGCAGTTCGTCGAATCATCGCTCCCCCCGTTGGCAGCACTCGGTGGGATTGTACTACGAACGTCAGTACGAGCGCGTTAACGCCGAACCCGCCGCTCTTGAATCTCGACGAGATGATCGCGCAACCGCTGCGCCACCTCGTCGGCTTCGCCGGTCGAAATCTGGCGCTCCAATTCATCGAGCGCGAAGTGGACGATATCGTGGTGGTGCAGCTCCTGGCCCGGTAATTTGTCGCTGAGCTGGAGCCAAATCTTGTGAAGCAGATCGATTTCGGTCGGTGTGAGTCGAGGCTCGTGCGGGCCGAGGTAAAAGATCTGTTCCTGTCCCGACGCCGCGTAAATCTCGAGCGTAACGCGTGGGCGGGGGTCAGGCAGGCGCTCCCAGGCGAGTCCGATCTGGCGCGCCTGATCGGTGACCGCCGATCTCGACGAACTGCCGACAACAATCGCGCTCGACTGAAGGCTCGCGGCTGCCCGCAGGATGCCTTCCCATAGGTCGTTGGACGCGGCAACGGCCAATCGCACGGGCTTGCCTTCCTTTTCAGCGATCGAAAGCACCTTGGTGAACAGAAGTTGCTCGATGGTGCTGAAGAGCTGGTCGGGCGCGAGTTCATGTTCCTCGGAAGCCGTGCGCCTGAGCAGGCGAATGTGGAGCACCACGATTTCCGCCTCGCGCGTCCTGGCCCGCCGCAGCGCCGCTTCCAGATGGTAGAGCGTGTAATACGTGCTGACCGCCACCAAAATGCTGCCGGGCCGGACGTGCAAGCCCTCGGGAGTCAGCCCGTCCTGCATGGCGATGTTGAACTGGTCGAGTTCGGTGTGAACTTCAGTCTTTTTCCGCGTCACATGTTCGGAGATTTCAAACACGGTAAAGAAAATCAGGGTGACCGCGACGCCGGAGATCGTGGCGATCTCCTTCGTGAACAGGTTGATGAAGCAAAGCAGGAACAAGAAAATAGTGATTAGAGCGACGCCGAGCGGAAACTGGGTCGACCCCAGTTTGATGTTGAGCGGGACGCGAAACTCCCGTTGGCCCGGCCGCTTGTAACGCAGCACAAGAACGGCCAGCCCCTTCATCGCAAAACTCCACATCACGCCGAAGGCATACGCTTCGCCCAGGATGAAGATGTTTCCGCGGCTCAGGATGATGGTCAACAGTTGCAGGCCGACAACGAGATTGAGAATCCGATAGGAAGTGCCGAAACGGTGATGCGGGAAGCGGAACCATTCCGGCAGAATGCCGTCTTCGGAAACGCGATTGAGCACGCCGTTGGAACCCACAATGGCCGTATTCACCGCGCCTGAAAGCATCAATACGCCGACGATGACCACGAATATCCGGAAAACCATGCGCACCAGCAGTGGGCCCGTCAAGTACATCGCCAGCCCGCTGATTGGATTGTCCGAATAGCCGGGCCGCACGGCGTCGGGGATAATCATCACCGCGAAGAACGCGACGCCCGCCGTAAAGATCAAGCTGTAGAGGAAAATGACGAGCCCGGCTTTTTTCAGATTCGGAAGCTTGGGATGCTCGATTTCGCGGTAGACCTGCGCCATCGTTTCTTCGCCGCTCATCGCCAGAACGGAATGCCCCAGGCCGATCAGAATGCCGATGAAACCGATGGTGTATGGCAGAGAGGAGTTATGCAGCCAGCCCAGCGCGTCGCTCGCGTAATGGATATTCGAGAGGCGCGGCAGCGGCGGGATATGCGCCCCCCGCACCCATAGCGTGTACAGGCACCATACGATCAGCATGACCACCATGACGGTGGCGACATACATGATGCGAACGGCCTTTTCGCTCGACTCCGGAATACCTTTGACGTTTTCCCGCCAGAAATAGACCGTGACGATCACCGCGAAAACGGCCGCGCCCGCGTTCGTCGGCAGCACGATGCTCGAGTGGGCGTAATGCAGCAACTCGTTCAGCAAGCCAATGAGGTACAGCCCGGCAGACACGCCGCTGATCGGGCCGGTAAGAACGTAATCGAACATCAAGGCGGAGACGGAGAACTTCGCCAGCCGGGAGCCCATGCCCTCCTTCACCACGCGATAGACGCCGCCGCGGACGAACATCCCGCAGCTTTCGTAGTACAGCGTCTGCACGGCGAAGGCGAACAGCATGATCGCCAGCACGAACCACGGCGCCGTTCTGCCAATGAAATGTTCGGCGATCGCGCCGGCGTAGAACGCGGACGAGCCCAGGTCGTTGAGTACCACCGCCGCGGCCTGCCAGAACGTGATGAACGCCAGCATGGCCGTCGTGGCGATGACTACGTTGGCGACGGGCCGGTTCGAAGGACCTGGGTTGGAAGTACCCGAAGTAGATGCCATCAATCGAAACTATTGCAAATTGTTCGCCGCACTATACCTTGAAACCCGTAGAAAATCGAAGTGGGGAAACGGAAGGCGGCTACCATCGCGTTAACACGTTTCGAATCGGCACAGCGTGAGTGTGCTGTGTGGTGAATGGTATCAGTGTGGAAGTTATCCGCGGACGCGCACTTCGCTAAAGCCGATCATCACGCGGCCGCCGTTCGTCGGGCGGCCAAAATCCAACCGCGGGCGGAAGTGCGAGAACATAAGAACCTGCTCGATCCCATTTCGGACCGCCGCATCGCCATGTCCGGAAATGATGCGGTAGGAAACCACGTTGCCCTGGGCGTCCAACGTCGCTTCAACCGTCACCGCGGCCGCCGGGTCGTGGTCGCTGGCGATCAGTCCAGGAACAGCAAACGGCGCCAAACTCTCTACTTGCGCCTGCTGCACCACATTCAGCGGCAGATCACCGGGTACGGCGCCCATCGGCACGCCAACCAGAATGTTCTGCACCAGAAGAATGAAGACGACGAGCGCCGTCAGGATGCCGCCTGTCGCAGGCACCGCCAGCGGCTCCAAAATATTTTCAAAGACCAGATGGGCGCGCCCGAACCAATACTGCATCTTGGCCGAAAACGTTTTCGACCTTGAAGCTTTCACGCGAATGCGCGTCACCAGGTCGGCAGGCACAGCAACGGGCTGCACGTTAGCGAGGCAAACGGCCAACCGCCGGAAGGTCTCCAGCTCGCCCCGGCAATCGACGCAAGAATCCAGATGTTCGCTCACACGGGCGCGGTCCAACATCTGGATCGCCCCATCGAGGTACCCGGGCAACTGCCTTTGGGCTTCCCCGCAAGTCATCGAGTATCTCCGCGCGGTCCAGCCGCGCTGAAAACAGCATACCCTCGAACGCCTTGAACTGTTACGGTAGGTGTCGTTTGTGTTACGGCGCCGCGTTGGCCCGGCATCGGCTCTGCTGCAACATGCCTGGCGACCGTTCCATTTGCGGCGTCGATTTGCGGCGAACGCAGCAGAGGATCGAGAATCTCCTTCAGCATGCGGCGACCGCGCAGAATTCGCGACTTCACTGTTCCAACGGACACTTCCAGCACCTCGGACACTTCCTCGTACGAAAGCCCCTCAAGATCTCTCAGGATCACAGCGCTCCGGAACGATTCAGGAACCGCCGCCAGCGCCTGGCGTACTCTCAACTGCATTTCCTGGGACGCGCACCGCTCGAAAGGCGTCGCCTCGGCATCGGGCAGGTCCAGCGTCGCTCCGGTGGCTTCGTCTTCCGCGTCGATCGATACCTGCTGTCGATGATGACGCCAGCACCAGCGTCTCTGATTAAGCGCCTGTCGTACCGAAATCCGGTACAGCCACGTTTTCAGCGAACTGCCGCGCCGGAATCCGCGAATCCCCCGGAATGCGCGAAGAAAAACTTCCTGGGTAACGTCGGCCGCATCGGCAGGGTCTGACAGGATGCCGTACACCAGGTTGTACACGCCTGCATGGTAGTACGTAACTAACCAGTCGAAAGCAGCCTCGGAACCAGCCTGCAGCTCGTTCACGAGCTCGGCCTCGTCGCGTCCCCAAGAGAGTGTTTGCGCTAGTTCGGACATGCCTCGTCAAATCCCTCCAGGCTGTGTCCTTCTACCATGCTTAGACACCGCCTCGCCTATTATGTTTCGAGCATATCAGAATTTCTTTGTGGTGGTATCCCCCAGCGGTACTGGAACCCGGTCCGCCCGGTTCGAGTTAGCGGCACGAAGACGAGCCGCGGAGCCTGCCCGCCGTGGCGGGCGGCGGTTGTACTTAGCCGGTCACCAGGTCGCCTGCCGCGGGCCAGACGCCATCAGGCGCAGTCAGACGCAGCGGGCTACAGGGAACAACGAAGCAGGATGCCCAAAGACGTCCCAGAAGGGGATGATTGACGAAGCCGCTGTGGCCTGAAACGCCCCGCGCACACTCATCCGCGCGGAATTCCAACAATGCTTAGTACCAGTGCGTAGTATCAGTGCGTGGTGTTAGCCGCGAGGAGGTTATTCGGCCTTTTTTGCGGTCTTCGCCTTCTTGCGCCGTTTCGGGCGCGGGGGCGGAGTTCCCTCTGCCGGCTCGACTACCATGATGCTGGTGACGAACGTCTTCGTGCCGTGCTCGTCGAAATCGATGATCGTGCGGTCGGTATCTTTATCCGTTTCGGTGATCACTCCCAGGCCATATTGGGAATGCTTGATGTACTGGCCTTCGGCGAGGTTCTTCATGCCGCCTCCTGAGCGAAAGGTGCGCTGAGCGAGAAAAGCTGTCAAGAATGGAACTAACTGCCTGGCCGGAAAAAAAAGGCGGGCGCGCATTGCGCAGCCCGCCTTGCGAGTTAGAGGCTGGTGACGTTCGTTGCCTGCAGGCCCTTCGGTCCGCGGGTTACTTCGAACTCCACGGCCTGGCCTTCATTGAGCGACTTGTACCCATCCGACTGAATCGCCGAGTAGTGGACGAAAACGTCCTCCCCCGACATCCGCTGGATGAATCCAAAGCCCTTGCTGGCATTGAACCACTTAACCGTTCCTTGTTCTTTCACGTATTTCCTTCTTTCGATTGAGCTATTTGTGCTTCTTCCCTTGCGGTTTCCCGGCAGGGTATGCCTCTAGTCGCAAAAAAAAAGCTGCAAGTTTGTTCAACTCGCAGCGCTTTAGACGAATCCAAAGGTCTTCTCTGAGCAACAAACGCAACTGCATACTAGCAACTATCCTGCGGCTTGTCCAGTAAATTCCGGGGTGAACTCCGTTAAATCCTTGCTGCTCAACTCCGGGTGCCTGTGCCCTGCCTCCTGGCGCAGCGCCCGCTTGCCGCGGATTGATGGCACTTATTTTCTCCCGCCGCTGTTTACACCTGCGACGGTCTCGCGGCCGCTCGCCTTGTTTCCTTCAACCCTTCCCGTTATGATCGCCCCGGGTTTCAGGGTTTGATGATTCAAACCCTAACTCAAAAGAGCTTCAGGGTTTGGCGGGCTTCCAGCACGCTCGAAGCGTGCCTCAAACCCTGACATAAAAAAGCAATCGATTCATCGTCCCGCTGTACGCATTTGCGCCGTTCAGGAGAGCCAAAATGGGCACGCTTTCGCGCAGTTGGGACCTGCTCCAGCAAAGCTTCTCCGTCCTCAAATCCGACAAGGAACTCGTCTGGCTTCCGGTCTTCTCGGCCATCTGCTGCATCGCTGCAACCATCGTTATTTTCGGCGGCGGCTTCCTGTTTGTAGTGCCGGCGGGCACCTTCGGCCACGCCGGAGTTCAACGAGGTCTCTTATACGAGGAAATGCTGCCGTTCCTCTTCCTGTTCTACGTCGCGACGTATAGCATCGCGATCTTCTTCAACGTCGCGCTCGTCAGCATCGCGTCCGATCGACTCGCCGGCGGACAGGCCACGCTACAGGATGGCCTTCGCGTCGCCTGGCAACGCAAATGGCGCATCCTCGAATGGGGCGTGCTCGCCGCCACCGTCGGCATGATCCTGAAAGGCCTCGAACGCCGCGCCGGCTTCATCGCGCGCATCGTGATTGGCATCATCGGCTTCGTCTGGACGCTGGCCTGCTTCTTCGTCGTTCCCTTGCTCGCCGCAGAGGACATCGGTCCCATCGACGCGCTGCGCCGCTCCGCGCAAATTTTTCGCGAAACGTGGGGAGAAGAAGTGGTGGGCGGCTTCAGCTTCGGCCTCATCTTTTTCCTGCTCGCAATTCCCGGCGTTCTTCTTCCGATTGCCGGCGCGCAACTCGGCTCGGCTGCGCTCGCCATGGGCGTCGCTCTAGCCGTGATTTACTGGGTGCTCCTGGCCGTTACCGCTTCCGCTGTGCAAGGCATCTTCGTCGCCGCACTCTTCCGCTACGCCACTTCGCGCCAGATTCCCGGCGCCTTCAGCGGCCACGACCTCCCCGGCGCCTGGCAACCGAAAGCCTAGCTCGCATTTGTAGCCAGCGCCTGCCCGCCATTACGTTTCGGGAGTCCTCGTATGTCAGAGGTTATTAGTCGATGCCGAGCATGCGGCGGAAGACTTTCGTAACTGCGGTGACTTTCC
>DASUJR010000078.1:0-6449 GCA_036279175.1 Candidatus Acidiferrales bacterium | reverse complement strand
GCATTCGTCGCGTGCTGGATTCCCGCGCGGAGGGCGATGCGCGTCGATCCGGTTGTCGCTTTGAGACACGAATAATCAGTGACGAGTGACAAGTGTCGAGTGGCGAGCAAGAATCTAGGACTTGTCAGTTGGGACCATCAGCAGCAAGGAAACCCGCAATACGCCGGTCGAAGTCCAATTTCGCAGCCTAGCGGGAGGCTGCAAAACTAAAGGCTCGTTCGCCCTTCTGTCTACGGCCACGCATCCAGCTTCACGCCGACAGTTGCACCATACCCCGGTCGAACCCCATCTCGCCGCGCAGCGGGAGGCTGCAAGACAGAGTAGGGGTATCGACTGACCACGGCCGAGTGGGCCGGCTCGCGATCCTCCCGATAGCGTAGAAACTGCGCCCCTCATCATTGTGAAACCATTTTGCCTTCCTGTGCACCAAACACTTAGAATAAAGGCTCTACTCAGGAACACCGAGAGACCCGGACAGCAGAATAACTGTGTCTTCCACCGGAACAGAGCTGCGCCCAATCGTCGCGGACGAGTCGCATCCCTCGCGGGCTAAAGCGCTTCGCGACCCTTGGTACTGGCTGCTTTACATCGCCATCGTCGCCGGCATTGTGGCGATGATCGGCGCACACATCCACGGCGTTTTCCTGCGGCCGCTGGTGCAAGCTGCCGAACACCATCACTGGGCGCGCTTCCTGATATTTCCCAGCATGCTGTGGATCACGATGGGAGTGCTGCTGCTCGTGTTTCGCACGCTGGTCTGGATGGCGTACCACCCGTTTCCGTCCGCCAGCCACGAAACCGCGCCGTCGATCACGGTCATCATCCCCGCATACAACGAAGGGCCCATGGTGCTGAAGTCGATCGAGTCCGTTGTGAAGGCCGATTATCCGCGCGACCGCCTCGAACTCTTTGTGGTTGACGACGGCAGCCGCGACGACACGTGGACGTACATCGCGCAAGCCGCCAGACAATGGCCGGAAATCGTACGTCCGATTCGTTTTGAGAAAAATCAGGGTAAACGGGCGGCTCTCGCAGCAGGCTTCAAGGCGGCGCGGGGCGAAGTGCTCGTCACCATCGATTCCGATAGCGCGCTCGAGCCCAAGGCGCTGCTGGCGATTGCCGGGCCGTTCCGCGATCCGAGAGTGGGTGCCGTGGCCGGCAAAGTGGGCGCGTACAACCGGCGCGAAGGATTGCTGCCGCGCATGCTGCACGTCCGCTACATACTTTCGTTCGACGTGCTGCGCGCCGTCGAATCGTCCTACGGCACGGTCTACTGCTGTCCGGGCGCATTAACCGCCTATCGCGCCTCCATCGTCCACAATGTACTGGATCAGTGGTTGAAGCAAACCTTCCTAGGCGCGGAATGCACGTATGGCGAAGATCGCGCGCTCACCAACTGGATTCTTTCGCGGGGCTATTCCACCGTTTACCAGCGGTCCGCTGCCGTCGACACTATGGTCCCCACGCGCTATGCCAGCATGTGCAAGATGTTCCTGCGGTGGGACCGCAGCTACGTGCGCGAGGAAATCCGCTTCATGAAGATCGTGTGGAAGAGGCCGCCGCTTTCGGCTTCGCTGGCGCTTTGGGACCGCTTCGTCACCAACCTACGCTATCCGGTCAGCTACGCGAGCCTTGTCCTGCTCGCCGCACTCACCTGGGAGCATCCGTACATGTTCCCGCGATTTCTGCTGGCCGTCGGAATCGTCGCCGTTTTCTATTCGCTGTATTTCCTGCGCAGCGAACGCTCGCTCGATTTCCTGTTCGCCGTGATGTTCGGCTACTTCGCCTTCTTCACCATGTTTTGGATCTTCCCCTACGCCGTCGTCACCGTCCGCGCCCGCTCCTGGCTCACGCGTTAACTGGCGTTAGATAGCACAGGGCCTGCCTGCCCCAGGTAGGCTGCCTCCCGGGGTCGGACGATGGGTTTCCACGATGACACCTATTCGGCGCAATTCAGGCCATAAACGACGAATGACTCGCGGAATCGAGCGTCTCGACGGCGGTGCGACTAATTGCAAGACGAAACTCACATGGGCAAGCGTGTACCCACAACTTGTTTACAGCCGGCCGCCCAGCGCTTTCAGGCAGCCGACAAGCGCTCGTCTTGTGCAACAGCACAATCACGCGATGAAACCTTCAGCACCACGCCAGCGTGCTCTTCGTAAGCGAGCGTGAAGAGGTGCGAACAACGATCGCAGAGCCAATAATGCTTCACCCCGTGGATTCCGGATGACGGCTGGTTTTCCACGGTTTGGCCCGTTGCGCCGGGATTTTGCCTGAATCGAAAGAATTTGCCGCCTTTTCGCCAGTCAAATGCGACGGGGCAGGCGGGATTTGCGCACTTGGCGTTTTCATGCAAAGCCGCTGCACTACGGCCAGCTTCGTCCGGGGCCGCGACAGGATTGCTTTGCTGCAGGCTCGTTCGGTTTTCTTCGAGTTTGGCTATCGTGGCTTCTAGCCAGTACCTAACTTTTTCCTCGATCTCACGCCCGTCCGCATAACGATAAAGCAAGTCGAGCGTTTCTCCGTGTGCGTTCAGCGGAATGTGCCGGCACGGATGTTTGACTGCCCGAAACTCCCACGGCACGAGCTGAAGCAAAACACAGTCACTGCAACCGCCCGGGTTGACCTCGTAGTCGCGATACATGCAGGCTGGGGAGTCTTCAAAGACGTATATCGGTCTCCAACTTGAGTTCGGGACGCGAGCGTATCCGCCACTATTCAGAAATTCCAACTCGGCCTTCAAAGTCTCAAGTAAATCTCGTTCATCTCTTTGCATCGCTGCCCTCCTGCCACACACAGACTTTGTCGCAGTTTGGCGGGCGATGCTGTGACTTGTGTCACTCGTCTGCGATGATTTTTGTCGCTCCCGGGCAGAGGGGAAAGCCCGAGACCTGGACCGAGAGTCGGCTAGCGGAAGCGGGGACGGGCGGCCCGCCCATACTTGGTCACCTGTGTCGCCGCAAACACAAGCGGATGCTACCAGGCGAACGGGCCCATCCTCACAAGCCCAGGGAGCCGGCGTCAAAACAGACTCGTGGGCGAAGTGGCGGCCGACGGCAGGACTATGTTGCGGTCGTCGGAAGAACGAATTGCGGCACCAAAGGCGCCCAATATGCGCATTTAATAGGTCAAGCCACTTGACTTACTTAGCGCCTGTTTTTTTGCGATTTTGTGATTTGGCCGGTGCAACCAGCAGGATCAGGGGCGTCCGGGAGATAACGAACGGCTACGGGCGGGTACTGGAACCAGCACCGACGGGTTCCGGTGCTCCGCTGGAGGAAGCGCCAGCCGTGGATTCGGGTACGGCAGCTTCCCAGTCGCATTTCTCGTTGAGGCAGGCGCGGACGTGGCCCAGTTTGGTGCGCTTTTCGACGATGAACGGTGCGCCGCATTTCGGGCAGGGCTCGTTGATCGGCTCGTAGGGCGTGGTGAAGTCGCAATCCGGATAGCGGCTGCAGCCATAAAAGACGCGCATGCGGCCGCGTCCTTTTCCGCCCGATCCGCGACGGACGAACTCGCCTTCGCCGCATTTGGGACACTTGATTCCGAGCGTTATAGGCCGTGTGTACTTGCACTTCGGATAGTTCGTGCAGCCGATGAACTCGCCGTAGCGTCCATGCCGCTTCAGCAATTCGCCCCCATCATCGGGACACTTTTCGCCTAGAGGAACGTCCGGCTGGCGCGCAATGCGCGTGCCTTCGACGAGCCGGCGCGTGGTCTTGCAGTCAGGGTAGCCGCTGCAGGCCAGGAACGCGCCGAAACGCCCGCGCTTCAGCATCATTTCGCGGCCGCAGTTCTCGCAAAACTCGGTGCGGTCTTCTTCGTCGCCCAATTCGGGAGCGAGGTCCTGGATGAAATCGCAATCCGGGTAGCGCGAACAGCCGAGGAAAAACCCGTGCCGACTGATGCGTTCGAGCAGTTCTCCCTGCCCGCACTTCTCGCACTTTTTTCCCGTCGGAATCCCGATCTTGTACGACACCATCTCTTCGTCGGCTTTCGCGAGGTCGACGGTGAACTTCTCCCAAAATTCGCGGACGGACTCACGCCACGGCAGCTTGCCCTCTTCGATGTCGTCGAGCTCCTCTTCCAATCGCGCCGTGAACGTGACATCGAACACGTCGTCGAATGCCTTCACCAGAAGACTGCTGACGCGTTCGCCGAGCATTGTGGGCGTGAAGCGGCCCTGCTGCTTGTTGACGTACTCACGCTCGACGATGGTTGAAATGATCGACGCGTACGTGGAGGGCCGTCCGATTCCCTTTTCCTCGAGATCTTTGACCAGAGTTGCTTCTGTGTAGCGCGGCGGCGGCTCGGTGAAGTGCTGGTCGGGGCGGATCTGATCGAGCCGAAGCGTCTGGTTCTCTGTGACGCGCGGCAGCGCCCTGCCTTCGCCTTCTTCGGCTTTTTCGTCATCTTCGCGATCGGCCCCTGCGACAGGGGCCTGATAAACCCGCAAATAGCCGTCGAACTTCTGCACAGAGCCAGTGGCACGGAACGTATAGTCGCCAACTGCAATATCGATCGTGGTTTGATCCAGCACGGCTGGCACCATCTGCGACGCGACGAAACGCTGCCAGATGAGCTGGTACAACTTGAAGAGATGGTCGTCGAGGTATTTGCGAACGCTTTCGGGTGTTCGCGCGACGTCCGTAGGACGAATCGCCTCGTGCGCCTCTTGCGCGTCTTTCTTGGATTTGTAGTAGTTCGGCTTCTCCGGCAGATAACTGCTCCCAAAGGCCTGAGGGATCAGATCGCGAACCTGCGCAATCGCGTCGCTCGAAACGTTTACGGAATCGGTGCGCATGTAGGTGATTAGCGCGACCGAACCTTCCTCCCCCAGATCGACACCCTCATACAGCCGCTGCGCGAGAGCCATCGTGCGCTTCGCCGTGAAGCGCAGGCGATTGTAGGCCGCCTGCTGCAGCTTCGACGTAGTGAACGGAGGTGGCGGATTGCGCCTCTTTTCTTTCTGCGCGATTTCCGTGACCAGCCATTTCTCTTTGCTGACGGCGGCGACGATCTTGTCCGCGGCTTCCTGGTTCGAAACTTCGATATCTTCGCCTTTGAACTTGCTCAGTCTGGCTTCGAAGATGGGCGGCTCGCCCGCATCGAGCAAGGCGTGAATCGTCCAATATTCCTTGGGGACGAACGCCCGAATTTCCTGCTCGCGCTCGACAATCAGCCGCAGCGCGACGGTCTGCACGCGTCCGGCGGAAAGCCCTCGGCGCACTTTGTTCCAGAGAAGCGGCGAAACCTTGTAGCCCACAATGCGATCGAGGACGCGGCGTGCCTGCTGCGCCTCCACAAGGTTGGTATCGACGGCGCGCGGCTTTTCAAACGCGGCGCGGATTGCTTTCGGCGTGATCTCGTTGAAACTGACGCGGAATATTTTCTTGGAATCGATCGGCGGGATGCTCACTTCGTCCCGATTCCGTTTGCCCTTGGCTTTCGGCTTCTCTTCTTCCTTGTCTGCGGCCTTTCCGCTGCCATTGTGGCCGTTCGAGACTTCATCTTCGGTGAATCGGGCGGGTTTGGAGAGCACCATCGCCAAATGGTGTGAAATCGCTTCGCCCTCGCGGTCGGGGTCGGCAGCGAGATAAACTGCGTCGGCCGAATTCGCCGATTTTCGCAGGTCGTTAACGACCTTTCCCTTGCCGGGAATAATCAGCAGGGTAGGTTCGAAGATCTTCGGATCATCAAGCCTGACCGGGTTCTTGGGAGCCTTTTCGGCGGCCTTGCCGTTCTTCTTGCTCTTGGCTCTCTTACGCTTTTTCGGCTCCTCGTCGGGCAGACGGATTCCAATCGTCTTCTTGGGAAGGTCCATCACATGGCCGATCGATGCTTTGACCATGTAGTCGCGTCCCAAGTATTTGTTGATAGTTTTCGCCTTAGCCGGCGATTCAACGATTACAAGCGACTTTGCCATTTTCTGTTTGATGCCCTGCGCGCCACTTCAGCCGCAGACGTGCTTCTCCTTCCGGGCCACTGGTTCGCCAGGACTTTTCTATCCTATCGAACATTAAGCAGGAAAAGGCGCAACTCTGACGGGTGGGTGCCAAAACACCAACGTCTGCGTCAGGCCGGGGCGGGCTTTTCACCCTTTGCCATGCCGGGAATTGGACGCGGATCAGGACGCAGCGTGACCGGTTCCTTACTCGGCAGCGGCGGCGCCGGAGGCATAGGTGGTGCCGGTTTTTCAGGAAGCGGCTTACCTTCGAGCAGAAGCTTGAGTTCCGTCGCGTCGAGACTCTCACGCTCGAGCAGGGCCCGGGCAACACGATCGAGAGCATCTCGATACGTCTCAAGGATGTTGCGCGCCCTCGAATACGACATATTCACGATGCCGCGCACCTCGCCGTCGATCTTGATCGCGGTATCCTCCGAGTAGTCCCGGTGTTGCGCAATTTCACGGCCCAGGAAGACCGTCTCTTCCTTCTTGCCGAAGG
>DASUJR010000077.1:0-7725 GCA_036279175.1 Candidatus Acidiferrales bacterium | reverse complement strand
ATCAGGGATTCACCGTCGACGTGAGCGAAGCTGAGATTCAAGCTGTGCGGGAGGCGGTGAGTCATTGAGCCGTTGACGGAAACATCGGGAAGCTGCGAGGCGATCTTCTCTTTCAGGCGATCGCGCAATGCGCGGAGGCGTTCCGTCTCCGCAGCCATTTCGTGCTGGCAGAGTTCGCAGGCCTTACCCAGGCCGACGATGCCGGGAACGTTGAGCGTGCCGGAGCGCATCCCGTGTTCGTGGCCGCCACCGTCGATGATCGAAGCGATCTGGACGCGCGGGTTCTTGCGGCGAACGTAAAGCACGCCGACTCCCTTGGGCGCGTAGAGTTTGTGGCCGGAGATGGAAAGCATGTCGATGCCGTCGGCTTCGACATCGACGGGAATTTTGCCGACTGCCTGCGCTCCGTCAACGTGAAAAAGAATACCGGCCTTCTTGGCAATCTTGCCAATTTCAGGAATGGGCTGAACCGCACCCATTTCGTTATTGGCGTACATGATGGAGATCAGGATGGTCTTGGGCGTGATCGCGCGCTGCAATTCTTCGACGCTGACGCGGCCGTCTTTCTCAACGGCGAGGTAAGTGACTTTGAAGCCGGCCTTTTCGAGGTGCTTGCAGGTGTCGAGCGTCGCCTTGTGTTCGGTAACCTGCGTGATGATGTGATTGCCCTTTTCGGCATGGACTTCCGCAGCACCCTTTAATGCGAGATTTGTGGATTCTGTGGCGCCGCTGGTGAAGACGATTTCGCGAGGCGACGCATTGATCAGGCGTGCGATCTGGGCGCGCGCGTTCTCGACAGCTTCTTCCGCTTTCCAGCCGAATTCGTGGCTGCGGCTGGCGGGATTGCCGAATTTTTCGTTGAAATAGGGGAGCATGGCTTCGAGGACGCGAAGATCGACGGGCGTCGTCGCGTGGTAGTCCATGTAGACGGGAAGTTTTACGGCCATAGCGATTTGTCCTTGAGCGCCGGCCTGAGCCCGCAAACCAGCGGAAGTCGCGGCGACAGATTATTTTATTCGGATTTGCGGCCTTGTGCCAGCGCGAGAACAGCATCGAACAGAGGGAAAAGCAGATCCCTGCCTGCGGCAGACAGGCCTCACCCCCGTTCCCGAAGGAATACGTGGGACCGGGTTCGGGATGACAGCGGCGCGAGATATTGCTATTTCGGCGCGGGCGAGCTAGCGTCCCGGCAGCACGCGTCGTCTAAGCACATATTGCTTACACAGCCGAGATCAGCGCAAAGAGATGCCTGCTCGCGTGCGTTGGAAATGTGGGTGGAAGGCGGAGATTCGCGACGGGTCGGACGTGAGCGAACGACGCGGGAGGCGAGGCAAGCATGGCTGAGCTGGAGCCGACGAAGGCGACGGATCGCGAAACTGGAGCAGGTCGATTCCTGGAAACGCTGTGGCAAGACGCGCGGTACGGAGCGCGGACGCTGCGCAGGTGGCCGGGGTTCACGATTGTGGCCGTTCTGACGCTGGCGCTAGGAATTGGGGCGAACACGGCGATTTTCAGCGTGGTGAATGCGGTGCTGCTGCGTCCGTTGCCATTTCGGGATCCGGGGAAGCTGTGCCTGGTGACGGAGAGTTTGCCGTCGTTTCCGGTGCTTGGGCCGTCGTACGAGAACTACGAGGATTTTCGGGATCAGGCGAAATCGTTCGAGGGAATCGCCGCGGTACACATCGATTTCATGAACATGACAGGGCGCGGCGAGCCGCAGAGGCTGCGGACGGAGATGGCAACGTCCAGCCTGTTCCCCTTGCTGGGCGTGAATGCCGTGCAAGGGCACACATTCACGAAGGACGAGGACCGATACGGCGGACCGCACGTGGTGCTGCTGAGCTACGGCTTCTGGCAGAGCACGTTCGGCGGCGCTGCGAATATCGTGGGAAAAAGCATCACGCTGGACGACCAGACATACACCGTGACTGGAATTCTTCCACCAAGATTTCAATTGATCGTGCCTGCCGATGTGTTCGTGCCGTTTGCGCCCTGGGCGCACGGATTGCCGGACGACCGGAACTGGCACCCGGGGATTACGGCGATCGGACGGTTGCGAGCGGGCGTGAGTTTAGAACAAGCGCGAGCGGAGATGGCGACGATCGCGCGGCGGCTGGTGAAGCAATATCCCACATACGATGCCGGAATGGGCGCGAATGTGAATGCGTTTCAGGACCAGCTGGTGCAAAACGTGCGGCCCGCGCTGCTGGTGCTACTGGGGGCGGTGGCGCTGGTGCTGCTGATCGCATGCGGGAACATCGCGAACCTGCTGCTGGCACGAGCGACCTCGCGTCAGAGAGAGATCGCAATACGCACAGCGATGGGCGCCGGACGAGGGCGAATCGTGCGGCAACTTGTGACGGAGAGCGTTTTGCTCGCGATTCTCGGCGCTGGAGTTGGGCTTATTTTGGCGGAGCTGATGATGGCACCTCTGCTGAGCCTGGCGTCGAAGAGCCTGCCCAATGTGGGAACAATCGGGATTGATGGGACCGTGCTGGCGTTCACCGCCCTTGTGGCGATAGCTGCGGGAGTGTTGTTTGGCCTCGCTCCCGCATTGCAGACGAGCAAGATGGACATACGGCCAGCGCTGAGCGACGCATCACGCGGATCGACGGCAGGAGCCAGCCGGCATCGCGTGCGGAATGTTTTGATCGTGGCGGAAGTAGCGCTGGCGCTCATGCTGTTGATCGGAGCAGGGCTGCTGATCCGCAGCTTCGCGCGTTTGCAGCGAGTGCAGCCGGGATTCGATCCGTCGGGGCTGCTGGTGACGGATGTGCCATTGTCGCCGAAAGCGTACGCGAAGCCGGCGCAGCGGGGAGAATTCTTCGACCGGATTATTCAGCGCGCGCGCAACCTGCCCGGAGTTTTGTCGGCGGGAGCGGCAACCGTGTTGCCGGTGACGGGCCGAGGAAGCGTGATCCACTTCAACATACAGGGACGACCGCCGAAAACGCCGAACGATTACATCCTGATCGGGTTCCGGCCAGTTAGTGCGGGCTACCTTGAGACGCTGCGGATACCGTTGGTTGCAGGGAGGCTGCTACAGGAGTCGGATACGGAAGCGAGTCCTTTTGTAGCGGTGGTGAACGAAAGCATGGTGAAGCAGTATTTTCCGGGGCAGTCGCCGCTGGGAAAGATGGTTCAGTTGGGCGCGCTACCCGACAATGAGATTCCGTGGATGAGGATTGTGGGAGTGGTGGGCGACGTGAAACAGAGCCTGGCGACGGAATCGGCGGCGGAAATGTACGTCCCGTACAGACAGTCGGACACGCTGTTGCCGGTTTTCACGATGTCGCTCGTACTGCGGACGGTGGGCAGGCCGGAGAGCGAGGCGCCGGCGGTGCGATCGGCGGTACACGAACTGGACCCGAATCAGCCGCTGGTGAACTTCCGAACGATGCAGGAGAACATGGCGACGTCGGTGAGCGACCCACGTTTTCGGACGACGCTGCTGGGGATATTTGCGGGGAGCGCGGTGCTGCTGGCTATGATCGGTTTGTATGGGCTGATGGCCTATTCGGTGGCGCAAAGGACATCGGAGATCGGAATCCGGCTGGCGCTGGGCGCGCAACGCGGCGACATGATGAAGATGATTGTCGGCGACGGCTTGAGGCTGGTGCTGATCGGAGTGGGAATCGGTGTGGCCGGCGCATTTGCGCTAAGCCAAGTGCTGAAACGGTTCCTTTACGGCGTAGTGCCGACCGATCCGGCGACGTTCGTGACGGTATCGACAGTTCTAATCGTTGTCGCGATTGCGGCGTGCTACATTCCGGCGCGGCGAGCCATGAACGTCGATCCGCTGGTGGCGCTGAGGCACGAATAGATGTGGGACCTTTGGATCGTCGGCAGAGAGAAAGCCCGACGCTGGCAGCAAGAAACAAAAGTTCTTGCGAGGCGGCTGCGCAGCTAACGTTCGGAGCGCTGAAAATTCGCATGCGAAGCGACAGGCAAAAACGCCGGCGAGACCTGCCTGCGGCAGGCAGGCGCGGTCGCTACATCGGAACAGCCCACGAGGGACGCAAGCTGCACGTTCGCGGCGGCTACTGCGAATTGTCCAGCGATGGGCGGGTCCCGGCGGGGCGGGCGGGTTCTTAGACCCGCCCCTACGGTTGAGCACCGCGCGATTCTGCCCGCGACGCTAGTGTGAGTAGTTGGAGTTGATGAAGTTGTCGACGTCCTTGTGCAGTTTGTCGTGCGCTTTTCTATCGATGTAGACCATGTGGCCCGACTGATAGTAGGCGAAGCTGATGTGCGGGCGAATGGTCGGATCGAGGTCCATGTGACTGACGGTATGCTCGATGCCGTCGAACGGGGTGGCTAGATCGTAGTAGCCGCAGAGGACGAGCACCTTCAGGTTGGTTTCCTCGGTCATAGCCGAGCGGAGCGTTTCGGCGACTTCGGTGCCCGCGCTGCGGTCCCATGGACGAACGTTGGCGCTTACGGTGTAGTAGGCGTCGCTATCCCATTTCAGGTCGCGGCGAACGTAATCCTGGAAAGTGGCAACGAACGCGCCCATGTAGGATGCCTCGCTGGGATCGTATTCGGGCGCTTCACCGGCGGCGTCGCGATCGATTCCTTCAAAGCGCGTGTCCAGGCGGCCCATAGTGCGGCGCTTGTTACGCTCAAGTTCCTTGAACCAGCGGAAGGGGCTGACGCGCAGATTGCATTCCTCAATGAAGGTTGGGGAAAGGGCTGTCAGGCGAGCGTAATCCTGGACAACCTTCTGGTAGTCGGCGCGAGAGATTTCGTCGCCCTTCTGCAATGCCTGGGCATACTCGCCGTTCGTAAATTCGCGAGCTTCTTGAGCGATTTGATCGACGGTCTTGGACTGGAGATCTGGCGCGAGGAGGTGGTGGTACCACGCCGAGGTAGCGTAGGTGGGCACGTCGAATTCGTAGCGATCGTCGGCGCCCCAGTTGGCGAACGCGACGGTGGAAAGAAGTGCGATTCCGTTCAGATACATATTGTGCCGATGTTCGAGAACGCCGGACAGTTCAGCGGAGCGCGTGGTGCCGTAGCTTTCGCCGATGAGGAATTTCGGGGAATCCCAGCGTTCGTTACGGGTGATGTACTGGTAGATGAAGTCGGAAAAGATATTCGCGTCTTCGACCACGCCGTAGAACTGTTTGGGATTCTGACCGGGCGCGGGGCGGCTGTAGCCGGTGGAAACCGCGTCGATGAAGACGAGATCGGTAGCATCGAGGAAGGAATCCTCGTTGTCGGTGATAGTGTACGGCGCAGGCATGCCGTGGCCGTCTTCGGTGAGGACGACTCGCTCGGGTCCCATGCCCATGTGGGTGAAGAGCGAAGCGGAGCCGGGTCCGCCGTTATAGACGAAGGAAATCGGACGCTTGGAAACGTCAGAGACTCCATCTTTGGTGTAGCCAACGAAGAAAAAAGTCGCTTTCGGATTGCCTTCGTCGTCCTTGATCACATACGTGGCTGCGGTTGCCGTGTAGTTGATCACTTGGCCGCCGATGCGAGCGCTGTGATGCGTTACGGACGATTTCTCTACCGGCGGCATTTGATGCTGTTCCGGAGCCTTCTTCTCTTGCGACTGCTGGGCTTCCTGCTGTTGCGCTTGCTGCTCGGCCTCCATCCGCGCGCGGCGCGAGCGCGGACTTCCTTGGGCGAAAACGGGCGCGGCCGCGAACAATCCCGCGACTGCGATCAGAGCGAATCGGTGCAAAGTCATGCTGTCTCCCTTCTAGGAAAGAGTTGATGGATTGGAGCGTTGAATCCCGCACACCCGGTCGGGAAGTGAGTCGGACGGCTGAGAGTACCGCATGGTTTCATGAAAGAGCAAAATTCTGTACAGCGGAGACGCGCGCAGAGTGAAGGGCTGGACGGCCAAATTGTCCGCGCGGTGCATGCTGAGCCACGTTTTTGCGGGGTGGGGGTGAACGTTCTGGGTTAGAATCGAGGGCCGAATGGAGCTACAAGCGGCAAACGGAGTGGTGGCAGTGTACCCGGGTTCGTTCGACCCGGTGACGAACGGGCATCTCGATCTGATTGCGCGCGGGGCGAAGCTGTTCAGCCGATTGATCGTCGCTGTGGCGCAGAACGTGGAAAAAGCGCCGCTTTTCGCGGTGCAGGAACGGCTGGAGATGCTGGAGGCGGTGACGTTCGAGTTCCGCAACGTGCAGGTAGACGTTTTCAGCGGGTTGCTGATGGATTACGCGCGGGCGAGCGGGGCTCGGGTGATCCTGCGCGGTATTCGCGCCGTGTCCGATTATGAATACGAACTGCAAATGGCGATGATGAACCGGAAAATCGAGCCGGAAATCGAGACGGTGTTCATGATGCCTGGCGAGGCGTACACGTACGTGAGTTCGAGCCAGGTGCGGGAGTTGGCCCGCCTTGGAGGGCCGCTAAAGGGATTGGTGCCGAAAGTAGTGGAGGAGCGGCTGCGAAATAAGGTGAGCTGATTCTGCAGCGATCTGAGGAGAGAGAATGGAACGGGCAACGGGAATGAAACTGGAAGAAGAGATTCGGTTTGCGGGACGAGTGAACCGAATCGCGGTGTCGCCGACGATGGCGGTGATGCAGGAGGCGGAGCGGTTCAAGGCGCGCGGCGCGGATGTGGTGGATTTTGGTCCGGGAGAGCCGGACTTCCCGACTCCGGAGAACATCAAGCGCGCGGCCGTCAAAGCGCTGGACGAGAACCGCACGAAGTACACGGCAACACCGGGCATCGCACCGTTACGGCGCGCGATCTGCGACTGGCACGCGGCACAACTGGGATCGTCGTATGAGCCGGCGGAATGCATCGTGAACGTGGGCGGGAAAAATTCCGTCTTCAACACGATTTGCTCGCTGGTCGAGTCGGGCGACGAAGTGGTCATTCCGGCGCCGTATTGGGTGAGCTATCCGGACATCGTGAAATACGCAGGCGGCACACCGGTGTTCGTCGAGACGGAGGAACGGGACGGATTCCGCCCGAGCGCACGACAGATCGAGGAAGCAATCGGTCCGAATACGCGGATCGTGATCATCAATTCGCCGAATAATCCGACCGGTGCGGTGATCGCGCGAGATGAATTCGAAGCGATTCTTGACGTCTGCAAAAAGCATCACGTGTGGCTGCTTTCCGACGAATGCTATTCGCATTTTGTGTACGGGAACGCGAAGCCTTACTCCATCGCGAGCGCCGCCGGAGCGAAGGAGCGAGTTATCATTGCAGGATCATTCTCAAAAACGTTCGCGATGACGGGATGGCGCATGGGATACACGCTCGGTCCGGCTGCGCTGATTGGCGCGATCAACAAACTGCAGAGCCAATCTACGTCGAACGCGACATCGATCGCGCAGTACGCGGCGCTTGAGGCAATGCAGGGACCGATGGATTCGGTTGGCGCGATGCTGGGAGAGTATGCGCGGCGGCGAGAGATCATTCTGGCGGGTCTGCGGGCGATCCCAGGAGTGACGTGCGCGGCGCCCGAGGGAGCCTTCTACGTGTTCCCGAACGTAGCCGCACACTTCAGCAAAGAGATTTCGAATGACACGGTGATGGCGAGGCAACTGCTGGAGCGCGAGCACGTCGCGGTAGTGCCGGGCGAAGCGTTTGGCGCGCCAGGACATATTCGGATCTCGTACGCGACCTCGGTGGAGAGAATCGAAGAAGGGTTGCGGCGGCTGGCGCGGTTTTGGGCGCAGTGAGTCGCCGAACTGAGATGTACCAATGACCTGCAAAGGGGACGGCGCAGCAAGCCTTCATTCGTTCGG
>DASUJR010000076.1:0-10709 GCA_036279175.1 Candidatus Acidiferrales bacterium | reverse complement strand
GGGAGATGCCGAACTCCCTGCAGAGCTCGGCCATCGCCTCCCCGGCTAGCCGGCGAGCTACAAACTGCAGCCTTTCGTCCATCACCGAACACTCCTTCCAAGGCATCACTCCCTCCCTGCAAAGGGGAGGAAGTGTAACCTCTGTGTCCGGTACGATCTGTCACCTATGTCTCAGGTCGCTCATTTTCTGCAAAGTGGAATGGACTGAATTTGCACTTATTAACGCAGATCAGGTGAGTGCTCGCATCCGCGCGGTTGCGTAGTTCGTCTTAATTGCCGCGGTTTCAGCAGTCGATTCAAGTTTGCCCCCGGAAACTCCGCTGCACGCTGCCGTTGAATAAGCTCAGGTTTTCGATACCAGCTAAGGCGCAGCAGACACGCTTACCCGTGCCGAAGAGCTTGAGTGGCACGACAGGCGTGTAACGGGTCAAGTGCGGCAACAAGTTGGCGTGTATGCGGCTAGGCCTGATACATGTCGAGACCTGCCCATCGCGGGATGTCGCCGGAGCGTCGGATTTCATCGATTAGAGAATGACACGTTCTTGACGCGCGGGTGACAACACTACCGCGGCGGGACGGGCACACTCCTATTGAAACACGGGCTATCCAGCTAGTTTGGGTGGAACGCGTGTTGAGAATGGAGGAAAACATGGTCTCAAGATGGCTAGCACGGGTGGGAGCAATTCTTTTGTTTTGCTTTGCACTCAGCATGACGGCATCGGCTCAATACGGGGGGGGCGGCGGCGGCACGGGCGCGCCGGGTTCTACAGGGACAACAAGCAGCGGATATAGCTACGGTCACGCAAAAGCGATTGGAATCGGGGTGGGAGCGGGGGCAGCGGCTGTGGTCGGAACGCTGCTTTACTTGCATCATCGCCACAAGGTAGCGAACGCGGCGCGGTCGCAAGCTTCGATCGTCGGCTGCACGGTGTCTGAGCGCAATGGAATCAGCGTGAAGAACGAGAACGACGACGAAGTCTACACGATTGTCACGAGCGGGAGCCCGTTGCAGGCAGGCCAGCGCGTTGAGCTCACGGGCGTGACCGACCATGGGCGGGGGACGCGCACGTTAATGGTGCGAGGTCCGGTACGGAGCTTTGGAACGTGCGATCCAACGGCCACTGCGTCAGTGGAAAAAATGACAGCGGCGGCGAAGTAGCGTCGCAGAGGTTTTCCACGGGACGTGGGTTTATCGAATAAGCGCAAGAGCCACGACGAATGCAAACGCGGCATCGTCGTGGCACCATGCGCGCCGGATTTTCGCGGGCGCTTCCAACCGTTGTTCCACTAGATTTGGACCTTCAGGTCTGTTGTTGCGGACGGCGCTCCGCGACAATTCTCGCCGGGCGGGATTTCCGAACTCAGGTACCCAATTCTCTGAATCAGAGCACGAAACGAAGTGACAATGCGCCGGGGAGAAACGCCGGCAAGATGCTGGCGCTACGCGAATCGAGTGCAGGGGCGGCGAGGCGCAAAGTTAAAGCGAAAATCTGCACAGCCGGGGCGCCCTTCGACTGCGCTCCCTTCGCCACAGCCTCAGGGCTAGCAGGAAGGCTGTGCCACACAGAACCGAACCACGTCACGCTCGGCGCACGGGGCAAAAACGCCAGATGAAACGGAAGGCGGCCGCTAGAGACCTGAGACGAACCGCCAATCGGGAGATTGGCGTTCCCGGGACCGCGGCTCACCTTAATTCAACCGCACAAGAATTCAACCGCACAAGCTGTTCCTTGCCGCGGCGCGCGGCACTAGGTGAGATCGAGCGCGCTAGAGCTTGAAATACATGGCGGAGAGGGGCGGCAGCCGGAGCTTGAGCGAATAGGGGCGGTCGTGCCAGGGAATGGGCTCGGCATTGACGCCGCCGGAATTGCCGACATCGCTGCCTTCGTAGTAACGCGAATCACTGTTGAAAATTTCGCGGTAGTAGCCGGGGCGGGGCACGCCGACGCGATAATTTTCGCGCACGACAGGCGTCATGTTGCACACAACCAGGATTGTGTCGTCCACGTTTTTGGAGCGCCGCAGAAATGAGAGGACGCTGGCGGCGGCATCGTTTGCGTCGATCCATTCGAAGCCGGACGATTCGAAATCAACCTGGTGGAGGGCCGGCTCGGCGCGGTGCAGGCGGTTCAAATCGCCGACGAGGCGCTGAATGCCGAGATGCGGAGGCGAATCCTCCAAATTCCATTCGACTTCGCCCGCTTCCCAAAATTCGCTGCGCTGGCCGAGTTCGTTGCCCATGAAGAGCAGTTTCTTGCCGGGATGCGCGTACATATAGCCGAGGAGCAGACGGAGATTGCCAAACTTCTGCCAATCATCGCCCGGCATTTTTTCGAGCAGCGCGCGTTTGCCGTGAACGACTTCATCGTGCGACAGCGGCAGGACGAAATTTTCGTGGAAGGCGTAGATCATGGAGAACGTCAGCTCGTTGTGGTGGTACTGGCGATAGATAGAATCGAGCGCGAAGTAGCGGAGCGTGTCGTTCATCCAACCCATGTTCCACTTCAGGTCGAAGCCAAGGCCGCCGATGTAGGTGGGACGCGAAACGGCGGGCCATGCGGTGGATTCTTCGGCGACCATCAGGGCGCCCGGATGGCGCTGGTGAAGAACTTCGTTGAGGTGGCGCAGGAAAGAGATCGCTTCCAGGTTTTCGCGGCCGCCGAAGGTATTGGGAATCCATTCGCCGGGCTGGCGCGAATAATCGAGGTAGAGCATGGAGGCGACGGCGTCCACGCGCAGGCCGTCGAGGTGGTACTTGTCGAGCCAGAAGAGCGCGTTCGAGAGCAGGAAATTCCGCACTTCATTGCGGCCATAATTGAAAACGAGCGTGCCCCAATCGGGATGCGCTCCCTGGCGCGGGTCGGCGTGTTCGAAAAGATGCGTGCCATCGAAGAAAGCGAGGCCGTGCGCGTCGCGAGGGAAGTGCGCGGGCGTCCAATCAAGCAGAACGCCGAGTCCTTCCTGATGGCAGCGGTCAACGAAGTACATGAAGTCTTCGGGCGTGCCATAGCGGCTGGTAACGGCGAAGTAGCCGGTCGTTTGATAGCCCCAAGAGCCGTCGAACGGATGCTCCATCAGCGGTAGGAATTCGATGTGGGTGTAGTTCATCCGCTTAACGTAGGGGATGAGTTGGTCGGCCATGTCGCGATAGGTGAGCCATTGATGTTCTTCGCCTTTGCGACGCCAGGCGCCGGCGTAGACTTCGTAGATCGACATGGGTGCGTGCAGCCAGTCGGCTTTGGCGCGCGCGTCAAGCCATGCGGAGTCGTTCCATTGGTAGCGGTCGATATTCCAGACGATCGAGGCGGTCTTGGGGCGCATCTCGGCGAACACGCCGTAGGGATCGGATTTCAGGCCGAGAGTGTGATTGGCGCGCGAGAGAATTTCGAATTTGTAAAGGACGCCGTTCTCGAGTTCAGGCAGGAAAATTTCCCAGATGCCGCTCGATCCGCGGCTGCGCATGGGGTTGGTGCGTCCGTCCCATAGATTGAAGTCTCCGACAACGCTGACGCGCTGCGCGTTGGGCGCCCAAACGGCGAAATGGACGCCGCGAACGCCTTCGAGTTCGCGCACGTGCGCTCCCAGCTTTTCGTAATTCTGGTAATGAGTACCTTCGCCGAAAAGGTAGAGGTCGTAATCGGAGAGTACGGGAGGGAAGGCGTAGGCGTCGAGGATGTCGAAGGCGGTGCCGTCGGGAGACGTGAACCGGACGCGGTATGCGGTGGACGGAATCGGTTGGCTGGCCGTCAGGTTCGCGATGGCCGGATCAATCACTGCTTCGAAGAGGCCTTCGGGGGCTATTTGTGTTGCCGAGTACGATGCGCCATCGGGCCAGAGGATTTTCGCGGAAGCGGTGCCGGGACGAAAGACGCGAATGGCGAGGAGGAGTTTGCCGTCGCGGTCGATCCAGTGGGGGCCCAGGATTGAAAACGGGTCGGATTCATCGGCGCGAACGACGCGGTCGATGGCTTCTTGCCAGGGATCGCGTACGGGCTCGGGTGCGGCGGCGCGAGTTGCGCCAGCGATTCGGGCTTGTTTGGTTTGTGTGGCGTCTTTGTCCATGAAGGATTCCCCGGAGATGATTCTTGCGCCTGCTTCGCGGTCTAGAAATCGTTTCGTCGCCGCTCGCGCAGCTTGCGCCATGGGCTACGGTCTTGCGCTCCTCGTGGGGCCGGCACGTGGGCGGGAAGGCGCCGCAGATCCCGCCGTTCCATATTACATTACCGAAAGCGTTTGCCGGGCTACAATGCGAGATGTAACGTAGAGCGGAGCGGCGCAGTTGTGACGGAAGTCACAGAGGCCAGTGCGCGGCAGTGTGCTAAAATTCGTCTGTTTTCAAAGGCTTTTCCTAGCGTAGCGACGTCTAGAGGCTGCAACGGCTGATTTTTTGGTGGACCGGGACCCGGAGAGAAGAAATGAAGGCGCAGAAAAAATTCGCGGTGGGATCGTTGATCATCATTGCGACGCTGATCGGGCTTGCGTACGTCGGCTATACGCAGAGCAAAACGTACTACCACACGATTAAGGAACTGGCGACGCTGTCGCCCATGGCGCTGCACCAGCGAATGCGGGTTTCGGGTGTCGTCGAAAACGGGTCGATCAAGCATGTTCCCGGGCAGATCGATTTTGTGCTGACAGAAGAGGGCAAGACTTTGCCGGTCAATTATATTGGGGGCGATCCGCTGCCGGACACCTTCAAGGACGGCGCGCAGGCGCTGGTGGAAGGCAACCTGATGTCGGACGGCACGTTCCGCGCCGAGGTGGTGCAGGCGAAGTGCGCGTCGAAGTATCAAGCGAGTCCGGTAGCGCCGAACACCCGCACGACGGAAGTTCAACCGGCACAGATTTCGCCGGAGCCGAAGGGAAGCTGAGGGACAAGCATTGGATATTCTGGGCTCTTTCGCGTTACTCCTCGCACTGATCGTTGCCGCATACGCGTTTTTCGCTGGAATTGCCGGAATCGCCACACGACGCGCCTTGTTGAAGAAAAGCGCGCTGAACGCCGGGATGGCGGTGTTCTTCCTGGTGACGATTGCGGTCGCCGTCCTCGAGTTTTTCTTCTTCACCAATAATTATTCGCTGGCCTACGTCGCCGAGCACAGCAACCGCGCGCTGCCTGCGTTTTATAAGTTTGCAGCGTTGTGGGCGGGGCAAGAGGGCTCGCTACTGTGGTGGTCGTGGCTGCTGTCGGCGTATGCGTTTTGCGTCCTGTTCCTGAACCGCAAAAAGCACCCGGAGCTGATGCCGTACGTCGGCGTGGTGATCGCGGGCGTGCAGATTTTCTTCCTGACGCTGAACAATTTTGTGGCGAACGCGTTCAACGTGCTCGCGGCGCCGGGGGCGAGCGGGGCAATGAACGTGGTGGCGCTGTCAGACGGGCATGGGCTGACGCCGTTGCTGCAGTATCCGGAGATGGTGATCCATCCGCCGATGCTCTACCTGGGGTACACGGGATTCACCATTCCATTCGCGTTTGCATTGGCGGCGCTGCTGGGACGCTATCCGGGTGAGAAATGGATTCACATTACGCGACGCTGGACGATGATCGCGTGGATGTTCCAGACGATCGGGATCATCCTGGGCGCGCACTGGGCGTACAACATGCTCGGTTGGGGCGGTTATTGGGAATGGGATCCGGTGGAAAACGCGTCGCTGCTGCCGTGGATTACTGGAACGGCGTTTCTGCATTCGGTGATGATGCAGGAAAAGCGCGGGATGATGAAGGTCTGGAACGTGTGGCTGGTGTTTACCACGTTCATGCTTTGCATCCTGGGGACGCTGCTGACGCGGGCGGGGCTCGTCAATTCGGTGCATGCGTTCGCGCAGTCGTCGATTGGCGGATGGTTCGTCACTTTCCTGGCGATTATTCTGGCGGTTTGCCTGCTGGCTTACTGGAAGAACAAAGATTATCTGCGCAGCGACAATCAGCTGGATTCGCTGGTTTCGCGCGAGTCGAGCTTCCTGTTCAACAATCTGGTTCTGCTTGCGGCATGCTTCGCGGTCCTGTGGGGCACGCTGTTCCCGGTGATTTCGGAGTGGGTGCAGGGCACGAAAGTCAGCGTGGGAGCGGCGTTTTTCAATTCGGTGAATGTGCCGATTGCGCTGTTTCTGCTGTTCCTGACGGGAGTAGGGCCACTGCTGGCGTGGCGAAAGACGTCTACGGACGCGCTGAAACGGAATTTCGCGTGGCCGGCCGGGATCGCGGTGATCGCGGGCGGAGTAGCGTTTGCGCTGGGCTTCCGCAACTTCTACGCGCTGATGTGCCTGATGCTGGGCGTATTTGTCGTGCTAACGATCCTACTGGAGTTTTTCCGGGGCGCACGGGTGATTGCCTCGCGCGAGAGCACGAATCTGCTGACCGCGGTGGGTTCACTGACGATGCGGAATACCCGGCGGTACGGCGGGTACATCGTTCACCTGGGCATGGTGATGGTTTTCATCGGCATAGCGGGACAAGCATTTAATAAGGATATTCGCGCCGACCTGAATATCGGTCAATCGCTGAGGATTGGGCCGTACACGATCCTCTGCCAGAACTTCGATCAGCTTTCGAATAACAATTACCAATCGCAGAGGGCGACGCTCGAGGTGCTGCGGAACGGGAAATCCGAGATGATGCTGTTCCCGGAGCGGCGCTTTTTCCCTGCGAGCGGCGAAACGGAAACGATTGTAGCGAACCGCAGCACTCCCCTATGGGATCTGTATGTGGTTTACGCGGGACGAAGTCCGCAGGACGGGAATCCGGTGATTCAGGCGCACCTGAATCCGTTGGTGAAGTGGATATGGTTCGGGGGAATTGTGGTAGTGATTGGTACGCTGCTGGCGCTGCTGCCGAACCGGCGCGCGTCGATCGTTTTGACGCCCGTGCGCGAGAAAGCGTGGGACGGCGCGATTGTTGAAGACACAACGCATGAAGTGGCGGCCGTGAGTACTCGTGGGGCCAGTGATGACTAGGCGTACCAGGCTCGTTGTGTGCGCGCTTTTGGCCGCCGTTGCGTTTCTCTACACAAGCGCTTCAGCGCAGCAGTTGACGCCCGAGCAAGCGGTTCGCGCGAAAGCGGTCAGCCTGAAGGTGAAATGTATGTGCGGCGGGTGCAACGACCCGGCCGGCGCGTGCTACCACTCGGGCGGAACGTTTTCCGGGCCGTGCGATATGGCGTTGAGCGAGATCAAGCTGGTGAATCAGAAGGTGGCCAAGGGCGAATCGGACGATCAGATACTGAAAGATTTTGTGGCGCAGTATGGGCCGACGGTGCTAGTCGATCCCCCGAAAAAGGGATTCGACCTGGCGGCGTGGGTGATGCCGGTGCTGGTTCCGCTGATTGCGCTCATCCTGGTTTGGGAAATCGCACGACGTTGGCGACAGAAACATCCGGCGGCTGCAGCGACCGGGTACGCGTCGCAGATTTCGCCGGAGATCATTGCACGCGTTCAGCGCGATATCGAGAAGGATGAATCGTGAGCAGTGTGGATATCGGGATAGCTTGCGCGCTGCTGGCTGCTGCGGCGATCGTTTTTGTTTTCTGGGTGAACTTCGACGAATCGGACGCAGCGCCTCACCGCACGAAGCTCGATCAATTAATGGAACGGCGCGAGGCGATCTACGAGAATCTGCGCGATTTGCGATTCGAGCATCGCGCGGGTAAATTCTCGGAGACAGACTACGAGGAGATCAAAAGCTCGCTTGAAGTCGAGGCGGCGCGCGTGCTGGCCGACATGGACCGTCTGACCGGCGGAACACCCACTCCGGCGACGCGGCAAGCAGCTTCAGAAAAGGCCCGGCGAGCATGAGGAGTTCGATGAATGTTGTGGACCGATGGGGCGGCACCAGTCTGTGCGCCGGAAAAGTTGAAACAGAGAGAAGACGGAGAAAAGCCGGAGAACCCGAAGGTGCTTGCAACACATCTCGCGTTCTACATGGCCTCAAAAAGGTTTCCGCGGCTTCCATCGTGATGTTTCGGTCCTTCTGCGCATGTCCGGCCGAGCGGCGTTTTCGACTCGGGCGATTTGTCTTCGCTTGCGTGCTTCCGTTCCTCCTTGCTTTGCCGGTTCTGGCGGGTACCATCGCCGGGACGGTCCGCAATGGGACAACAAACGAGCCCGCGTCCGGCGTCCAGATCACGCTGATTCGCCTGCAGGGCGTCATGCAGGAAGCAGCAAACACCAAGACGGACGCGCAAGGCCGCTATTCGCTGTCGGATCCGACTCTGGGCCAAGCGCCGATGCTGCTGCGCGCCAACTACAAAGGCGTAACGTACTATCAGCCGCTGCCGCCGGGGAAAGCGACGGCGGACATTCAAGTGTACGAGCACACGGAGAAGGCGGACGCGTTTTCCGTCGCGGACCGCGCGATCATTTTGCAGCCAACCTCGTCGGGGCTGACGGTGGGCGAAATTTACGACATCCAAAACAACACGCAACCCCCGCAGGCCTATTATCGCGAGAACGGTTCGTTCGAGTTTTCGGTGCCGAAAGGCGCACAGGTGGGCGATGTGTCCGCGTCAGACTCGTCGCAAATGCCGGTGCGGCAGGCGACCATCGACAAAGGGAAAAATGTCGAGGCGATCGATTTTCCATTTCGTCCGGGCGAGAGCGGCGTGCGAATTTCGTACACTCTTCCGTATACGAACGACCACGCAAGTTTGCAATTCACGTCGCCGTATGCGGCGCAGCGCGTCGCGATTTTTGCGCCGCCGACCGTGAAGGTGTCCGGCGACGGATTTTCGCCCGCCGGGCAGAACCAGGGATTCGACGCATACATTCGCGATTCCGTCGCGGCCAACACACCTGTAAGCCTCTCAATTTCGGGGACGGGAACTGTGACGGAGTCCGATTCGGGCGCTGGCGCGGGCGGAGATCAGTCGGGTGACGCAAGCGCTAACTCGCGCGCCGAGCAGGGCGGACAAGGCGACTCAAGCGGTCAGAGCGCCTCGATTACGACTCTTCCCGCGCGGCTCGACAGCCTGCAGTGGGTGCTGGTGGGCGGGTTCGCTGCGATTTTTGTCCTTGGATTCCTTTTTCTGTGGAAGCGTCCACAATTTTTAACGGGTGCGAGCGGCGGTTACGTGCAGAGCACTTCTGGTGGCGGTTCCGCCGGCGGAGGCGCGCGAAGCGTGGCGTCGAACGGCGCGCCAAAATCGGGTCTGGCGCCCGGCACAGCCGATGTCGACGCGGCCGGGAAGGCGCAACACACACCAGCCGGACCGCCCACAGCGGCGGAATCGATCGCGGTCGAGGAAGCACAGCGGCACGTCAACGGCAGTCTCGACGAGCTGAAAGATAAGCTGTTCCGTCTCGAACTGCGGAAGCAAGCGGGCACCATCTCTGAAGACGATTACAGCCGCGAGCGGCAGCGCATCGAGGAGCTTCTTCGCAGCTTGGTGCGAGGCTAAGCGGGAGCGGTACAGCAGCTTTGAGCAGCGCACCTACTTCGGTTACACCATCCAGCGTACCTGCCGCGACGGCATCACGGTCGCTTGCCGTTTATTTTGACCGAATCGAGAAGCGCTTCGGCATGCGATTCGCGTTGCGTGGAATTTCACTGGAGATTCAGCCGGGCGAGTTTGTGGCGCTGCTGGGCCCCAATGGGGCGGGGAAGACGACGTTGTTGCGGATTGCAGCTCTGCTCTCGACACCCACTCGTGGGCGCATTCGATATACGGAAGGTTCGCGTTCCAGCGGAGCAGTCGAATCCGGCGACGGAATTCCCGGCGACGCGGCGAAAAAACTGATCGGAATGGTTGGACACAATGCGCTGCTCTATGACGATCTGACGGCCGCTGAGAACCTGAAGTTGTTCGCGCAGCTTTACGGGTTAAAAGATTCGGCGACGCGCGTGGCGCAAGGGCTCAAATCCTGCGGCCTGGCGGATCGCGCAAACGGAATCGTGCGGACATTTTCGCGCGGCATGCGCCAAAGGCTGGCGCTAGCTCGAGCGCTGCTGCACGGCCCGTCGCTGCTGCTCCTGGACGAGCCTGGAACCGGTCTTGACCGTCAGGCGATCGCGTGGCTAGGAGAAACACTCGCGCGGCTGCATCGCGAAGGCTGCACGATGATCATGAGCACGCACGCGCGGAGCGAATCGCTGGAACTTGCGACTCGCGCCGTGCGGCTCAGCAGCGGGCGCGTCGCAGAGGACACGCGAGGTGGCGATCCGGCGCCGCTGCTGGCGCGACTGCGGCCGGAGCTGCCTGCCGGCGGGCAGGGAATTGAATGAGCACGGCGCGCGCAGCTTCGATCGTCCTCGGCAAAGAACTTCGTTTGGAATTGCGCACGCGGCAGTTATTGGCCGCGACGCTGGTTTTTGCGCTGATCGTGATCGTGATGTTCAGCTACGCCTTCGATCCGACGCCGGCGGAATCGAGGCGTTACGGCCCGGGGCTGCTGTGGATCGCGTTTCTCTTCGCCGGCTCGCTGATGCTGCACCCTTCGTTCGCGCGGGAAGAGGCGGGCGGGACGATGGACGCGCTGCGCCTGGCTCCCATTTCGAGTTTTGCAATCCTGCTGGGAAAGATGGCGGCGAATTTTATTTTTCTCGCAGCGGCGGAAGTGATTCTCGTCCCGATTTTCTCCGTGCTGTACGACGTGCCGCTTGCGGGAGTAGTTGGGCGGCTTATACTCGTTCTGGGACTCGGGACGCTGGGCCTGGTGATCGCGGGTACGGTTTTCGCCGCGATTTCCACGCATGCGCGCATGCGTGAGCTGATGCT
>DASUJR010000075.1:0-17712 GCA_036279175.1 Candidatus Acidiferrales bacterium | reverse complement strand
CGAGCCGATTTCGATTTTGATCTGCTCTGCCGTGCGCTCGCCGATCAGGAGGTTGTATTTGCGCTTGAGGTAATGCATCACGGCCTCGTCCATCTCGTTGCCCGCCACACGCACGGATCGCGAATAGACGATGCCGCTCATCGAGATCACCGCGATGTCGGTGGTGCCGCCGCCGATGTCCACCACCATGTTGCCGGAAGGCTCCTCGATCGGAAGCCCGGCGCCGATGGCCGCAGCCATGGCCTGCTCCACGAGGTAAACCTCGCTCGCTCGCGCGCGATAAGCGGAGTCCTGCACTGCGCGTTTTTCCACCGGCGTGATTTCGCTTGGCACTCCAATCACGATTCGCGGGTGCACAAGAACGCGGCGGTTATGCGCCTTGTGAATGAAATACGTGAGCATCTTCTCGGTAACTTTGAAGTCGGCGATCACGCCGTCCTTCATCGGTTTGATGGCGACGACGTTTCCCGGCGTGCGCCCGAGCATGTCTTTTGCCTCGCGCCCCACGGCGACAGGTTCGCCCGTATTTTTGTTGATGGCGACGATCGAAGGCTCGTTCACCACGATCCCTTTGTTTCTCGCAAACACCAGCGTGTTTGCGGTGCCCAAATCGATGGCCAGGTCGGATGAGAGGAGACTAAAGACCGACCTCATGTTGTAGCCGTTTTTCGTCACTGCTTCTTTCCCCCCGGAATGTCCGCTTCAAAAACGCCGGTCCGCGTTCGCTCGCTACGGAATCACGACGTTAACGGTTTTTGTGTTCGTGCCGCCACGCCGGTTTTGACCGGTGATGGCGAGCATATGGCTGCCTTTCGACATCGGCTGCGTGAAAAACCGGAAGCGGCCATCGCTCTGAATGTCCGCTACCTGCTGGCCGTTGATCATCAAAGTCGCGCCCGCTTCTGTACGCCCGATTACCTCAACCACATTCCCCTCGACCTCCGTGTCATCTACAGACAAAAACATCTGCTGTTCCTTGCCCTGAGCTGCCAGCGTGAATTGGAAGGGATCGCTGGGCTCGCTCGTGTTGTTCTTTTCGTCGATCGAGCGGACGCGCCAGAAATACTCGCCGGAATCAAACCCCGAAATGTCTGCTGAGGGCCCATCCACCTTCTGGTCAATCAAGATGTGATTGAACGTAGGGCTGACACTCGCTTGAAATTCATACTGTTTCGCAGTCGAAACCGTCGACCACGAGAAATGGACGTGATCGTGCTTCGGGTCTGCCACGATCAGCGGCGCCAAGTTTAAAGGATCTTGCAACTGTGGAGGAGCCAGAACGTCCGTCTTCGTGATCGGCCCGCCAGTCGCAAACGAAACTCGCTGATGCTGGCCGATGTCGACATGCTCGTTACCGCGCGTCAACTCGGCTCCGCCATTGCTTACGGTGATCTGTTGTTCGTTAGTCGTGGGATCGCTGCGCACAGCCGCACGGCTATCTTGCTGCAACGAAGCGACTGCGTTCTGGAAGGAGACTTGCGCCGTTGATCCTGGAACCTGCCACTTACCGGTCGCCAGGTCTACTTGTCCTGAAGTGATGTGCACCGCCACTTCCGACGGCTGGTTCTGCGCCACCAGGTTCTCTTCCACCGTCACCAGCGTGTCGCCCTTCACCGTGTATGTGGTCCCGTCAGCGAACGCGATTCGAGCTACGCCCTCTGAACCCGTTTGGATGAGGTCCCCTTTGTCCAGCGTCGTCGAAAATTCCGCGTTGATCCACTGGACGGAGTTGGCCTTTTTCACCTGGACCTTGCCGTCCAGGTTAACGAATCGCGCCTGCCTGGCCGAAATTGTCGCGACTCCACTTGAATGGGGTCCAATCACTTCCGAAATGCGGCGCAGAATATTGCCGGACGTCTCCGGAAAGACAAGGTAAACGGCCGTCAGCGCAATCGTGGTGAGCAGAACAATGTAGAGGATTACAGTGCGGTATCGCACCGTGTGCCAATACACGTCGACACGCGAAACCTTTTGTTTATCGCTCACACTCATTTCAGTTTTCGAGAAACTCAGGACAATTTTGGAATCTAGCACACGGGTATAGTGCTTTCAACAAACGGACGCCGCAGTTGCTAAACGGCTAATACCAAATTGTCGCGTGGAACGGCCCGTGGAGCCATTTTGGCGGGAGCAGCGGTCGGTGAGCTTGCAGAGACCTGTCGCAATGGCAGCCGGTGGTTCTATAATGGCTCGGGTAAATCGGTTTCCGTACGAGCACTCGATAACCCGCTATGGTGAACAAGATGAGCGAACTGATTGGCGAGTTGATTCCTCCAACGCGGTTGATGCTTACGCCCGGGCCATCATCGGTGGACCCGCGCGTCTACCGGGCGATGGCTACGCCTTTGGTTGGGCATCTCGATCCGTGGTTCCTCGATATGATGGGCCAAGTACAGGTCCTGCTACGCCAGGTTTTTCAGACCCAGAACCGCATCACCTACCCGATTTCAGCGTCGGGCTCGGGCGGAATCGAGGCCGGCGTATTCAACGTGCTCGAGGACGGCGACGAGTGCATCGTCTGCTCGAATGGAATGTTCTCCGAGCGCATGGCCGTGATCGCCGAGCGTACACCGGCAAATGTGATTCGCGTCACTGCTCCGCTGGGCCGGCCGGTGGACCCGGAAGACATTCGCCGCGCAGGCAAAGGACGAAAGATCAAGTTCGTCGGTCTGGCGCACGGTGAGACCTCCACGGGAGTGGTCTCGCACCTGGAATCGTATCGAAAGGTCGCGGACGAGCTGGGAGCGTTACTCCTGGTCGACACGGTAGCGACGCTTGCGGGCATCCCGCTGGATGTGGATCGCGAACGCGTCGACGTGTGCTTCAGCGGATCGCAGAAAGCGCTGAGCGCGCCTCCGGGCATGGCTCCCATCACCGTCAACGCGCGCGTGGAAGACGTGATTCGCGCTCGCAAGAAAAAAGTTCAGAGCTGGTATTTTGATTTGACTCCCGCGATGGACTACTGGGGCAAAGAGCGCACGTATCACCACACGCCTCCGATATCGTTGATCTACGGCTTGCGCGAAGCGTTGCGGCTCGTGCTTGAAGAGGGGCTTGAAGCGCGCTGGGAGCGCCACCTGCAGAATCAGCAGGCGCTTGTGGCCGGGCTGGAAGCGATGGGACTGGACCTCTTCGTGGCAAATCCCGCCGAACGCCTGATCACCGTCACTGCGGTGAAGATTCCTTCCGGCGTCAGCGACATGAGCGTCCGCAAACAGTTGCTCGACGAATTCAACATCGAAATCGCCGGCGGTATCGGTCCAACGAAGGGGCAAATCTGGCGCATCGGGTTGATGGGCTTTTCGAGCCAGAAACAAAACGTTCTTCTCCTGCTTGCAGCACTGGAGAAGGTGTTGCTTGACCAGGGATCGCGTGTCCCCTCGGGCGCGGGCGTGGGTGCGGCGGTGCGAAGCTATCATGACGCCACGCGGCAACCCGCAACTGCCGGAGCGAGGCAATAAGGATGGCCACAACAACCAGCAAGCCGGTGATCATCCCGAATTCAGGAACGATGAGCGAATTCGTCGGCGCGTTTGATGTTCCGTCGAAAGTGACGAACCAGGTTTATCGCTGCCGGTTTTCACATCTGTGGAACGCGATCGCAACGCGCCACGCCGACACGATCGATTGTAAATTTCTCGTTGATGGCAAGCCCGTGATCGTCGGCCTTCCCCATCCCGGGTTTATGGATTTCCAGACGGCGGCAGGGCGCAACCTCACCGACCGCGAAGCGAGCTACATCGCTGCAGAATATCTGCGTGAACGGCTTGAACAGGAAGACGAACACTCGCTTTACGATGTTTCAGCGGCAGACGTCTCTCGGATCATCGGCAAGCTTGGGATTCGCTGAGCCGTTCATCCACTCGGCTTGCCCCCGGCTTCCAATTTCTGCGGCTTCGCGGATTTGTTCAGCGAGCGGATGTAATTCACCATGTCCCAAAGCTGATCGGGCTTAGCGCGAGTTCCTTCCGCAGGCATGTCGCCCTTCCCATTTTTGATCACGTAGAACAGTTCGCCGTCCGTTTTGCCCGCCAGCGATTTCGGATCGCGAAAATCGGCGAGCTGTAACTTCATGTCGCCCGCCAGATCGCCTTTTCCATCGCCCGACGCGCCGTGGCACATCGCGCAGTCATACCCGTAGATTCGCTTCCCGGTTGCAATCGACTCAGCGGTCGGCTTTTCGGGATTTATCTGCTTCAGTGCTTCGTCAGGAATTTTGTACGCCGCGGGAGCATTGCTTTGTGCGGCAGGAGTCGCAGGTTGAGCTTGCGCGGACGGACTTTGGGCTGCAGCCACCGAAACAGTAAGAAACAAACCTGAAAGGAGGATGAGGCTCTTCTTGGGCATAGCGCCTCCAGAAAAGAATCCCCAGCAATACGCGCATTCTACGCTCTCCCGGCAGCGCCGCGCACAACTCTTTTCGGGTGAAATTTATGCTAGCGGGTACGCGGGACGAATTTCGCAATATGAGGTGAAAAGCAGCACCCTTTCGCGGCGGGGCACTTTGCTTCCTAATCGAAATCACGCGTCAGAGAGCGACTCGTTGAACTCAGTTCGTTCCTTGCGTTCCTCGCCTTCGAGGATCTTGCCGCAATCCAAACACTCGACGTACTCGGAGTCGTCGTCTCTGGCAATCAGTTGTACATTCTTGTGCGTGCAAGTACCGTCAGACATCGGGTTTTTCCTGCCCCGATTATGGCACAATTGCTTTAACAAGAGACGCTCCCGAGCTGGCGCCTAGCGCTGCGCCGCTTTCATGAACGATCGGATTCGGGGGTTCGGAAAGCGACCAGTTGGATCCTGACTTTAACCCGCGAAAAGTACTCGGCTCGGCTCTGTTTTACGCAATTATTGCCCTGCTGGCGTATCTCGTTTACATCGTCTTCGAACCTTTTCTCGTTGCCCTTGCATGGGCTGTGGTCCTGGTCGTGGTGTCACATCCGCTTTATCTTCGGCTCTCGCGGCGTTGGGGACTGACCTGGGGCGCAATCGCGGCGACAACCGCAGTAACCCTCATTCTGATCGTGCCTACCGTGATTGTGATGATTGCCTTCGTCCACGAGGCTGTCGTCGCCGCGCAATCGATCGAGGTGCGCGTCCAAACGGGACATTTCGCATGGCTGGGCACTTTCTGGACCCATCTTCAGCAGCGCTACCCCTCCCTGGCGCCTCAGGATCTAAGCGATGTGATCCATCGCTACGCTGCCGAAGGAGCCGCATACGTTGGAGCAAGGCTTGGTGCGGTTTTGCGGCATGGGGCGGAATTCCTGTTCGACGTTTTCGTAACCATCCTCGCGATGTTCTATTTATTTCGCGACGGTGATTCCATTGTCCGCCGCCTGCGGGAGGTGCTTCCATTCGACCAGGAACGCCGCGAACGGCTCGTCCACGAAACTCGCGAGATGATCCACGCAACGGTGACTTCCACGCTGGTAGCAGCGGGAGTACACGGACTTCTTGGCGGGATCGCATTTGCTATCGCCGGACTGCACGCTGCCGTATTTTGGGGCGTGATGATGGGATTCTTTTCGCTTGTTCCCGTCGTCGGTTCGGCCCTGATCTGGGTGCCGTTGTCGATCAATTTGATGTTGGGCGGCCATATCGGAAAGGGAGTTTTCCTTCTCATCTTTTGCAGCCTGGTCGTGGGAATGGTCGACAATTTTGTGCGGCCATGGTTGATCAGCGGACGCGCCGAGATGAGCGGCCTGATCATTTTTATCAGCATCATCGGGGGTATCGGCGTGTTCGGACTGCTCGGAGTCGTTCTAGGACCGATTGTCGTCGCTCTGGCCGCGAGCATACTCGATCTTTACGGGCCAATCGCGCCTGCCGCTAAACTCGGGAGCAAAGGGGGTGGGAAGACAAAGACCGCCGTGCTAGAGTAACGCGCCGTGAGTAAAGACGCGCTGACGCCGAGGGACTCGAAGTCGATGCAGGGCGCTCCGAAGCACGAGACGCTTTCACCGGATAAGCTCCGCTGGCAGTGCAACCCCACCCAGATTCCCTTCCAAACCACCGCGGAAATCGAACCCGTTACTGCAGCGTTCGGACAGGAACGCGCCGTCCGCGCGCTGAAAATGGGAGTGGAACTCACCGCGTCGGGGTACAACGTTTTCGTCTGTGGCCTTTCAGGGATGAGCCGCGGCGGCTTGATTGTGCGGATGATTGAGGAAATGCATCCCCAGTGCGAGCCGGCGCCGGATTGCTGTTACGTAAACAATTTCAAGAATTCCGACCGGCCCCGCCTGCTTACTTTGCCGCGCGGCCAGGCAAATGCGTTCAAGAAAGAAGTGGAGTCGGGAATCGATTTCCTCCGGCGGCGAATTCCGCAGGTTTTCGAGGGCGAGCCGTTTCAGCGGCAAAAGACCCGCATCGTGGAGCGGTTCACCCTGCGGGAAAAGGAATTGATGGACGACTTTACACGCCGCATTGCGCGCGAGCAGTTTGCGCTGGGACGCATGCAAGTCGGCGCCGTCGCGCTGCCCGAGATTTTTCCGGTCCTCGACGGGCAGATGGTGCCGATCGAAGAGATCCCCAAAATGGTGCAGGAAGGCAAAATCGAAAATACGGCGGCCGAAGAGCTTGAACGCAAGTACGATCAGTTCCGCACGGAATTTACGGTCGTCTATCGCAAAACTCTTTCCCTCTCGCGCGAGTTGGCAAGCGAGATGAGTTACCTCGAGCAGGAAGCCGCTTCGGTTCTCGTCGATGGCGTGATCGAGGAACTGAAGGAAAAGTATCCGAGCCCGCAGATTGCCGAATACCTGGAGGAAGTGCGGCACCACATCCTCGATAATCTCGATCCGTTCAAGGAGCGCGAGGGCGAAGACGACCGCCCAGCCTCGTCGGAGAGTGATGGCATGCTGCGACCGGAACGGCCTGACCGCGATCCTTTTCGTGTTTACGGCGTGAATGTGATTTTGGCTCACAGTGAGCAGGAAAAGTGCCCGGTGATTTTCGAGACTGTTCCGACATACGCGAACCTGTTCGGCACGGTTCATCGCAGCTACGACGCGCGCGGCGGGTGGAATTCGGACTTCATGGATTTACGTGGCGGGTCGATGTTGCGCGCCGACGGCGGCTTCCTGGTGATGTATGCACTGGACACGCTTACCGAAACAGGTGTCTGGCGCACCCTGAAGCGCACATTGAATCACGGCAAACTGGAAATTCAGCCGGTCGACGTCTTTTTTCCCTTCGCGTCTGCTGCGATGAAGCCCGAACCAATCGAGATCCATACGAAAATCATCCTGATTGGCGACCGCGATATGTTCGAACTGCTCTACGAGTTCGAGGAAGATTTCAGGAAGATCTTCAAGGTACGTGTCGAGTTCGACGAAGAGATGAAATGGAGCGACGAGCTGGTTCGCCATTACGCGGGCACGCTCCGAAAACTCATCGACGATGAGAAGCTGCCGCATTTTGACCGCACGGCTGTTGCGGCAATCCTCGAAGACGGTGTGCGCCGCGCCGGACGCCGCGGCAAAGTCACCGCTCGATTTTTCGAACTGGCTGACCTGGCGCGCGAGGCCGCCTACGAGGCCCATCACACAGGCGATTCGGTGGTGACGTCCAGCCACGTTCAGCGAGCGCGCGACGCCAAGGTGGAACGCCACAACCTGGTGGAGACCAAAATCCGCGAGATGATCGAACAAAAGACGATCTTCATTGACACCGAAGGCTCGCGCGTTGGGCAAGTCAACGGATTGAGCGTGCTGGAAATCGGCGGTTATGCGTTCGGCAAGCCGGTGCGTATCACTGCGTCCGCGGCGCTGGGCAAGAACGGCATCATTAATGTCGAACGCGAGTGCAACCTCAGCGGCCGGTTCCACGACAAGGGCGTGCAAATCATTTCCGGCTACTTGCGCCGGATGTTTTCACAGGACAAGCCGCTCTCGCTGTCTGCCAGCATCTGCTTTGAGCAATCGTATGGAGGGGTGGACGGCGACAGTGCCAGTTCCACGGAGATATACGCTCTGCTATCCGCGCTTTCCGGCTGCCCGGTGCGCCAGGACCTGGCCGTCACGGGTTCGGTGAACCAGCAAGGCGACGTGCAACCCATCGGAGGCGTGAACGAAAAGATCGAAGGCTTTTACGACGTTTGCCGCATCAGAGGGCTCACTGGAGATCAGGGAGTGCTTATTCCCGCTCCCAACGTCGAAGATCTGATGCTGCGCAAAGACGTCGTCGAGGCAGTTGCCGACGGCAGGTTCTACGTTTATCCCGTGAGCACAATCGCGCAGGGAATCGAAATCCTGACGGGGGTGCGCGCCGGAACACGAGATTCGTCTGGAAAGTTCGAAGCCAACACCGTTTTCGCCAAGGTTGACGAACGCCTCCAGGAAATGGCGACCACCCTGCACCGCTACGACTGAACGTTCATTCTGCTCTGCGCCATCCAACTTGCCGCTGTAAGGTTCGCGGTCTATCATTGATGTTTTAGTGCGTCGAGTTTCGCGACGCTTACGTTGACGGCGTCTCCTCAGCGAAAGGAACCATGACACCGGCACCGCAAATGACGAAAGCGCCTATCGAGGGCGTCACAAACTTGATCGCCGTTGCCAGTGGCAAGGGCGGCGTGGGCAAGACGACCGTTGCCGTTAACCTGGCGATCGCGCTGAAGAACATAGGCTCGTCGGTCGGGCTGCTCGACGCGGACGTCTACGGGCCGAACGTGCCCGTAATGCTCGGGACCCACGAGCAGCCGCAGGCGGTGGACGAACGCACCATCATTCCCGTCGAGGCTTACGGCGTGAAGATGATCTCGATGGGCCTGCTGAATCCAGGCGACAAACCGCTGATCTGGCGCGGGCCGATGCTGCACAGCGTGATCCAGCAATTTCTGCGCAGCGTGCGCTGGGGCCAGCTCGACTACCTGATCGTCGATCTGCCGCCCGGGACCGGTGATGTTCAGCTGACGCTGATCCAGAGTGCGCCGCTTACCGGAGCTGTGATTGTGACAACGCCGTCGATCGTCGCTCTGGCCGACGTGCGCAAGGCCGTCGAAATGTTCCGCCAGGTGAATACCGAAATTCTGGGCGTGGTCGAGAACATGAGCTACTTCGCCTGCCCTCATTGCAACGGTCGCATCGACGTGTTCGGTCACGGAGAAGGAGCGACCATGGCGCGCATGTTCGGCGCGCCTTTCCTGGGCGAAATCGAAATCGACCCGCAGATTCGGATCGGTGGCGATACGGGGAAACCCGCTGCTTCACTGGGAGAAGATGCGCCGGGCGCAAAAAGCATTTACGCGATCGCCCGCGCTGTCGCGGATCGCGTCCAAGCCGTGAATGCGTCTGCCGGCGCACCCGCCGTCGAAATTCTTTAGCTGCCGCCATCTTGTACTCCCGCATCTCGTACTCTCAGGACTGGAGTTTGTGCTAAAGTCGCGACCGGTGTCGCACACTTGAAGCAACTTTAAGCTTTCAGAATGGAGACCGTATGAAACGTTATCTGGCGGTTTTGATTTTTGCAATCGCGTCGTCTGCGATGGCGGCACCCGGGCCTCTGAAGCCCGGTGACAGAGCTCCGAACTTCAGCGCTGAAGCCAGCCTGGCGGGAAAGAATTTTGCCTTCTCGTTGAACAAGGCACTCAAAAAAGGGCCGGTTGTTCTCTATTTCTTTCCTTCGGCCTTCACCGAGGGTTGCGACATCGAGGCCCACACCTTCGCCGAGAACCAGCAGAAATTCGTTGCGGCTGGCGCTACCATCATCGGCGTTTCGGCGGATAGCATCGAACGGCTCGATGCCTTTTCGTCGGCTCCGAGCTATTGCGCCGGCAAATTTCCGGTCGCCTCAGATTCCGATCTCAAGATTTCGTCATCGTATGGCCTCACCGCGGCGAAAGGCGCAGGAGGCTTTAAGGACGTGCGGGGCGATGAAATCAACCACGCGTTTATCGAGCGCACGACTTTCGTAATCGGCAAGGATCACAAAATCGTTGCGGTGCTTTCTTCGAAGGCCGACCACCTGCATCCCGATCAACACGTCTATAAATCGCTGGAGGTGGTGCAAAAAATCACTTCCCGGTAGTCTCGCGTACCCGGATTCCTCTCAGTCGAAGTTGACGGTGTGGGGCGAATTGCCTATACTTTGCGTTCGCCCCGGTCCTCGCTAGTCGCAGTAGCTGCCATCCTTCTCCAATGAATGGAAAATGGTGAACGGCAGGTTCCGGCCCGCGTCGGGTTGCATCTAAAACAAGAACAAATCCATGACAGAAGCGACTTGCAAACGAGAAATTGAGCTGGAAATTCCGGCCGAGAACGTTCAGAAGGCCGAGGAGAAAGTTGCGCGCGACATCGCGCGTGTTGCTCGCGTGCCGGGGTTCCGTCCGGGAAAAGCGCCGGTTACGCTGATCCGGCGGCGGTTCGCCGAGGACATTCGCGGCGAAGTGATGCAGTCGCTCGTGCCTGAATACCTGGAAAAGGCGCTGGATGAGAAGAAGCTCGTACCGGTGACGCGGCCGGAGGTAGAAAAGCTTGAGTTCAAAGAGGGCGAGCCGCTCAAGTTCCGCGCGACATTCGAAGTGCTGCCGGAATTTGAATTGGGTGATTACAAGAATCTCGACGTTAAGGTAGAGGCCGTAGAAGTCGGCGACGAGCAGGTGGACAAGACGATCGACGAGATTCGCGACCGCATGGCGACATTCGTCCCAATCGAAGGCCGCGCGGCCAAGGATCAGGATTACGCGATCATCAAGCTGATTGGGACGCCGGTTGGCGGCGGTGACCCGGTGCAGGCGGACGGGGTTTTGTGCCACGTCGGCGGAGAAGAAACGCTCGAAGCGTTCACAGAAAATCTTCGAGGCGTAAATCCGGGCGAAACGAAGCGCTTCCGGGCGGAATATCCGAAGGATTATCCCGATCCGAAGCTGCAGGGGAAAGCTTACGACTACACCGTCGAGGTTCAGGGCCTGAAAGAAAAGAAATTGCCCGAAGTGAATGACGAATTTGCGAAGGATGTGGCATCGCAGAGCGAGCCCTTCAACGGAGTGACGAACGTCGCCGAGCTCAAGCAGAAAATTCGCGCCGATCTGGACGCTGCGAAGGACGAGCAGCAGGCGTCGCAGGCGCGCGAAAAGATCCTGGAACTGCTCGTGCAGCGGCACGATTTCCCGGTGCCGGAAGCGCTGGTGGAGAGTCAGATGGACACGCGGCTGGAACGCGTGGTACGGTCGCTGGTCGCGCAAGGAGTCGATCCGCGAGCCGTGAACGTGGACTGGGTATCGCTGCGAAAGCGGCAGCAGGAGCGTGCTCTGAGCGATGTGAAGGCGGAGTTGCTTCTCGACCGCATCGCGACGGCGGAAAACATCGACGCAACAGATGAAGATGTAGATAAGGAGATCGCGAAATTAGCCGAGCGCAGTGGCGAATCTGCAACAGCGATCCGCGCTCGCTTGACAAAACAGGGAGCCGTAGATAGGATGAAATCGAAGTTGCGTAGCGACAAGGCAATCGACTTGCTCTACCGCACGGCACGGGTCGAGACGGTAGCTAAAAGCGAAACGTAATCTCGAGCTCGGCCCCCTCAACGCGCGAACATTTCCGAATGAGACAAACAGACGGTCCGAATCGGTACGGAACAACTCTGGTTCCCATGGTCGTCGAGCAGACGAACCGCGGCGAGCGCGCATATGACATTTATTCGCGCCTGCTGAAGGACCACATCATTTTCGTCGGGACTCCGATCGACGATCACGTGGCGAATCTGGTCACCGCGCAGTTGCTATTCCTGCAGTCGGAGGACCCCGAACACGATGTCGCGTTGTACATCAATTCTCCCGGCGGATCGATTTCCGCGGGGATGGCGATCTACGACACGATGCAGTTTGTAAAACCCGACGTAGCGACGTATTGCATTGGCCAATCCGCATCCATCGCGGCCGTGTTGTTGGCGGCCGGCGCTCCGGGCAAGCGCTACGCGTTGCCCAATTCCCGCGTGCTCATCCACCAACCCTGGATGTCCGGCCTCTCAGGCCAGGCCACGGACATCGATATTCACGCCAAGGAAATCATCCGCACTCGCGAGGCCCTCAACAAACTGATGGCGCACCATACGGGCCAGCCAGTCGACAAAATCGAGAAGGACGTCGAGCGAGATTTCATCATGACGGCGGAGCAGGCGAAGGGTTACGGCATCGTCGATGAGATCATCTCGAAGCATCGCTGAGTAACGGCGGCGGGCGCGTCCACAACGCGTTCCAAAAGGTTAGTAGTGAATTTTAATGATTTGCTCTCCGGGACTCCGATTCCGACTTAGAATACGCTATATTCCCGGTGCGCTTTAGAATCGAGGGGGACCTTGTCAGTGAAGCGGTTCACGCCAGAAGACGCCTTGCGGTGTTCGTTTTGCCATAAAACGCAGGAACAAGTGGAGAAGCTCATCAGTTCTCCATCGGAATATCCTCGTTCTTACATTTGCAACGAATGCGTGGGCGTGTGCCAGCAAATCCTTGAGGACGAAAAGCGCGAGCAGGCGGCGCCGGCGAACCGGCGGCTGCCGCGGCCTCCGGAAATCAAGGCGTTTCTCGACGGCTATGTGATCGGGCAGGATAAAACGAAGAAGAAGTTGGCCGTCGCGGTCTACAACCACTACAAGCGGATTTTTTTGAATCGACAGTCGGCCGACGTGGAACTCGCCAAGTCCAACATTCTTCTGATTGGGCCGACGGGCACCGGCAAGACGCTGCTGGCGCAGACGCTCTCACGCATGCTGGAAGTGCCGTTCGCGATTGTGGACGCCACGACGTTGACCGAGGCGGGGTACGTTGGCGAGGACGTCGAAAATATCATCCTGAAGCTGCTCCAGGCAGCGGATGGCGACGTCCAAAAGGCGCAACAGGGCATCATATATATAGACGAAATCGACAAAATTTCTAAAAAGGACGAGAACCCTTCGATCACCCGCGACGTTTCGGGCGAAGGCGTGCAGCAGGCGCTGCTGAAGATTCTGGAAGGAACGGTAGCGAATGTTCCTCCGCAGGGCGGCCGCAAGCATCCGCATCAGGAGTTCACGCCGGTCGACACGACCAATATTTTGTTCATTTGCGGCGGCGCGTTCGTCGGGCTGGAAAAAGTGGTCGAGCGGAGAGTTGGGCAGAAATCGCTCGGGTTCCACGTGGATACGCAGCCGACCACGCCGACGAAGCGAAATATCGAACTTCTCGAGCAGGCGCAGCCGACCGACCTGATTCGCTATGGATTGATTCCCGAATTTGTCGGACGACTGCCTGTCGTGGGCGTGCTGAGCGATCTGGATAAGTCGGCGCTCGTTCGGATTCTTACGGAACCAAAGAACGCTCTGGTGCGTCAGTATCAGCGCCTCTTCGAATTTGAAAATGTGCGTCTGCGGTTTACGGACGATGCGCTTGAGACCGTAGCTGACCTCGCTTTGCAGCGGAAAGTCGGCGCACGCGGTCTGCGCATGATCCTGGAAGATCTGATGCTCGAAATGATGTATCACCTTCCCGCGCAGCGGAAGCTCCGCGACTTCGTCGTGACGGCGGACATGGTGAAGGGGCGCGAGATCAACTGGAGCCTGCTGGAAAAGGCGGGATGAAAATTGGGGATTCGGGATTCCATGTTTAATCGTGAAAAAGCCGAAGTGAAACGCGTACCGATGATGCCGGTACGGGAAATGGTGATTTTCCCTGACATGATGCACCCGTTCATCGTCGGCCGAGAGGCGTCGGTGCGGGCGCTGGAAGAAGCGCTGGCGGGCGACAAGAAAATCTTCCTCGTCACGCAGCACGATGCTTCAGTGGACGATCCCAAGCCCGAAGAGATCTATCAGGTTGGAACGCTTGCGAACATCGTGCAGAGCGTTAAGCTGCCGGACGGAAACATCAAGGTTTTAGTCGAAGGTTCCGAACGCGCGAAGATCGTGCAGGTCACCAGCGAAGACGGGTTCTTCCGCGCCAGCGTGCGGCTCGTCTCCGTGAAAGCGGAGCCTGGAGCCCCACTGGAACAGGCCCAAGCGCGCGTTACGAATCTGTTTGAGCAGTACGTGAAGCTTTCGCAGAGCCTGAACTACGACACGATGATCGCGGCGGTGCGCGTCGAGGACCCGAGCAAGCTGGCCGACGCGATTGCGGCGAATCTGCAGATCCCCGTCGAGGAAAAGCAGGAACTTCTCGAGCTGTTCGATCCGCTCGAGCGGCTGACGCGAATCGGCGACATTCTCGACGTGGAAGTCGAGAAACTGAACGTCGATCGCTCGATCAATTCCCGTGTGAAGCGGCAGATGGAGCGCGCGCAGAAAGAGTACTACCTGAATGAGAAGATGAAGGCCATTCAGAAGGAACTCGGGCGCGGCGAGGCAAGCGATCTCGAACAGCTGAAGAAAAAGATTGAAACGTCCGGCATGCCGGAAGGGCCTCGCGAGAAGGCGATGCAGGAGTTGAAGCGGCTCGAAATGATGCCGCCGATGTCCGCTGAATCCACCGTTTCGCGCAACTATCTCGATTGGCTGCTGGCCGTGCCGTGGAAAAAACGGTCGAAGGAACTGCGCGACATCAAGAAGGCCGAGCAGATCCTCAGCGAAGATCACTACGGCCTGGAAAAGATCAAGGAACGCATCCTCGAATATCTCGCCGTTCGCCAGCTGGTAAAAAATCCGAAGGGCTCGATCCTGTGCTTCCTTGGGCCTCCGGGAGTGGGAAAGACTTCGCTGGCCATGTCGATCGGACGCGCTACGGGACGCAAATTTGTTCGCGTCTCGCTTGGCGGCGTGCGCGACGAAGCTGAAATTCGCGGCCATCGCCGTACCTACATCGGCGCCCTGCCCGGCCAAATCGTTCAGATGATGCGGAAAGCCGGCACGGTAAACCCTGTGTTCGTGCTCGATGAAGTCGACAAGATGTCGATGGATTTTCGAGGAGATCCCTCGGCCGCGCTGATGGAAGTGCTCGATCCGGAACTGAACCACGCCTTTACGGATCATTATCTGGACGTCGAGTACGACCTCTCCAAAGTAATGTTCATCTGCACGGCGAACGTGCTGCACACGATTCCGCAGCCTTTGCAAGACCGCATGGAAGTGCTGCGCCTTCCCGGCTACACCGAGCAGGAAAAGCATCAGATCGCGCAGCGGTTTCTGATTCCGAAGCAGCTTGAAGCAACAGGCTTGACGAAGGACAGCATCACTTTCGCGGATGAAGCAGTCACGCACGTCATCCGTCACTACACGCATGAAGCCGGCGTCCGAAATCTGGACCGTGAAGTCGCAAATATTTGCCGCAAAGTGGCGCGCAAAGTTGTAGCGGAAGATCCAAAGTTCAGCGTGGAGATGACGCGCGCGAACGTCGCCGATTATCTGGGCGTGATCAAGTTCCGCGACTTCCTTGCGGAGAAGAAGAATGAAGTCGGCTTGGCGACCGGGCTCGCTTGGACCGAAGTTGGGGGAGAGGTGCTCTCCACCGAAGCAACGCTGATGGAAGGCAAGGGCCGGCTGACCCTAACTGGAAAACTGGGCGACGTAATGCAGGAATCGGCGCAGGCGGGCATGAGCTACGTTCGCTCGCGCACTCACTTGTTTGGCTTGCCGAAGGATTTCTATCGTCACCTCGACATACACGTTCATGTCCCCGAAGGCGCCATCCCCAAGGACGGCCCCTCGGCTGGAATCACGATCTGCACTTCGATCGTCAGCGCTTTGACGCACATCCCGATTCGCTGCGATCTGGCCATGACCGGAGAAATCACGCTTCGCGGCAAAGTGCTGCCGATCGGCGGGGTGAAAGAAAAACTTCTTGCCGCGCACCGCTTGGGGCTTCACACTGTCCTTCTACCCAAGGACAACGAAAAAGACTTGGCGGACATCCCGCCCGAAATCCAGGCGCAACTCAAGATTCATTTCGTGCAATCGATGGATGAAGTCCTGCAGATCGCGCTCGAGAAGCCCTTGCCGGCGCCGAGCGAATCGACGGTGGAAGTCGAGCCGAAGTTCGATGCGGACATCGCGCAGGACGAACTGACCAACTAAAATCCCTCGGCCCCACAATTCGTGGGTTCGGCGCGCCGCCGTCGGGTTTTTGGATGGCGATGCGTTGGGCATGAGAGGCCATGCTCCGTCAGGTGGGCTGTACCCCGGGGAAGGGCGGCCGTGCCGGCAGCAGCCAGGTCTGCAATATTCCCGTTTTGTAGTTTGGACGCAGTAGGCAGGTTTCAGGAATGCGCCCGCCCGCGGTCCATCAAAATCCCAATATCGTTTGAAACCAGGTATGAGAAGGAATGATTCGATGAGTGTTAGCCTTGCAGAACTGAAAGACAAGAACATCACAGACCTGGCGAAAATCGCCAAGGAGCTGAATATCCCCGGCTCGTCCGGCATGCGCAAGCAGGAGCTGATCTTCCAGATCCTCCGCGCGCAGACCGAGAAAAACGGCCTGATCTTCTCCGAAGGAGTGCTCGAATGCCTCCCGGACGGCTTTGGTTTTCTCCGCGCGCCGGAATACAACTATTTGCCTGGACCGGACGACATCTATGTTTCGCCGTCGCAAATCCGCAAATTCGATTTGCGCACGGGCGACACGGTGTCGGGCCAAGTGCGGCCTCCGAAAGACGGCGAGCGCTACTTCGCGCTGATTAAAGTGGAAGCCGTCAACTTCGAGGACCCGGAAGTCGCGCGCAACAAGATTTTCTTCGACAACCTGACGCCGCTTTATCCGCAGGATCGCATTCGCCTGGAAACCACCAAGGAAAATCTGACGGGGCGCGTGCTCGACATGCTCTGCCCCATCGGTAAAGGCCAGCGAGGATTGATTGTAGCGCCGCCGCGTACCGGGAAGACCATGATGCTGCAATCCGTGGCGAATTCGATCACCGCGAACCATCCGGAAATCGCGCTGATCGTGCTGCTAATCGATGAACGGCCGGAAGAAGTCACGGACATGCAGCGCACCGTGAAGGGCGAAGTAGTCAGCTCCACGTTTGACGAGCCGCCGCAACGTCACATTCAAGTCGCGGAAATGGTGCTCGAGAAAGCCAAGCGCCTGGTCGAGCACAAGCGCGACGTCGTGATCCTGCTCGACTCCCTCACGCGCCTTGGCCGCGCTTACAACGCAGTCACGCCGCCCTCGGGCAAAGTGCTCTCCGGCGGTATCGACGCGAACGCTTTGCAGCGGCCACGCCGTTTCTTCGCCGCTGCACGAAATATCGAAGAGGGCGGCTCGCTCACCATCATTGCCACCGCGCTGATCGATACCGGCAGCCGCATGGACGACGTCATTTTCGAAGAGTTCAAGGGCACGGGCAACATGGAAATCAACCTCGACCGGCGTCTCGTCGATAAGCGCGTCTTCCCGACGATCGATATCAACCGGTCTGGGACGCGAAAAGACGAACTGCTTCTGCCGCCCGACGAACTGAATCGCATCTGGGTGCTGCGCAAAGTGCTGAGCCCGCTATCGACGGTGGAAGCGATGGAGCTTCTCCTCGGCCGCCTCTCGAAGAACAAGACGAACGCCGAGTTCCTCGCCTCCATGTCCAGCCCTGCGTAGTAGCAACGCGGGCGCTCGTTTATCTACCGGGCAAACTACTTCTGATCGCGTCGCCTTCTGAGCACATACCCGAGTTTCTTCGCTAGAATCCGGAGCTGGCGTCTCTCTGCTTCGGCTTCGGCAGCTGCATCACGCCGGAAACGTGCGCGAGGTCTGTCAACCGCCTTCGCTTCGACAACCTTTATTCGCACTTCGTCGCCCAACCGAAGCATCAA
>DASUJR010000074.1:0-32304 GCA_036279175.1 Candidatus Acidiferrales bacterium | reverse complement strand
GAGGAACCAGAGCACAGGACCCGGCGGCTGAATGTGCGCCGCGGGAAAGCGGCTGGTTTGTGGCGAGGTCTCCGCGCGGAGACCAGCAATGATTTGGCGCTTGTCCTCGCCCGAAACGATAAAGAATGTGTTGCGGCCGCGGTTCAGAACTACGGGCGTCATCGTAATGCGCTCGACCGCCGGACTGATTTCCGCCGGCGGGTTTACAGGAAGAACCCAACGTTGCTTTTCGAAAAGGGCGGGCGAATCCGGGAACAGCGAGGCCGTGTGGCCTTCAGCTCCCACCCCCTGCAGCTGTAAGTCGATTTGTGGCGGCTCAGGTCCAAAGAAATCGCGCAGTTCTTTTTCGTAGGTCTCGGCCGATTTGTCGGGCTGTGAGGAAACAGTGGGAATCGGATGGACATTCGGCGCGGGAATCGGGACATGTGAGATGAAAGTCTCCCGAGCAAGCCGGAAATTACTGCGTTCATCTTCGTGCGGGACGTAGCGCTCGTCGCCCCAGAACAGATGGATCTTGTCCCAAGGAGTATCGTCGCCATACGGCTTGCCGGCCCAAAGCTCGAACATTCGTATGGGAGTGTGGCCGCCGGAGAGAGCGACAGTGAAGCGGCCACGCAGCGAAATGGTTTCCGAGATGATTCGCATCATTTCGTCCATCGCGGCGAGGCTCAGAGTTTCCAGGTTCGGAAAAATACGCGTGTCCATGCGCATGAAGCACCACCGAAAACAGTTTACAGTCGATAGTGAACCGTTGACAGTAAAACCCGAATCACGACGGCTTGCCTTTATAAAAGAGGATTGCGTCTGAGCACTGGCACAGACCGTTGTGCCGCAGGGCCAGTTACACGCGCGCTTCGGTTTCTTTCATCGGCTGCAGAGGCGCGGTTGCCGTCGGCCATCAGCTATTCACCGGGACTTTTTTCAATCCTTAGCCGTTTTGACCGCATGACCACCGAACTCATGGCGCATCATGGCCAGGAGTTTATTTGCAAAAGGCTCGGGATCCTGAGATCGAAAGCGCATGTCCAGCGCGCTGGAGATGACGGGAAGCGCAACGCCGAGGTCAACGCCTTCCGTGACTGTCCAGCGGCCTTCGCCGGAATCGGTGACGTAAGCTCCGATGCCTTCGAGCTTCGGATTTTTCGATAGGGCATCGACCGTTAGGTCAAGCAACCAGGAGCGAACGACACTGCCGAATTGCCAGATCCTCGAAACCTGTAACAAGTCGAGATTAAATTCCTTTTTGTGGCGCAGAAGATCGAGCCCTTCTGCATAAGCTTCCATGATGCCGTACTCGATCCCGTTGTGGACCATTTTCACGAAGTGCCCCGCGCCTGCCGGGCCTACGCGGCCCCAACCCTTGTCCGGACCAGGAGCGAGCGTCTGAAAAATGGGCGCGAGCCGCTTTACCACGTCAGCGTCTCCGCCAACCATCATGCTGTAACCTTCCCCGAGCCCCCAAACGCCGCCGCTCGTGCCGCAGTCAACGAAGTTGATCTTCTTCTGCGCTAGGCTCGCAGCCCGTCGCACGGAATCTTTGTAATACGAATTGCCGCCGTCAATGACCGTGTCGCCCGGCTGCAGGTGGGGCAGGAGTGCGTCGATCGTTTGATCGACAGGCGCACCGGCCGGTACCATCAGCCAGATCGCGCGCGGCGCACTCAACTGACCGAACAGCTTGTCCAGCGAGTCGGCGCCTTTAGCGCCTTTTTCAACAACTCGCTGTATCGCGATGGCGTCACGGTCGAATCCGACGACGGTGTGCCCTCCGCGGACGAGACGCTCCGTCATGAAGCCGCCCATTTTGCCCAACCCTATCATTCCCAGTTCCATCTCTTACCTCCTCGATTTTTCTATGATCGTTTTAAGCTTTTTCGGCCACGTTCGAGCGACGGATCTGGCTGTCGGGGGGCCGGCTCGGAAACAATAGGAGGACACGGAAAATCCTCGCTATTCAGCGGCAGCAACGTGTGGACTCTGGCTCGCTGTTACGCCTAGGCGCGCCAACTCGTCTCGGAGCTGGCCGACATTCTTATACAAAATCGTGTTGATGCCGAGTTCGTGAGCGCACTCCAGGTTCAGCGCGCGATCGTCGATCAGGATGCACTCGTCGGGCGCGCGCTGCGTGATCTTAAGCGCCAGACGATAGATCTCTGGACTCGGCTTGCGCACGTGAAGGTAACAGGAACTCAGGAATACGTCGAAATACCGCCGCAGTTCGAATCGAGCAATCCGATATTCGTTGATTTCGAGTGATTCGTTATTCAGCGCGGCCATCAGGCAGCTCTTCGTTTGCGCAAGAGCGCCGGCGAACGCGAGAGAATCGAAAAAAGGCTGCGACTGCTCGAACATAAAAGTTTTGAAATCGTCAGACCGATACGGGCGCGGACGATAGAAGACCGTGCGCTTCAAGTAATCGTCAAGAGACAGCTCGCCCGTTTCGAACGCATTCAGCATCAGTTCGTGGCGGTCTTCAAACTCCGTCCAATCGAGCTGGAACTTGTCGACGGCGCGCTGTCGCGCGTCGCGGTCCCAGCCATTGGTCAAAATGACTCCGCCGTTATCCCAAAATAGAGCGCTGATTTGAGGCATGTTCGAGGCCACAGCACGCTGCGAGCACGTGCGGATGTTCGATTCTCAGGCGATACACGCCAGCTTCCCCGTTATTATCCTCTTTAACCCGCCCCGCACAGAAGCGCATTCTGTTAATGGTCCTCGGAACGGCGGCTGGGCGTCGCCTCTTGGGCTTAAGAGTCCATGAACCTAAACCAGAGGAGTAACGCCGGCAGTCACGGCACAGACGACTGTGATGACGCAGCGTAAAATGAAACTTCGATCGGAGAGACTCACAATTTTCACAATCGGGCATTCGACCCGCCCCATTGACGACTTCATTGGATTGCTGCGATCAAATGGAATCGAACGGTTGATTGACATCCGAACGATTCCGAAGTCCCTGCACAATCCGCAATTTGGTGCGGACTCACTCGCACGCTCTCTGCGAACCGCAAAAATCGACTACGTTCCCATGAAAGAGCTTGGCGGGTTGCGCCGCACTCGGCGCGATTCCATCAACACGGGATGGCGGAATGCCGGTTTTCGCGGATTTGCGGATTATATGCAGACAGCAGAATTCCGCTCGGCCATCGACCATGCGATCGAACTCGCCCGCAAGAAAATAAGCGCATTGATGTGTGCGGAGGCGGTGCCTTGGCGCTGCCACCGGTCGCTGGTTGCGGACGCGCTGGTGATTCGCGGCATCGAAGTGCTCGAAATTGTCGGAAACTCTCTCCCGAAGCCGCACAAGATAACGCCCTTCGCGCGCGTGCGCGGCACAGAAATTACATATCCGCCGGAAGAAGGCGAGCTGTTCGCGGAACCTCCCAATGCGCCGAAAAAATCCCACGGGCACGCGACGCGTTGAGCACAATCCCCGGACAGCGCTGGTCTTGCGACCGCATTGTGTCTTTGTGCTCACGCAAACGAGCGAGTCTTCTCCGAAATGCGGTCCGTTTGGTGTGCTAGGGCTATCTGAACTGAATTCGTTCAGAAACAACGGGTCTATCGCAGGATTTTCTTGCGTGTTGGTTCGGTGCGTGTCTCGGCCGTGTTTGGAAACGGCGGTTCGGTTTGATCTCCGTTGAGGCCGCTCACAGGAAGGTTCACGACGAACGTTGCTCCGCGGCCATTGTCGCTTCGGACTTCGATCTCGCCCCCATGCTCTTTGACGATGCCGTAGCAAATGCTGAGGCCCAAGCCTGTGCCCTTTCCGACGGGCTTTGTCGTGTAGAACGGATCGAAAACGCGATGAGGATTCTTGACACCTGGGCCGTTGTCAGTGAACTCGGCTCGGATGTTGTCACCCACAGCGAAAGTCCGGACGCGGATTTCTCCCGGACGATTGCACTCCGAAATAGCGTCGACCGCGTTATTGAGGATGTTTAGAAAGACCTGCTGAAGCTGGTGGAAATCGGCGCTGATTTCGGGGAGCTTCGGATCGAGTTGGCGGTGAACCTGAATGCGATGAATCTTCAAGTCGTACTCGCGAAGCGCAAGCGTGTCTTCGATGACCCGGTTGACTTGCGCCGGAGCGCGCTCGGGTTTGCGCTGGCGCGCGAAACTAAGCAAGTTCTGGACAATGTGATGCGTGCGCTGGGCCTGTTTATACAATTTTTCGAGATATTCAGCGCCCCGCCCGCTGACTCGGTCTTCCGATTTTAGAAGTTCGCTGTAACCAAGAATTGCGGTGAGTGGATTGTTTAACTCGTGCGCTACGCCGGAAACCAACTGGCCGACTGCCGCCATCTTTTCGCTCTGCAGCAACTGCTCCTGCATCTGGCGCAGCGTTTCATAAGCTTCGCGGCTCTCCTGTAGCAGGCGCGACTTATCGATCGTAATGGCAATTTGGTTGCCGACGGCAGCCAGCAGGTTCAATTCGGCGGCGGAGAATTCGCGCACGTCGCGTGAAGCAACAAGGAGCGCGCCGATAATGCGATCCTTGGTCCAAAGGACCGCAACCTGGGAAACGGCAAGACGCTCCTGCTGGTATAGCTCGCGAAATTCCTCTACTCCGGCTAAGGCCGAGCCGGAAAGCAACGTAGCATGCGTCTGGCTGACCTGCTGAAGCAGCGAGCGCGGTATCTGCGCGGAGCCCATTGTGCGCGCATAGTCCGTTAGACAGCCGAAATTCGCTGCGGGCTTCAAGGTTGCAGCCGCCTCCTCCAGGAAATAGACGCCGGCCACATCAGCGGAGAAGAGTTCCGTAACCTTGGCTACTGCGCGGCTAAGCGCGTCCTGGAGCTTGTCGGCCTGCGCCAACACGTCGGCGATGGCATTGAGCGCGAGTAGTTCCCGGTTGCGCCTGCGAATTTCTGTTTCGGCGATCTTCTGCTCGGTAACGTCCAGAATGAATCCCTGATAAGCGGCAACCGTTCCCGATTCATCCCGCGTGACGAAGCTGGACTCGCGAGCAACTCGGATTTCCCCGTCACGGCGGCGGAACTGGAATTCGAAATCCGTTACCTCGCCGTACTCGTTCAACAATCTCTGAAGTTTCTGACGCTCCGTCGGATCAACATAAAGATCCAGGGGTATGTCGGCGCGCAGCAACTCCTCCCGGTTCTCGTACCGGAGCATTCGCATGAATGCGTCATTGAAATCGAGGAACCGCCCCGAAGGCGTCGCGATGAAGATTCCTTCCTGGACCTTTTCAAAAAGTGTGCGGTATTTGTTCTCTGCCTGGCGGCGCTCTGTAAAGTCCTTCAGCACGTGAATCGTGCCCCGTACATTGCCCTCCGAATCGCAGAATCCGGAAGTGGTGACGAGAAAATGGCCGCCGAAACTTGGGTCGATTTGCTCCGGCTTCCCTGCGGCGCCTTCGCAGTACGGGCAAATATTCCAGCGAGCTGTGCCTGATTTCAGGAGTTCACGCAAGACTTGGCCTTCCACCAGGTCTGGATCGAGACCGAAATGCCAGGCCAGCGCTCGGTTAGCGCGGAGAATGTGACCATCGGCCGTGTGCACGAAGATGAGGTCATCGATCGAATTGAACGTGTCGAGCCACTGCCGGCGCGAAATACTTGCGTCTTCGATCAGAGACGCATTCCAGACCGCCAGCCCGAGCAGATCGGCTACGTTCGACAGAAACTCTATTTCATCGCTGTCGAAGCCGCCCGCTTTTGGAGATCCAATGCAGAGTAACCCGAGTGGCTTGCCTTTCAGCCCGATCGAGACCAGTACCGCGGCAGCTAAGCCTTCGCTTTGCAACCATTGTGGGATTTTTGCCGTTCCAAAAGCGCGGCGTGAGACGATTTGCGGACTCTTCTCAAGCGCCTGGCGGACCCACTCTTCCGAAGCGTCCACCCGCGCATTTGCCGACGAAAAGTTGGGCCCGAAACCCACAGAGGCGGTGAGCGCGAGCGAACTTGCACCTACGCCCTGCTGCCAAACGAAGACGGCGCCATGCCTTGCACTCAGGCTCTTCATCAACTGGCGCAGGACAGCGTCCAACGTCTCCGTAACCCGCAGCGATTGTGTTGCTTCAGCCGTAATCAGGGCCAAGCCCTTCAGCTTCTCGTTCAAGTCTTCGGTGCGCGCCCGAGCCGCTTCGAGGACGACGACGGCCATAGCTACGCCAAGCGTAATGCCCATTACGGTGTGCGTCGAGAATCGCAGCAGCGCAAAACTTTGACTGCCCCAAGCTGCCTTGTCCACCCCGTGGAGACCGCACACTACGAGGGAACCTGCGAGCAATTTCCAGCCAAGGCCGCGGCGCTGGGAGGTTTGCCAGCGCCAGAGCACTGCCCCTGCGCCGATCAACAGCGCGCTTTCGGCAATCGATTCACACCACAGGGCGGTAGCCATCGAGCGCCCGGCAACAAGAGCAAAAAACAGCGGTGCCAGTACGCCCAGGGGCCACAGATAACGGAGGCGCGTCCCCTCGCCGCGACATTCAATAACTGCCGCAAAGAAACATGCAGCCGCGAGCACCGAAGCTGCCGCTCCTATCGCGCCGATTCCCACCGCCCCGTTCCAAAAGCGCGAGAATTGCAGCGCCGCCGCGAAGATATAGAACATCCAACCGCAAAGCCACCAGCGAAAGAAGCGCGCGGGGAACCCCGTCGCCAGGAGGACATACAAAATCAGCAGGACAAGGGCGGCAGAGCAGTTCAGAAATGCCGCCGCCAGAAACCCCGGATTGGACAAAGAGAGCATCAAGTGCCGAACGACACCCGAGAACTTATGCTTCGGTCAGTATCGCTTTATGAACAACCTTGCCTTCGGGAAGCTACGGGAACCGTAACATGTCAGTACAACTTAGGGCAACATGACTGCCGGGGGCGTGTGCCTGGCTTTATAATGCGGGTTCGTACAGGACCAGACCAGCCACGGACGGCCCATGACTGAAAAAGAGCGAGTACTAGTCGTCGACGATGAGGAAGCGATTCGGGAGGTTGTTTCGACGCTTCTAGAGGCGCAAGGGTATCGATGCACGCCTTGCTCCAACGGTAGGATCGCCCTCGAGACGTTCGGCAAGGACACATTCGACCTCGTCTTGAGCGACATCGTAATGCCCGAGATGGACGGACTGAAGCTGCTCGCGCAATTGCGGTCACTCGATCTCGACGTTCCCGTGATTATGGTGACGGCGATGCACGACATTTCCATCGCACTCGAAGCAATCCGCGCCGGGGCATACGATTACATTCTGAAGCCGTTCGAGAAGGACCAGCTCCATCTTAGCGTGCGCCGCGCGCTCGAACACCGGCGGCTGGTGATCGAAAATCGGATGTACCAGACCGAACTTGAAAACCTGGTGAGTGAGCGAACGCAGCAGCTTTCCGTAGCGATTCAGGATCTCGAGCAGTCGTACGACTACACGCTCGAAGCGCTGGGCGGCGCGCTCGATGCAAAAGATGCGGAAACCGAGGGTCACTGCCAACGCGTTACAGCGTTTACGATCACGATGGCGCGCAAGATGGCCGTCGACAAGAACCTGCTGCGGCATATCGCGCGCGGCGCTTTCCTGCACGATATCGGGAAGATGGGAATCCCGGATCAAATTCTGCGAAAGCCTGGACCGCTGACCCCCGAAGAACGTGAAATTATGCGGAGGCACTGCGAGATCGGATACGCCGTTCTGGAACGCATTCCTTTTTTGAAGGAAGCCGCTGAAATTGTGCTCTCGCATCAGGAGTGCTATGACGGCTCCGGCTATCCCCGCGGATTGAAAGGCGAGCAGATTCCTCTAGGAGCCAGGATTTTCGCGATAGCGGACACGCTCGACGCGATGATCTCAGATCGGCCCTATCGCAAAGCTATGCCAATTTCGAAAGTGCGCGAAGAAGTCCGCAAATTTTCGGGCAGGCAGTTTGATCCCAAGGTCGTCGAAGTGTTCTTCTCCATCCCCGATCGTGTCTGGCTCGACCTCCACGATAAAATCGGCGATCCCTTCCGGCTGACGCAACTCGAACACGTATAGCCGCCCGCACGTGGAAATCCGCGTCGACTAAAAATGTCTTCCATGGTCCTGTCGTTCGGAGTGGCCGGCCCGAACGCCCTATTCTGATTTGCTCCACCCGTCGATTCGCCCAAGGGGGCAATTTGAACTAGAATGCGTGCGTGCCGACAGTGCCGCGAATCGCTATTTGGCTCTTCTTCGCCGCTATGTTCTCCTCTTCGATTTTTTCTCAAACGGGCCATTCGCCGGACACTCGGCCGCGTGCCCGCGACCTCGGGATTGATATTGGCATTTATTCGCCTGGACCGCTGAATGCGATTACGGACGTTGCCGGCGTTGAAGTGGGCCAAGTAACGATCGTTCGCGGCGAAGACATTCGAACTGGCGTTACGGCAATACTTCCGCACCCAGGCAACATGTTCCAGGATAAAGTCGCGGCGAGCGTCTACGTATCGAACGCGTTTGGAAAGTTGGTGGGCTCAACCCAGGTGAACGAACTTGGCCAGATCGAAACCCCGATTATCCTTACGAACACGCTGAGCGTATGGGATGCCGCGGCAGCGCTCGCATCATGGGAATTGGCGCTCCCCGGCAATGAAGACGTTCGCTCCATTAATCCGGTGGTGGGCGAAACGAATGATGGCTGGTTGAACGACATTCGTGGACACCACGTCTCTGCTGACGACATCCGGCAAGCGATTGCGAATGCCCGAGCCGGACCCGTCGACGAAGGTTCCGTCGGCGCGGGTGAAGGGACGATCGCATTCGGCTGGAAGGGTGGAATTGGGACGAGTTCTCGGCGCCTGCCCTCGCAAGCCGGCGGATACACGATTGGCGTTCTGGTCCAAACGAACTTCGGAGGCAGACTGACAATCGCCGGCCTTCCCGTATGGAGATATTTGCAACCCGGCGACTTCATGGGTAATCGCGCCGATGGCTCGTGCATGATTATCGTGGCAACCGATGCGCCTCTCACTTCGCGGCAGCTTCATCGACTCGCCAAACGAGCGATTTTCGGCATGGCTCGCTCAGGCGCAACGGGCAGCAACGGCAGCGGCGATTTCGTGATTGCGTTTTCAACCACGAATCGCATCCCGGAGAAAGCCCGCACGCTACCGCCCATTGAGACACTCAGCGAAGATTCGCTGTCGCCGCTGTTTGAAAGCGTGATCGACGCCACAGAAGAGGCGATCGACAATTCCCTTCTGCGCGCAACCACCGTTCGCGGGCGGGACGGCCACACCGCCCCGGCCATTCCGATTGACCGCCTGCAGCAGCTTCTCAAAAAAGCTACGCAAAAGTGAGCCGGCGAAAAGCCCACCCCGTTTGGCAGCCTCGGATTTCCTTTCTCTTCTGGCATTGGCGTTCCGCGAGTTATAATCGGCTTCCGTTCCGAGGGCGTCCGCCTGAACGGACCGGAGGAAAAATGAAGCGAAGCACAATGGCTGTCGTGGCACTTGCGGGTTTGCTGGCCGTACCGTTTGCTACGCCTTCGATCGCATCCGCCCAGGAATCGCCGGCCATGGCGACCACCACCCTCAAGGTTGGCGACATGGCGCCCGACTTCACGCTTCCTAGCGACCAATGGAAACCCGTTAAGTTGAGCGATTACAGAGGCAAGCAAAACGTGATGCTTGCCTTCTACGTTCTTGCCTTCACCGGTGGTTGAACGAAAGAACTCCAGGCCATTCAGGCTGATTTGGCCAAGCTTCAATCCAGCAATACCGCTGTTTTCGGAATCAGTATTGATAGTCCCGCCGCGAATGCCGCGTTCGCCAAACAAATAGGGGTCACGTTTCCCCTGCTCAGCGACATGAACCACACGGTTCTTACCAAGTACGGAATCCTCAAACCGTACAAAGTTACGGGAGGAAAGTACGAGTGGGCCCGGCGCACCACCTTCGTGATCGATAAGCAAGGAAAGATTCACCACATCGACTTCGACGAGGGAGCCATTAACCCGAATACAGCTGTTTCGGTCTGTCTCGACCTTCAGAAGAAATCAGGGCAATAGTCAGTTATTCCGTAGTTGGACCGGCTCATCGCTTCCCAGGATGCTCACAATCTGTGAGCACCTGGGAAGCTAATTGGTGTAGGTTCGAGAGCTCCATTTCCTCAAGGAGAAGCACTCTGACCCTTAGTCGACGTTCCGTCCTGAAGACGTTGGCGTCGCTCCCGCCGGCATTGGCGTTCAGCCGGCACTTCCCTCCTCCCAACGATCTTCCTATCCACCAGGGCCCATTCAAGGGTACTCGTGAATCTCTCCAGAAATACGAAATCCCCAAGTGGTACGAGGACGCCAAGTTTGGCATTTGGGCGCACTGGGGACCGCAATCGGGCATTGAGCAGGGCGATTGGTACGCGCGCAACATGTACATTCAAGGCACCAGCCAGTATGAATATCAGGTCGAGCACTACGGGCACCCGTCGAAAGTCGGTTACAAAGATTTGTGCCCGCGATGGAAAGCCGCTGATTGGGATCCCGAACATTTGATCCAGCTCTACAAGCGCGCCGGAGCGAAGTACTTCATGAGCATGGGCGTCCACCACGATAATTTCGATCTGTGGAATTCCAAGCATACGCGATGGAACGCAGTGAAGGTCGGACCGCATCGTGACGTTGTGGGATTATGGCGCGCCGCCGCGCTGAAGCATGGGCTCAAATTCGGCGTTAGCGAGCACCTCTGGATCAGCTACAAATGGTTTGCGGTAAGCCATGGCAGCGATCAGGGCGGTCCTCTCGCCGGCGTTCCTTATGATGGACGGAATCCCGCTTATGCGGACTTGTATCACGATGCAGGCTGCGAACGGTGGTCGAGAGACAAGACCCCCGACGAATTCGGCTGGAACGATTCCGGCATCCCTGAAAAGTGGAAACGCCAGTGGTTTCTTCGAATTCAGGATTTGGTCAACCATTACCAGCCCGACATCCTTTACACCGACGGGCCGATGCCATTCGAGGAGTACGGCTCCAGTGCGGTTGCCAACCTTTACAACCTGAATGCGAGCTTGCACGGCGGCCAGACGCAAGCGGTCTACACCAGCAAGCGCCCGGAGGACTCTGCGATCGGCACATGCGTTCTCGATTATGAGCGCGGGCTGCCGAACATGATCCGGCCTTCGCACTGGCAGACCGACACGTGCGTCGGCGATTGGCACTATAGCCGTCCGCTGTACAAGAAGCACGGTTACAAAACGCCGAAGACGGTGATCGACATGCTCGTCGACATCGTTAGTCAGAACGGAAATCTGCTGCTCAATTTCCCGTTGCCTAATAACGGTCAGCTTGATCCGGACGAAATGAAAATTCTCGCGGCGATCACCGACTGGATGGCGATCAACAGCGAAGCCATTCACGGCACGCGGCCGTGGAAGATTTACGGCGAGGGTCCAAGTGTCGCAGCGGCAAAGCCGGGCGGCGGATTTGATGAAGGCAGGCGTAAGCCGCTCACGGCCGAAGACATTCGATTCACAACCAAGGCTAATGCGCTTTACGTCTTCGTGATGGGTTGGCCCGGCGAGGATATTGTTGTGCACTCACTCGGCACGCACAGTCCCCAGTCGCCCCCGAAGATTGCACACGTTGAGCAACTTGGGGCACCGGATGTCATAAAGTGGGCGCAGGAGCCTGCGGGCCTCAGAGTAAGCCTGCCGCAAGAACGGCACTTGGACTACGCGATCGCCCTGAAGGTGACGTTGGCTTAGCTTTCCGGCCACCGCCGTTGCGACGCCATTCGCATACCGTGCGCCGCATAAACCTTTCATCCCAAATTCTTCCAAACGTCATATACTAGGCGACCGACCGGGGCGTGCACGAAAGCCATACCAGTACCAGTGTATTAACGCGCGATGCAAGCGCGACAATGTGGAGGAACCCAGCTATGAAGTCGATGTTCGTGAAGTTGCCGCTGCTCGTCCTCGCCGTTTTTGCGGCGATTCATGTTTCCCCTGTGTTTGCGGGCGCTCGAAACGCGACGACCGGGCCGAAACTGCTGCTTCTGCAAACTCCTACGCTCAGCAAAACGCAAATCGCGTTCGTCTATGGGGGCGATATCTGGACCGTGCCGCGCGAAGGCGGCGATGCGCACCGCCTTGTGACCGGAACCGATCTGGAGACCGGCCCGATCTTCTCGCCCGACGGATCAATGGTGGCGTTCAGCGGCAATTACGATGGCAACGTTGACGTCTACGTCGTGCCGTCGACGGGCGGCGAGCCGCGCCGGCTCACATATCATCCCGGCCCTGACATCGCACTCGGATGGACTCCCGACGGCAAGAGCATCCTGTTTCAGTCGTCGCGCACGAGCGACAACGATCCGCACCATCTGTTTACGGTGCCGGTGACAGGCGGTCTGGCTGCGCAGCTGCCACTGGGAATGGCCGAGGACGGATCCTACTCTCCCGACGGAACCCACATGGCCTACGTTCCCGTCTTTCAATGGGAGCCCGACTGGAAAGGTTATCGCGGCGGCCAGACGACGCCCGTGTGGATTGCGAATCTCGCAGATTCCAGCGTCGTTAAGGTTCCACGCGAAAATTCAAATGACGGCGACCCTATGTGGGTGGGCAAGACCGTCTACTTCCTGTCTGACCGCGACGGCGCGCGTACTCTCTTCGCCTACGACACCGGCTCACAGAAAGTCACGCGCGCAATCGACAACCACGGTTTCGATATCACGTCCGCATCCGCCGGGCCCGGCGCCATCGTTTATTCGCAGTTCGGCGTCCTTCACCTCTACGATCTGAAGTCGCACAGCGATCGCGAAGTGCACGTCACCGTGTCCGCCGATATGCCGCAATTGCTCCCGCACTGGGTAAAGGTTGCCGATCAGATCCAGGACGCAGACATCTCGCCCAGCGGGCAACGCGCCGTCTTTGAAGCACACGGTGACATCTTTACTGTGCCGGCCGACAAGGGCGACATCCGCGATATCACCAACACGGCAGGCGCCGCCGAACGCGAACCCGCATGGTCGCCCGACGGGCGTTGGATTTCGTATTTCTCCGATGCATCGGGCGAATACGAACTCCACATCCGCGATCAGAAGGGCCTCGAACCGCCGAAGGTCATCAATTTAGGCAAGCCGGCGTTCTACTACAGTCCGGTGTGGTCGCCCGACAGCAAGAAAATTGCATACGCGGACAAATTCCTCAATTTCTGGTACGTCGATATCGATCATCCCACGCCGGTAAAAGTCGACACGTCGCAATACGAGGGATTCGGCAACGAGCTTAGCGAATCGTGGTCGCCGGACAGCCAGTGGATCACCTACACGAAACGACTCTCCAATTACATGCAAGCCGTGTTCGTCTATTCGCTTGCCACCAAGCAAGTGACGCAAATCACGGATGGCATGAGCGATTGCAGCAATCCGAAGTTCGACAAGAGCGGCAAGTACCTCTATTTTCTTGCCAGCACGAACACAGGTCTGACTGCTGCAGGGCTCGACATGACCAGCGACGAGCACCCCGTAACGAGCAGCATCTATGTGGCCGTGCTGCGGAAGGATTTGCCTTCCCCCATTCCGCCGGAGAGCGATGACGAGAAAGCTTCCGCTGGCTCTTCCGGCCAGGCCGCCGCCGCGAAAGCCGGTGAGTCGCAGAAGTCCGGTGAGAAAGCCTCCGACAAATCGAAAGAACCGCCCAAGGTTGAAATCGATTTCGAAGGCATTCTCCAACGCATCCTGGCTCTCCCAATTCCTGCGGGCGGATATCAAGACCTATATGCCGGGAAAGAAGGCGAAATCTATTTTTCGGAGGGCCCGGTTGTTTCCGTTTCGTTCGGTCCGCCGCAGCTTAGCATCAAAAAATTCGACTTGAAGTCGCGGAAAGTCGAGAACATCGCGAGCGGCATCCAGGGTTTCACCGTTTCCTCCGACGGCGAGAAGATTCTGTACACCCAGGCGCGACACTGGTTCATCGCGGACGCTTCGCATCCCGTTCAGGCCGGGAAAGGAATGCTCAAGACGGATGATATGGAAGTTCGCGTCGTGCCGCGCGAGGAATGGAACCAGATGTACCGTGAAGTCTGGCGCATCGAGCGCGACTTTTTCTACGATCCGCACTATCACGGATACGATATAGCCGCCGCGGAAAAGGAATTCGCCGCATATCTGCCGGGACTCGCCAGCCGCGAAGACTTGAATTTCCTGTTCCGGGAGATGCTCAGCTATATGTCCGTTGGGCACATGTTCATTCGCGGCGGCGCGGAACCGGATACTCCGAAGGTCAACGTGGGTCTTCTTGGTGCCGACTACACCGTCGAAAACGGCCGCTATCGCTTCGCCAAAATTTACAGCGGCGAAAACTGGAACCCGCAACTCAAAGCGCCGCTCACCGAGCCGGGCGTCAACGTAAAAGAGGGCGAGTATTTGCTCGCCGTCGACGGCCGCGAACTCACTTCCTCCGAAAACGTTTATCAGGCATTTCAGGAAACCGCCGGCAAGCAGACTGTGATTCGCGTCGGCCCGAATCCAAATACTACCGGCTCTCGCGAAGTCACCGTGGTTCCGATACCCAGCGAGCGCGCCCTGCGCCATCTTGACTGGATCGAAAGCAATCGGCGGCTGGTGGACAAGCTGAGCGGCGGCAAGCTCGCTTATGTCTATCTGCCCGACACTGGAGGCGGCGGTTACACCAGCTTCAACCGCTACTTCTTCGCGCAGGTCGGCAAGGAAGGGGCGATTCTCGATGAGCGCTTCAACCATGGCGGCCAGATTGCCGACTACATCATCGATTATCTGAACCGCAAGCCTGAGGCGCTGATCTTCCCGCGCGACGGCCGGCGCATGATGGACCCAACCATGGCGATTTATGGGCCGAAAGTGATGCTCATCAACCAGTTTGCCGGTTCGGGCGGCGATGCCATGCCGTGGCTCTTCCGGAAGGAGGGCGTCGGCACGCTCGTAGGCATGCGCACGTGGGGCGGACTTGTGGGCATCGGCGGCTATCCCGTGCTGATGGACGGCGGAACGGTCACCGCTCCCCGTACCGCCATTGGCGGCCTGAATGGCCATTGGGAAGTGGAGAACCATGGCATTCCGCCGGACGTTGAAGTCTGGCAGGATCCGAAGCTCGTCCGTGAAGGCCACGACCCGCAGCTCGAAAAGGCGGTCGCGGTCGCGATGGAGCAGCTGAAGGAACATCCGCTGCCACAGTATCCGAAACCGCCGTACCCGGATCACCACCCGCACTTGCCCGCGCTGCCGAACCAATAGTGCAGGCGCTCGGAAGAGTGGGTATGCGCGGTGAGTGAGATGACGTAGGCGGCCCGTGCAAGCGTCTTGCTAGCGCGAGACGTTGCGCCGCCTATAAACAATCGCAGCGATCAGGGCGAACAACGCCAAGGTCGGCACGGCAAGAATGAGGATGCCGCGTCGAAGCGTTGCATTCGCTTGTCCGTGCGCCGCGGTGGCATGTTGATAGTGGGTGAACGACGCGGCTGCCGCGCCGCACCAAAAGCCGAAAACAAGCGCGATCGCCACGAGCACGCCGATCTTCCAGAACCGCTTCGGATTGCGGCAGTTTGCGGTGGCTTTCATCGCTCCACGAGCAGAACCAGAAATAGAAATAGCCAAATGCCGTCCATAAAGTGCCAGTACATTGCGGCGACTTCGGTCGCCGTTCCTCGCGTTAGTCGGCGCGTCGGATGCAGCAGGATCCATATCAAAGCGACGATTCCGCCTGCGAGATGCAATCCGTGCGCCGCGGTGAAGAGGTAAAAGAAGCTGCTGCTCGCGTTCGTTGCAAGATAGACGCCCCGTTCGACCAATTCCCTCCAGGCGATGATCTGTCCCGCCAGGAAGCCGATTCCAAGAGCCGTTGCGACGATCCACCATCGCCGGAATCCCGGATCGTCCTCAGCGCGAAAACGTGCGTGTGCGAACACGAGCGCGACGCTGCTTGCGACGAGCACGCATGTGTTCAGCCATAAGATTCTGGGCAGCTCCGGGATCGCGATCCAACCGCTATTCGGCATTCCCTTGCGGACGACGTACGCGCTGACCAATGCCATAAAGAACATCAGTATTCCGCCGAGAGCCATCGTCATTCCCGTAACGTAGGTCCTTTGAGGGACGAGGCCGCTTGCGTCAAGCAGCCTCACGCCGTCGCCGCCGTTCTTGCCGGCAAAATCGAAACGCGAGGTTCGCGGATGCTCAGACATTGTCGCCCTCGCTCTGCATAACAAAATCTTCGCTCGCGCCTGGAACGCTGAACTCGTATGGGCCTCGATAGACGCGCGGATATTCTCCTGCGAAATTGTCGTGGGGAGGCGGAGAGCTTGTGATCCACTCAAGTGTCGTCGCTCGCCACGGATTCCTTACGGCCTTTTCACCGTGACGCAAGCTCCGGAACAAATTCCAGAAAAATAAAAGCTGCGCGGACGCCGTAACCAGCGCGGCCCACGTTATGAACCTCTGCAGGGGCTGCAAGCTCCACAAATATGGCACCGCCGTAAAATCCGCGTACCGCCGCACGCCGCCCGCCAGGCCGACGAAGTGCATCGGAACGAAAATCAGGTATGCGCCGACGAACGTGAACCAGAAATGTACTTTACCCAGCGTCTCGTTCATCATTCGTCCGAACATTTTTGGAAACCATAAATACGTTGCGGCGAAAATTCCAAATATTGCCGCCATGCTCATCACCAGATGAAAATGCGCAACCACGTAGTACGTCCCGTGCAGCAGGCTATCCACCGCAGGCTGCGCCAAAAACAGTCCCGAAAGCCCGCCGGTCACGAATACAGACACGAACCCGAGCGCAAACAACATCGCGGTTGTGAACTGGATCTTTCCACGCCACAAAGTTCCCAGCCAATTGAATGTCTTGATTGCCGACGGCACGCCAATCGCCAGCGTCGCCATTGAAAACGCGAACGCCGAATACGGGCTCATCCCGCTGACAAACATATGATGGCCCCACAGCAGGAACCCCAGCACGCCGATGGCGCAAGTGGCCGACACCATCGCACGGTAGCCAAAAACAGGCTTCCGGGAAAAAATCGAGAGCACGTGCGACGTCACGCCCATAGCCGGAAGAATCGTGATGTACACCTCCGGATGCCCAAAAAACCAGAACAGGTGCTGCCACAAGAGCGGCGATCCGCCGCTGTGAGCCTGCAGCTTTCCACTGACGACAATTCCCGCCGGAACGAAGAAGCTCGTGCCCGCCAGCCGGTCCAGTAGCAGCATGATCGCGGCAGCCAGCAGCACCGCAAACGATAGAAGGGACAAGATCGCCGTCACAAACCAGGCCCAGACAGTCAAAGGCATGCGCAACAACGTCATTCCCGGTGCGCGCATGTCGATCGTGGTCGAAATGAAGTTGAGCGCGCCTAACAACGTCGCGACGCAGAACAATCCTATGCTGACGAGCCACATCGTCTGTCCGAGGCCCTCGCCCGGCCCTGTTACCTGCCCGAGCGAACTCAATGGTGCATATGCGGTCCATCCACTCAGCGGCGCGCCTCCCGGCACGAAAAACGCGGAAATCATGCATGCGAACGCCAGAAACGTGATCCAGAACGACAGCATGTTGAGTCGCGGAAACGCCATTTCCGGCGCGCCAATCTGAATCGGTAGAAGATAGTTCCCGAAACCTCCCTGCGGCGCCACCGTAAGCACAAAGAAAACCATCAGAGTCCCATGCATCGTCAGCAGGGCCTCATACGTCTCCGGCTTCATCGTGCCGCCGAAAACTTGCAGCCCGGGCCACGCGAGGTGCAGGCGCATGAACGCCGAGAGGATGACTCCGGCGATAACTGCGGCGAGAGCCAGGAAATAGTACTGAATACCGATCACCTTATGGTCTGTGCTGAAAATGTACTTGCGGACAAAACTGGTGGGACCGCCCGACGCCGCTTGCAGCCGTGCAGCCTGAGTGCGCGCCGACACTTCGACTTTCACGCTCACCCGGCGACTCCACGCTGTACGATGAAGCTCATTGACTGCTCGTCTGCTGCAGCAATCGTTCCTGCTGGGTCAGGAATTTCTCGTACTCGGATCTGCTGACCACATTCAGATAACTGTGCATGCGATGGTGCCCCAGCCCGCACAACTGCGTGCAAACAATGTCGTATCGGCCCGTTCTATTTGGCGTGAAGTGCAACGGAACCGTCATTCCCGGCACGGAGTCCTGCTGTAAGCGCAACTCGCGAACGAACACACTGTGGATCACATCCTGGGAGCGGATCAGGAGCTCGATCTCACGATTCACCGGAACCGTGAGCGTTGGCACGACGATGTCGTCGCGCCCCGCCGGATCGCCTGGGACGATTCCCAGCGGATTACCCGTCGCCGGATCGATCAACTTCGGACTCGTACTGCCGAATTTCCCGTCCGGTCCGGGATAACGGAAGTAATAGACAAACTGAGCGGTCGTAACCTCGATCCGAACCGCATTGGGTGCGGCCGGCGTAAGCCTGCGCGTCCCCCACGCCTTGTATCCGAGCAAACCCAGCCCGAGAAAAACCACCGCGGTCGAAAATGTCCAAACGAATTCGAGTTTACTGTTTCCATGTGAGTAGTGCGCGACCTTGCCGCGATCGCGGTACCGCAGGATCGCGAACGCCAACCCTAGTTGCGCGAGGATAAAAACCGCTCCGGTTACGATCAGAGTAAGTCGATACTGCGCGTCGATCTCGTTACCGACCGGTGTGATCGCGGCCGGTGGATTCCATTTCCCCCACACAAAAAAATAGACCGACGCACCCACTAGAACTGTGAGCGCGACCGCAAACATTGCTGCCGGTGCCGCGCCTCCACACGCACGCCAAGTTGTTGCCGGATCGTGGTGCCCCGTGTTCCGGCAAACTCCACGTTGAGCTCGAACACGCGCGGTCATTGCCTGATCGCCTCTTTATCTCCCTTTTTTCGCCTCGACCCAAAGGCTGTCGGCAAATCGCACAAGCGCGGGCGCGCGGTTAGCCAGGTCGCGCAACGCCAACGACGTTCGCATCGCCATTGCTCCCGCTGTCGACAGCAAATCGGAATCATCGCGTTGCGTATTCTGGAGGAAAAAACCTTCAGCGCCAAAATGCACGTCGCTGAGGCCGGCATCGCGAAAGGCGTGCTGAATTTCCCTGCGCTTCCAATAACGCATTTCGAACGTTCCCGCAGCCGCCTCGCGGAATCCACGCCGCGCCCGTCGAAGCAGGCTCATAGCCCCGAAGGCGTTCGGTAGCTGAACAAGGCACGTTCCGCCCGGCCGAAGAATCCGTGCAATTTCCTTCAGCACTGTGCGCACGGCATCCTTGGCGAGGTGCTGCAGGACGCTATAGGAAAAAACGAAATCGATGCTGTTCGGGCGAAACGGCAGGTGGGCCGCATCGCAACACGCAAAATCCGATTGAACTCCCAGTTCGCGCGTGACGCGCCGTGCCGCCCAAAGCGCGTTGATATGAACGTCGATTCCCCACGTGGCGTATCCCGAACGCGCTGCCGCAATCGTCCAACGTCCCCAACTGCACCCAATATCAACCAATGTTCCGTCCGGTTTGCTCGCCGGACGCGCCGGCCAGGCTGGAATGGGATACCTCGGTAAACGACCTCGAACCCGCCAGCATAAGTTCCCGTTCGTGTTCACGATCCAGTCGTCAACGAACTCGTCGACAGCGCTCGGCTGCGTTCGTACATCCATCGCAGGCATATTCAGCGGCGTCGGTTCGCGCCGCGGATCGGCCGCAAATACCGGCACGCCACATTCTATCGGAATGTCGTGCCCTGCTTCGCAAACGAGCTGTCCGTCAGCAGACCGCACTCCCGCATTATGCTCTGGGCACCACAACACGTCGGTACGCACTTGGCCGGTCTTCGATCCTTCTGTAAGCACCAAAGCACCACGAGCGCCTGTCACAAGACAACCCGCCATTCTGGCACAGTTCAGGCATCGCGCCGCAAGCGGCTGTAAAGGTTCGGCGATGGAAGGCTGAAGATGCTGCACATCCGCCGCGAATCTTTGAACGTGACTTCCAACAGATGAAAAGAAAGGAAACGGGAAGGTAGGGTTTCAGGGTTTGATGATTCAAACCCTGACATGTACGGGTTTCAGGGTTTGTAATTGGTGCGGTCGAGTGGATTCGAACCACCACGGTATTGCTACCGCCAGCCCCTCAAGCTGGTGCGTCTGCCAGTTCCGCCACGACCGCGTCGAGGTAATCGTAAACGCCGAAGGAATCGAATGTCAAACCAGTCGTTAAATATGGCTGCAACGTGATCCTGCATCAAGGAGTTCTCAAGCTTCGCGACATTCCTTAGCTTTTGCCGCGCAGATGCCAGCAGACTCCTCCCGGATCGATAATATGGATCTCTCGGCCCCAGGCAAAATCAGTCGGCGGCCGGACCTTAACGCCCTCGAACAAGCTTGGCAGATCTTTCGATTTCAGTTCCGCCCAATATGCGTCGAGATCGGCCACCTCAAGCACGATCATCTGGTTCTTCTGCCAATCGGGAACGTTGATGTCTTGTAGAAGAAAGAAAGCCTCGCCGAATCTTAACGCCGCCAGGCCGTTCTGGTTCCAATCCGCCTGAAAACCGAGAGCGGCAAAAAACTCCAGCGACTTCGCAAAATTCGCGCCGGACGGTACGAATGGATAAAGCGCAGTCCCGCTCGCCTTCATGTATGCCTACTTCTGCGGCGGCTTTTGCTGTGGCTGAGCCGGAGCTGGAGCCGGCTTCTTCACCGGGATCTGCACGTTGGGTTTGGCGGGTGCGGGGGCAGACTGTTTCGTCTGCTCCAGGATCGAACCCTGGCCCTGCTCCAGCGCTCCCGCCGGCGCACGCCTCAACGACAGAGCAAGCGAACTCATCATGAAGACGATCGCGCACCAGGTGGTCGCGCGAGAAAGAAAAGTGGTCGCGCTGCGCGGACCAAAAGCAGTCTGGCTACCGGCGCCGCCGAACGCACCGGCCAAGTCGGCCGCGCTGCCGCTCTGCAGCATAATGACGACAATCAGGATGAAGCACACCAGGATGTGAACCGTTACCAGCACGTAGCTGACGTGCCATCCCAAGTACACCAAGGCGCACGCCGCAGCGATCGCCACTCCCCACTTTCCCCATCCTGGCATTTCTGATTCCTCGATTCTTTTTAGCACTCAGGCTGGGCTCGAAATCCGCCAAGCCGCTGCATCACTCATAATTCACGATAGACGCGAACGACTTGGGATCCAAGCTCGCGCCGCCCACAAGCGCGCCATCAATCTCCGCCTGCGCCATCAATCCCTTTATATTGTCGGGCTTGACGCTGCCGCCGTAGAGGATTCGCACCGCGGACGCCTGCTCGGCTCCAAACCGCTGCGCCGCCAATTCCCGAATATAGCGGTGCGATTCCGCGGCAATTTCGGGAGTGGCCGTGCGCCCGGTTCCGATGGCCCACACAGGCTCGTAGGCGATAAGGATACGCGAGAAGTCGCTGGCGGTCAACGCAGCCATTCCGCCCTCGAATTGACGTTTCAGCACGGCCTGCGTCTGATTCCCTTCCCGTTCAGCCAGCGTTTCGCCGACGCAAACGATGGGCATCAGGCCAGCCGCGAGCGCGGCACGCGTCTTCTTATTTACGGATTCGTCGGTCTCGCCGAAATATTGCCGCCGTTCGGAGTGGCCGATAATCACGCCCTTGCAGCCAACATCAACCAGCATGCGGGCCGAAATCTCGCCGGTAAAGGCGCCCTCTTTCTCCCAATGCAGGTTTTGCGCCGCGATCCCGATTGCGGTTCCTCGTGCAGCTTCGACCGCAGTATCAAGGGCGGTGAAAGGAGGGGCGACCACCACGTCGCAGTGCCGCGTAGCCGCGACCAGCGGCTTGAACGCGTCGAAGAACGCGCGCGTCTCCTCGCGCGTCTTGTACATCTTCCAGTTCCCCGCAATCACCGCCCTGCGCAATCAGTCCTCCCTGCAGCTTGTCTCTCGCTGATTCCGTCGCGCAATCAGCCCTCCGTGCGGCTTGTCCTGTCGCCCGTTCTGTCGCTCGTTCTGTCGCTGCCTCTGTCGCTCGTTCCGTCGCCCGTTCTGTCGCTTTTCCGTGCCATTTCCGCGACACGACATTTCCGGGACACGAAAGTGTACCGGCTGCCGTTCCGATGAGCAAGACGCTGGCCCAGTAGAGTCACAGTTGCATGGTTCGCTTGGCTCGGTCCGAATTTTGATTGAGTTAGGCTATAAATCTCCTTTCCCGAACATATGAAAAGTGTATCGAGAAGTTTTTGGTGATCTCGTTGATTGGGCGTCGGTTAGGTTCGATTTTATCTCGACAGGTGTATCGAGTAAGAAAGCGGTTACTTTCGAGCGGGCGAGCGCCGGGAGATCCTTCGCTCGCGTTGCTCCGCTCAGGATTGCGATCCTGAACGGATCGCAAAGTGTGTCCATCAATTTTCGGACTTTTGTTGATGCAGCTGGAGTTACGGCGAAAATTGATGGCACGGCGTGTCCTTCGCCCAAGGTGGTGAAAGTAATACTTGAAGAGTGGCGGTTTTTGTCGCGACTTGGTGGGAGCGGGGCTACTTTCTGTGTTGGCGTTGCCATGTTGTGGTTTTGGGGGAGCATAAAAACGAACGAATGTAGCATATATTCACCACAATGTCAATAGTGTATCGCGGTACTAGAACCGTCCGCCGCGTTCCGTTTTGGAACGGCTGTGGAAAACTGGCCCGGCGGCTACCAGTCTGGAAGTTTTGACTCTATGGCCAACCGGGGCACGCGCAATGACCGGCCTAGTCTGCGGGTGAGGGTTCGCGGCGGCGCGATTTCTTCTTGGGTGCGATTAGTGGGGCGGTCAGTTTCTCGTAGAGGGTGAAGAGGAATTCGACGCGTTGGCGGTCGTTCTGGAATGGCTGCGGGCGATAGCAGAGGTCCACGGCTCGATCGAGGTCGGCATGGGCTTTGACGAGTTCGGGTGGCATGGCGAGCGGATCGTAGAGATCGGCAAGCGTGCTGCCGGGAAATTTCTGGCGCGCGTCGAGCACGCTTTGCGCAGCGCTCTCGATGGCAAGCCTTTGCTTAGAAGTCGGATTTTCGGGCCACGGAAAATTGTTGTACACGAGCTTGTTAGAGTATCTGTAGTCGGACTTCAGTCGTCCGCAGACTTGGCGGACCCAGGCCATGTGCATCTGGGAGGTGAGCACGCCGAAGTGGTAGTGGTTGGCCGTTGGGATGACCAAGACCAGATTGCTCGCAATGACCGTGCTTGGCATAAAACTCATTGGGACGTAGCGTCGATTTTCCGAGGAGACGGACGGGATCAGGAGGTATTCGCTGCTAGGTTGACGAATTTCGCCAAATAATGTCGGTGTGGCTGCAAGCTCTCTGGTGGTGGGCCGCTTGCTTGCCAGTCGGTGCTCGCGCACCCGCTCTACGCGTTCCATGATCTCCGGTGCCTTGCGAAGCTCGGTCGGTGAGGCATCAGTGAGCCATAGGCACCAGCGCGATTCACCATGGAGGAATTCCTCGGCCCCGAGGAATCGGCGAATGAACTTGTTAGCTTGAGGCGCTCTCTCGAGGAGCGCGCCGCGTTCATCGTCGTTGAGAATTAGGTTGCCCCCGTCGTTAGGCATGCTTCCGAAAACGATTTCCGGGACGTGGCACAGCGGCTCGGACCGCAGAGCGATGGTCAGGTCAGGACCTTCTATAAGGTATGGGCTGATGTTCGTGACAGTTGAAGCGCTGGATTGACCACTCTTCTCGTCATACTCATAGATGAGTTTGCCGCCGCCATCGGGTGCTCCGAATCCGATGATGACGACGTGGACGTGGGCTTTTCCACGGGCCTCGCTTTCCCACGCGAACGTGCGGTGGGCAAAGTGGATCTTCATACCCCGCTGGAATAGGCTCCTCCAAAGGATTCCGACCTGTTCACCCTGGGTAATAGAGTTGGTGGAAACAAAACCCACCACGATCTTGCTGCCTGCAATGTAATCTGCGGCTTTTGCGTACCACGCAGTGACGTAGTCCAGAACCCCGGCGCCCTTGACCGCGCGCCAGACGTGTTCCATGTCAGCTTTCTGGTCGAGATTAGCGAATTGTTTGCCGCCGAAGGGTGGGTTGCCGAGGACGTAGCTGCATTTATCGGGTGGAAGGATTGTTTTCCAATCGAGGCGAAGAGCGTTGTCGCAAATGATGGTGGGAGATTTTTTTAGCGGCAGGCGGACAAAATACTGGCCAAAGGCCTGGGAGAGGCGATTGTTCATCTGGTGGTCCATGAGCCACATGGCGACTTCGGCGATGCGGGCGGGCCACTCGCTGATTTCGATTCCGTAGAAGGCATCAACATCGACGAGGGAGAGGCGCTGGACATCGAGTTCGGGTTGATCGCCAGGAAAAAGCAGCTTGAGGATTTCGATTTCGAGCAAGCGCAATTCTCGGTAGGTGACGACGAGAAAGTTGCCGCAGCCACAGGCCGGATCGAGGAAGCGGAGGCTCGCAATCTTGTCGTGTAAGCGGCGAAGTTCGGCTTTGTTGTTCTTGGCACGCTCGAATTCGGCCTTCAATTCATCCAGAAAGAGAGAGCGGACAAGCTTGAGGATGTCGCGCTCGCTGGTGTAGTGCCCGCCGATCTGCCTGCGTTCGCGCGGCTCCATGACTGCCTGAAACAATGAGCCGAAAATTGCGGGAGAGATTCGCGACCAGTCGAAGCGCGTGCAGGCAAGCAATGCGTTGCGCATGTCGCGGTTGAAGTCGGCGAAGTGCAGGTTTTCTTTGAAGAGGTCGCCGTTGACGTAGCGAAACGCGGCGAGCATTTCGTCAAGATTCTTCTGGCGCTTCTCTTCGGGTGTATTGAGCACCTCGAATAGGCGGGCGAGATGTATGCCGAGGTCGGAGCCGTCCGGGGCGGTGCGGTTCTCGATATAGAGCCTGAAGGACTCGCGCTCAAAAATGCTGGTGTCTTCAGCGAACAGGCAGAAGAGGATGCGAACGAGGAAGCGTTCAAGATCGTGGCCGGTGTAGCCGCCTTTTTCAAGCGCGTCGTGCAGGCGGCTGAGGATTTCGGCGGCCTTGATGTTGATCGGGTCTTGCTCTTCGAACCTGTACTGCTTGTAGCCGGGGATGAAGGCGAAGTGGTGGATGTAGCTGTGGAGGTCGGCGAGTGCGAATTCGGTGGTGTGCACGCGGCGGCCTTCAAAAAGCGGCAGGGGCCGCTGATCTTCCGGTTCAAGGTCGTGGAGGGCGATTCGCGCAAAGTCTGAAACGATGACGTAGCGGGGTATTTCGTCCAGGCGGCCTTCGTGAATAAGGTCCTGAATGTAGCGGAAGGCTTGGGATTTGGCCTTGCCGAGGTCTTCACCGAGACTCTTGTGCTCGACAAGGACAATGCTGGGCCAGAACAGGTCGATGTAGCCGTATTTACCGGAGATTTTATGGACTGGCTCTTCGAAGCTAGCGACGGCGCGACGGCGGATTCCGAACACGTCGAAAAATTCGTTCCAGAAGGTTTGCTTCTCGCCCCGCTCGCTTCGAACGCCGGTCCATTGTTTAGAGAAGGCAATAGCGCGGTGGCGAATTTCATTCCATGAAAGTGGCACGCGCGGATGATAGCAAAATTAAATCGGGTTTGAAGGCCGTGTTAGATAGCGATGCGGAAACGCCACGTGCCGGGCTTCCCGATACAAACCATCGGGATGCAGTAAAGGGCTCACGGTCGAACGCGGAACTCGGTGCTTGAATCGGTTCGCGTCGCTGGCCACAATGGCGTGGTGGCATAAGGCGCTGCAATCTGCGCGAGGAGGCAAGTGATGGCGGACGCGAATCCGCAAACCGGACGAGAACACGAAGTGGGAATTCTGACGGCGCAACTTTTAACATTCGATCTCGAACGCGAAATCAAGCAACTGCGATCGGAAGGCCGCTGGCAATCGGGCCATACGGCAAAGACGCTTGCAAAGTATCCGGATTTGCGCGTCGTGCTGGTGGTGCTGAAGCAAGGTGGACGTTTGGAGCAGCACCGAACCGAGGGGCGAATTTCGGTTCAGACCCTGGAGGGAAAAATCCGGTTCAGCACGGCCGAACGATCGGTCGAGCTGGCGGCCGGACAAGTGCTGACGCTGGAACATGACGTTCCTCATGACGTGGAGGGCATCGTTGAAAGCGCGTTCCTGCTGACGATCGCCTGGCCGGATGACGTTCAGAAACGGTGACGATGTCCGTCGCGCCTTACGGCTATGGCTACCGATGAAACCGATTAGTGATTCGGAATCACCAGCAGCTTAAAGCTGCCGGCGATCATTGGTCCGCGGCGGAAGCGGCCGCGTCTGCCTTGCGCCGAAGCGTTGGGATCGGGCGGCGGAGGAGGGCCGAATTGGGCGGTGACGGAATAAAGCGTATGAGTGGAAGTGTCGCACTCCATGGTCCGCGCGCCGCGTTCCGTCTTCACGTTACCCAGCACGGTGAATTTTTCGGGCGAATCTTCGCGAACGATGGTGATATCGCCTTCACCCTCCGATGCGAAAGCCAGTTTCGCGCCGGGATCGAAGCGCACAGCGTCGTTGCCTCTGCCGCCGATGGGCAAAGTGGCGACGACCTTGCCGGCATCGGGATTGAAGACGACCATTACGCCGCCATTGTTCTCTCCTCCGCCGTGGCAGCCAATGAAAATGCGGCGCGTCTGCGTGTCCATCGCGACACCCGACGGGCCCTCGCAGGGCGCGAGCGGCCACTGATTGACGACTTTCAGCGTGTGAGTGTCGATGTCGACGATGGTGCTGAGGTTCTCCATCACGTTATAGAGGTGGCCTTTGCCATCCGCGGCTGCCGACTCCGCGGCGCCGGGAATGTCGATCACTCCCGCGACATTACCAGTGGCGGCGTCGACGGCGACGTCTTTCTTACCGTGGGTTAAGCCGAAAACGCGGTCACTGGCGGGATCGTATACGATGCCATCCGATCCGCCGATTGGCAGCACGATCTGCTTGATGATCGAAAGCGTCTTGGGATCGAATTCCGTGAAGCTGCTTACGCCGGCTTGCCCGCTGCTGTTGCCGCTGTTGCTGGTGAAGCCGTGATGGTCTTTTTCGGAAATCACGACGCCGTGACTGCGCGGCGTGGGAGCCAGTTTGCCAACCAGTTGATTCGTTTCCGTGGAGATGACGAGGATCTCGTCGCTGTGAGAGACGAAGAGATGATGGTTCGGCGGGTCAATGCCGAGGTAGTCCCAAAAGCCTTCGTCGGGCAGCGGAATGGAAGTGGAAAGATGGTAGCCCTCGACGTTGTCGGACATCGACGGCGGCGGCGCCGTCTCCTGGGCAGCCGAAGCTCGCGGCACAAGAACTGTGCCGTGGATACACGCTACGCCGGCAACTAAGACAGCGACAACGATCATAATGAGGTGAATATGATTGCGCATTGATACCTCCGTACAGGCGCGAGTGAATGTATCCTTCAACGGGCCGCAAAGCAAGCGGAGGCCCGCCTTCGCCAAACAACAAATTGGCTTCGGCGCGCAGGCCCGCACCCCTTCGCGAAAAAGACTTGGTTTCGGGGCGCAGGGTTTGTCGTACAGATCAAGGATATCCGCGGCAATGATGCTTCGTTCGGATTGGATTGATAAATCGGCGTGCTATGATCGCGCGCCATCGCGACGTTCTTTACGCAGCAATGGAGGGACCCATGGCGATCGTCGAGCCAGGGCTTAAACCCGACTCACACTGGTATTTTTTCCTGGCGTACTTCTTTGGCGGAGCGTTCCTGGTGAACGCGGTGCGGCATTTCGTTCAGGGCGTGTCGGGACGGTCGTTCCCTTCCCCGTTTTCGTCGCCGCCGGGCAAGGGTTTGTCGTCTCCGATTGTCAACGTGCTGTGGGGCACGCTGAACGCGGTCGTTGGATATTTTCTGGTGTGTTACGTCGGAGCGTTTCATATCCGCAGCATTGCGGACGTGCTTGTCGCCGGAGCGGGCGGCTTGCTGATGGCGCTAATGCTGGCGCGTAGTTTCGGACGTCTATACGCTGGGACAAAATAGCGAAGCAAAGGAACGCTAGTCGAGGCCCACGGCGCAAAATCACAATGGAGCACAACGTTGAAAAAACGCCGGCGGGACGCGGGCGCTACCCAAAAGGGTGCCCGCCACGCCGGCCACGCGGAAGGATGTTCTGATGAATCGGTGCACGATTTTCGTTTTGGTGATGTGTTTTACGGGCGTCGCGTGCGCGCAGCAGAATTCCGTCCCCGAAATTTCTTACCGCTCGGTGCCAAATTTCTTAAAGCTGCCGGCGAATTTATATCTGGGTGAAGTGTCAGGCGTGGCCGTGAATTCGAAAGGCCACGTATTCGTATTCTCACGAGGCAATACGACGGGGCCGGCGTATGGCGCGGCCGCTGCGCAACTGCTCGAATTCGACGCGAACGGAAACTACATCCGCGAGATTGGCCACAATCTTTATGCGTGGTCGTTCGCACACAGCGTGAAAGTGGACGCGCAGGACAATTTATGGGTGACGGACAAGGGATCGGACATGGTCGTAAAGTTTGATCCGGAAGGCCGTGTGGTGATGGTCTTCGGACGCAAGCAGGAAGCTGCTGACGAACACACTGGACCCCTTGCGCATCCCAAGCCTCCTCTGCCGCCGGTGGACGGGCTGTTTCGTCAAGTGACGGACGTTGCGTGGGACGCGCAAGGCAACGCTTACATCAGCGACGGCTACATCAATTCGCGCGTGGCGAAAGTCGACAAAGACGGCAACTGGCTCATGTCGTGGGGCACGCCCGGCGACGGACCCGGCCAGTTCAACACGCCACACAGCATCGCGGTGGACGCGCGCGGGGAAGTTTACGTGGCCGATCGCGGCAATCGTCGCATTCAGGTGTTCGACGGCAACGGACAATTCCTACGGCAAATTACGATTAACGTTCCCGCACCGCCGAACGCGCGACCCGCAATCGGCAACAAGCCCGCCAATCCTGCCGCATTGAAGGGGACGATGGCGCCCGGGGCTCCGTGGGCCATTTGCATCACTCCGGGACCGCATCAGGTGCTTTACAGTTCCGATGCGTATCCGGGACGGATTTACAAACTCACGTTGGACGGAAAAATTCTGGGAATGCTGGGCGAGTCCGGCAAGCAATTGAAACAGTTCGGCTGGATTCTTGAGATCGCGTGTCCGTCGGAGAACGAGCTGTATGTGGCCGAGTTGCTGAACTGGCGCGTACAAAAACTGATTCTCGAACCGAAGCATTAGGCGAACGGTATTCGTCTCCGCCGGCTGGTGCCCTGTACGAAAATGCGCGGCGCTGCAGCGACGGCGGTAAACCAAATTTAAAAGCAAAAACGCCGGCGAGATGGCGCGTAGCGTATCTAGTGTTGGCGGGGCGGAGCGAGTAGAATGTGGCGCGATTCGCAACGCGCAGGAGGCAATGCCACCGAGCGCGTCACGATCGGAGTCTTGGGCCGACGGATTGTCACGTAGCCCACATCGCGTTCGGCGTCGCGATGCGGGTGCATCAGGATGCGGAAGGCTGAGGAGGAACGATGAGGCGAATTCGTGGATACGCACTTGTGATCTGCATGCTGGTGGCGCTGCCGGCAGCGGCCCAGGCTCCGAGCGTGAGCGACGTATACGCGCAGATTCGCGCTGAGGAAACGAACAATTCGAAGATCATGTGGATGATCCATGAAATCGCCGACGTTTATGGGCCGCGACTGACCGGCACGCCCAATCTGAAAAGAGCCGACGACTGGGCCGTGCGGACGATGCAATCATGGGGACTTTCGAACGTGCATCTGGAACCGTGGACTTTCCAGCCGCCGTCAGCCGCAACGCCGGTTCCTGGGTGGGCGAATTTGGAACTGACAGCAGAAGCGGTCGCGCCATTTCATCAAAATTTGATGGTTGAGCCGCTGGCATGGACGCCGAGCACGAAGGGCGAGGTGCGGGCCCAAGTTGTGCTGATTGACCCACCGGGAATGACCGCGCCGCGTTTTGGTTTCGGCGGCGGTCTGGCTCCCGATGCCCTGAAATCCTCAGGCACGCCACCACCGATGCCCGCGAAGACCGCCGAACAAGATCCGAAGCAACCGACGCAGGCCGAACTCGACGCGTACTTGAATTCCGTGAGGGACAAAGTGCGCGGCCACATCGTCCTGGTGGGCAAGCACGTCGAAGTTGCAGAGGACTTCGCTCCCGCGCCAATGCGCCGGGCCGACAGCCAATGGGAGGACTTTTTCGGTCCGAACGGCAAAGGCTTTCGATTTCCGAACCGCCAAGCTCCGAAGCTGGGTCCAGGTCAGCTGACGAGAACGGAAGTGCTGAGGCAAGTGGACCAATTTCTTGTCGATAACGGAGCGCTGGTGCGGATCAATGACGCGGGGCGGGCACACGGCGTGATCGTCGCGCAACAGAACAACACCTACGATTGGACGCGCGCGGTTCCCACGCTCGTGATGCGCAACGAGGATTATGGACGCATCTCGCGCGTACTCGCCGACGGCACGCCGGTGACGCTGCAAGTGAACATCAAGAACGAAGAATATCCGGCGGGGACGACCGTGTACAACGCGATTGGGGAAATTCCGGGCACGGACAAGAAAGATGAAGTGGTGATGCTGGGAGGACATTACGACTCGTGGCACGACGCGACGGGAGCGACCGACAATGGCATTGGCGCGTCGATGATGCTGGAAGCGATCCGCCTGCTGGCGGCAGCGCACGTGCAGCCGCGTCGAACGATTCGCGTCGCGCTGTGGAGCGGGGAGGAAGAAGGGCTGCTCGGCTCGCTGGCGTATGTGAAGCAGCACTTCGGCAGCTTCGAAAACAAGAAGCCGGAATACGCGAAGCTCGACGCGTACTTCAACATCGATTCAGGAACGGGAAAGCCACGTGGCGCAAGCGTTTTTGGGCCGGCCAACGCCGCGGGGATGATTAGCGACGCGATGATGCCTTTCAAAGATTGGGGATTTACCGGCGTTCGCGTGACGGACAGCCGCAGAACGGGCGGGACGGACAGCACGTCGTTCAACAATGCAGGCTTGCCGGGAATCGGGCTAGCGCAGGATGCGTTCGACTACGGCAGCTTCACGCACCATACGAACATGGACACGTACGAGCGGATTTACGAAGAAGACGTCCGAGAAGGAGCGGTGGAAATCGCCTCGGCGGTTTACGCGGTGGCGATGGCGGATCAGATGGTGCCGCGCTTCGCGGCGTCGGACATGCCGAAGCCGGAGCCGGAGCCGGGACCGGGGTCAATGGCGACGCCGGAGCACCACATCGCAGCAGCCGGAAATTGACGCGACATAAAGAAGCACGATTGTGGACAAGAACAACATCCTCATCAACCTGTCCGAATCTCAAATGACGAAGATCGGGAAGGAAGAGTTCGCTCACCAGTCCCGACCACAGAAAATTTTTACCGCGATCTGGGAAGTCGAATCGGAAGTCAACAACGGGGGATTTTCACAGTACTTCTTGAATGAAAGTGCAGAGTCGGCAGCATTCGTGGTCGAAGCACTCGAGACCATTGGCGCTCCCCGAACTGCGAGTATCTGCCGCCGAGCAATAGCTGGTGCATTCCCCAATGGGCTGCCGCAAACCGTCGAAGCCGTCCAATCGGCTGCGACTGATCTTGCTCCTGAAATCCTTGAGCGGTTGGGGCCGTTAGACGAAGAGTTTCTCTCGTATCCGCATAACCTTACCGACTTGCTTTTCACGTATGTGTCGGTGCACCCGGAAGAATTCGGCACGTTGCCAAAACCGGATGACGGGTAGTCCCCGGTCCCGCTTTTTAGTTGGAGGACCAGTGTGGCTCGCAGGTCTGCGAAAAGATCAAGATTGGCGTATCGCTCTCCGGAGGATGGCTTATGTCTCAGCAGAACGATCGGCGTGATGCAGTGAATTCCGATACGGACCGTTTTGTGCGGACATTCAAGCGTGGAGACGATCAGCAGGACGGAAGGCCGTGGAAGCGAATGGCTGTGTTTGGCACGGTGCTTGGGCTGCTGATGGCTGCCGGTCTGGTGCCAGCGCGCGCGGGAGCGCAGAAACTCGCGGCGGGGTGTCCGCCGAAAGCGCAGACGGACGATGTTGTGGATGTGCTGCACGGCGTTCGCGTAGCCGATCCGTATCGTTGGCTTGAGGACCAGCAGAGCGCGCAAACACGCGCGTGGATCAATGCGGAGGATGTTTGCACGAAGGGCGTGCTCGATTCGCTGGCGGACCGCAAAACTATCGCCGACCGGCTGGCAGAGTTAATGCACACGGAGTCAGTCGACGTTCCGCTGATCCGCGGTGGCCGGCTGTTCTATATGAAGCGCGCGCCGAACGAGGACCTGAGCCTGCTTTACACGCGAGACGGCGCGAATGGCCGCGAGGAACTGCTGGTGGACCCGCGCCCGCTGAGCCCGGATCATTCGACGAGCGTCAGT
>DASUJR010000073.1:0-3590 GCA_036279175.1 Candidatus Acidiferrales bacterium | reverse complement strand
TCGGCATCTCGCGCATTCCACCCGGCAACAAATGCGCGCTCCAAGCGATTGCGCAGATACTGGCCTGACGTTATGCCGTCCTGACATTCGCAGCCTTCGCACGAAAGCATCCATTCGTCGCGACGTTTCGCCAGTTGGTTTCGTTGGTCGGTCATGCTGCAATCCTCGATTCGTGCATCGTGCGCGTTACCAGTGCCGCCGCTTGCCGAGCGGCTCGAAAGGTATGTCGTCCGCAAAACCGCCGCCAGTTTCCTCGGGCGTCGGCTGCGCTGGCTGCTGGCGTTCCTGGCGCTGACCTTCCGGCTTGCCTTCCTTCGGCCTCCAGTCGTTCACGCTGGCATACAGCTTGTCGTTGCGCGACCGCTTCACGTCCACGCGCACGTCACCAGACTGCCGGGCCAGCCATGCCGCCAACTCCTGTACGTTGATCACCAGATTGCAGATGACGAAATCCGGCGCTCCGTCGCGGGGCGAATAGACCCGGAGGCCGTCCACGAATTTATTATCTGATGCCATTACATGGTCTCCTGATTGATTGTGCTAAACGGATGAAGTTCTGTTTTCGCGTTGATATATGCCGCGTGCGCCGCTTCGGGTGTGTCGAAGTAGCCTAGGTGCTTATTCTTCCCAGATACAAAAATTCTTGCCTGCCAGCGACGTGTGATTTTTTGCCACGACACGCCAATAAGCCCGGCTTTGCTTCCTTTCCGTGAGTGCCTTTGGTTTTGTGAATTCTCCGCACGCGTCGTGTCTCGAAGGTTGATGACGCGGTTGTCTGTGCGATCCCCATTTATATGATCAATCTCGCCGTTTGGCCACGCGCCGTGGGTATATAGCCACGCAAGGCGATGGCTACGGTATATGCGCCCATCAAGTGTGATAAGCACGTACCCGTCAATATGGACGCCACCAGCCAGAGAACCTCTGCTTGCTCGGCCCCTGCTAACGCGCCAGTAGAAATGCCCAGTTTCAGGATCATAATCCAAAAGTTCTCGCACCCGTGTCGCGCTGAGCGCGCGTTCGTTGCTCATGCTGCTTGCTCCAATTCAGTAGGGGTCCCGTACTTCGCTACCAGCACATCCAGTTCGCCGACAAAATCAGCGACGGCCTGCGCCAGCGTTTCGATGTATTTCTCGTCCCGCTCCACGCGCTTCACGAACAACGGAAGGCGCGGCCAGTAGGAGATGAAGTCGCACCATTCGCGGCCGGATATCCAAAGCTGGCCCTGAACCTGCGGTTTGTGCTCCGGCGGCAAATCGTCGCGTTCCAGGACTTCAAGCTGTAGGTGCGGGAGTTTGGACTTGGCCTCGATCATGCCGTTGTCGCCTAACAGGCGGTCCGGCGAGCATCCCGCGCGGCCTCGGCGCATGAACCCCACGGTTACCGGCTCCGCGTCCCTCTCGAAGGCGTACAGGCCGATAGCGTCGGCTTCCATTTCGTGCCCGCGCTCCATGTGGGCATTCGTGCAGTGCTCGGGGCATTCTCCGGTCAGGATCTCGCCCGCCAGCGTGTATAAGTATTTCTTGCGGGTTAACCCCTTGCCCTTGGCTAGGACGTCTGCAAAACATGAGGCGGTCGGGATGCCCCGGCGGCACTCGTGCCATTCCGGAGACCCTTGGGCGCAATCGAAGATTTGCAGGCCGTCCATTACTGCGCAGCCTTCGCAGCGGCGCGGAGCGCATCCAGCCGTGCGTTGTAGGCCGCAACCAGTTCCTTGGGGATGGCAGTGGCTTTGCCCCAAGTCGTGACCATCTCGGCTTTCTGCTTGCGGAGTTCCGTTTCATCGGCTGCGGCTTGGAGCGCATTGAACCATGACGGCTCGACTTCCTGCTTAACCGCGCTGAACGCATCATCATCCTCGCCATGGCTGGTGAGGTTCAGCAGCGCCCCGGCGGTGTACCGCTTGCCGTAGCTGGTGCTGGACGCGACGGCCTGCACGGCGTTCTTACTGCCGCTGGTATCGGCGGGGAGGCTGATACTGGTTTCCTCCCGGTGACCGTCCTTGTGCGACAGGACGCCAGTCACGGAGATTTTCTCGCCGGGGATGATGCGGAAGGTCAGCGCGAAACCGTGCTTGGACAAGATCGGCTTGATCGCCGCGTTGATGTCCTCCCACAGCGCGAAGGTGTAGCGAACTTGGCCGTTTACGATGGCCTTGCCGCGCTCCGGAATGTCCGGCAATTCGGTTTGCAGGCTCGCCATCGCGGCGTCATACGCCTGTTTCGCGTGGATCGCGTCGGCGTGCTCCTTCATGGCCCACAGCTTTTCCATCTTGCTTACGTCCACGTTCGGATCACGTGCAGCCCGCTCGATCATCGCGAGCATCGGCGCAACGTTGTCCTGGGTCTGCAATTCCTGCGTCGGTTCGGGTTTCGCGATTGCGTTCATGTCAATTCCTCGGTGAGATAGAACCGCCCCTCGCCGTTCCGGTTGTCCCCATTCATGAGAATGGTCGGCGGGGGCGGTGTTTGGAGCCGGCCCGCACTGTCGGCACAGGGAGGGAGTTCCACGACATTGGTGTGCGAGCCGGCATAACGGTTAGGCGGTTTCCGTTGACCGGAAGTACTCGCCGAAGTTGCGCACGAAATAATCGCGACGCGTCTGCAAGCCCAGAATCTCTTGCTCGCGTTTTTGAATCTCGCGTTCAAAACCCGCCATGATGTTCTCGCGCGCAATAGGCATGTCGTCATCCTGCGACGGCACCATTTCCCATTTTTCCTTCGACTTGTCGCTCGCGTTTATGTACGCGAAATTGACGAAGTTCGTTTCGCCGTAAGCGTTCTTAACGTAGGCGACCACAATTGTCGGAAGCGACTCAAATGGCTCGAATGCGGCCACGATTCCGGCAAACACTTCCGGACCACCATACGCGGACTTTTCCAGCAACTTGACCCGGCTTCCGACCTTGATGTTGTCGTGAATAACACGCGCCTTTCTCAAGTCCACTTCCAGCTTGACGCCATTGATTTCAACGATTGTCGTTTCAGCGTTCATTCTGCGTTCTCCTGTTGGTGCTCGGCGATGATTCGCCGGGCTTCATCAATGTCTGGCAACTCCGCACGCTTGCCGTCGCGCGAACGGATCGACTGCGCGCGTGACCGGATGGTGATTTCGTCGGCGGTTGGGGAGTGCGGGAGCTTGGGCCACGGGCCGCATCCGTACTGAATTGGCCGGTATGGCGGTGGATCAGGTTGCGGGCACGACTCGACGACGCGGAGCTTGCGGAGCGGCCTCATGACTGCGCCTCACGCATCGCCTCGGCCAAGCGATGGCCTGCCCGCACCACCAACTCGCCAGCGCGGCCCATCGCGTCCAGTTTGTCCATGAACGGCGCGTCGTCGGAGTCCATGATTTCGCGTAGCTGCGCCATCTCTGCTTCCTCTCGGTGTTGCTCAATCTCGCGGATTTCGGCAGGCGTGTAGCCCGCTTCTCGCATCGTCAATTCACACATATTTCGAGTTATCCTTGTTTGCCCGCGCCCAGGCATCGGCGTGCTTGCGTGCGTCATCCAGCACGATCCGAAGCTGCGCGGCGGTATAGGTGAAGCCAGACGTAACCGCCTCGGCCATGCGCTCGCCGACCTGTTCGGT
>DASUJR010000072.1:0-17994 GCA_036279175.1 Candidatus Acidiferrales bacterium | reverse complement strand
ACGGTTTTAGGAAGCGGAGTGGAATTGCCGTTAACTTCGAAACGCCCGACCTGCTTGAACGGCCGTCCCGCGAGGTCGAATTGGCCCTGTTCCGCATCTTGCAGGAGAGCCTGACGAATGTGCATAAACATTCGGGTGCCTCGATGATTGATATTGAATTATTCGCCCAAAATGGGACGATTGACTTGAAGATTCGAGATTATGGCAAGGGCCTTCCTCCGATCGGCAACTCGCCCGCCGAAAGTGGACAAGCTGGTGTCGGGATGCGAGGTATGAGCGAGCGGATGCTGCAATTAGGAGGAACTCTCACCGTCAGCTCGGCCACACCGGGAACCGTAGTGCACGCGAGAGTGAAGTCAAAGAGTCAACCCAAATCGTCTGGCCACTTCTAACCGATAACTCATCCTTTCACCCAATTTCATAGCTGGGAGTATAGAAATGAACTTGAACGATCCTAGGACCATCCTCGTCGTGGATGATCACCAAATCGTGCGTGAAGGCGTGCGCAGCCTGCTCACTGCATTGCGCCCTTCCTGGACAATTTTCGAAGCAGGCAGCGGGACCCAAGCCGTCGAGGCGATGCGGCAAGGGGCACCGGATTTGGCGATCATCGACATCACAATGCCCGACGAGAGCGGCTTCGAAGTGACGTCTCGCCTGCGTACCTCGGGTTTCGATCGGCCGATTCTGATTTTCACAATGCACCAGTCGGCTCAACTGGGGAGCGATGTGAAGCAGGCGGGCGCACAGGGCTATGTCCTTAAGGCCCAGGCGACAGAAGATCTCATACGAGCCGTAGACATCCTCTTGGGCGGCGGGACTTTCTTCGGCGGCATGCCTGAGCCGGAAACGAGCCCCAGCAATCCGGCCCCGGGCACGGTGATGTTCTTCCGCGGCCTTGCGCTCGGCTTTGTTTAGCATCACGTGCCGACTAGTTGCGTTTGAATTTGGCGGGACCCTGACTTTAGTCAGGGTATCGCGCGCTCTTCGCGCCTGCGGCGATGCCACAACTACGGCTTTAGCTGAGGATGTCACACCCGATCACCCGCTGTGGCGACCGACGTGCTATCTTCCTCGCCAGACCTAGCCTCTGGGCTCTTTCTTCGCTTTTTCCTTCAACAAGGCATAGTCCGCTTAAGCCGCCCTCGCCAGTTCCCCCTCTCAGTCGTTTCCGGTAGGATGTCACCCATTCATGTTCACTCCGCACAGCCTGGGCCTGGCGATGGCTATGATGATCGCTACGGCGATTTGCTGGGGATCGTGGGCCAACACGTATAAGGGCGTGAAGGGCTACCGCTTCGAGCTTTTTTACTGGGATTACGCCATCGGTATTTTTCTCGCTGCGCTATTGTATGCGTTCACGATCGGCAGCAGCGGTCATAACAGCTCAAGCTTCACATTCAACGTTCATCTCGCGGACGCTTCGAACATCGGCTGGGCCATGGGCGCCGGCGCGATATTCAATCTGGCGAACCTCCTGCTCGTGGCCGGGATCGAGATGGCCGGCATGGCGACCGCGTTCCCTATTTCCATCGGCATCGCACTTGTCGTCGGCGTGTTTCTTAGCTACGTGCAGCAGCCGCAAGGGAACGTCGCGATGCTCGTTGCGGGAGTGTTCTGCGCAATCCTGGCGGTGATACTCGACGGAAAAGCGTACGCCCATCTCGGCGCCAGCCGCGAGACGTCGCGAAAGAGCATCGCCGTGTGTATTGTGTCGGGCATTCTCATGGGGCTTTGGGCGCCGTTCTCGACGCGCGCTCTGACGGCGGGCATGCCACTCACGCCTTATGGCGTTGTCGTTTTTCTGACGCTTGGCGCCCTGCTCTCCTGCTTCATCTGGAATTTCCTTTTCATGGCTAACCCTCTGGTCGGTGAGCCGGTGAAATTTGGGGGATTCTTCGAAGCGCCCGTAAGCGGCCACTTGCTTGGCCTCTTCGGCGGATTCATATGGACCACCGGAACTGTCTTCAGTCTGGTCGCGGCGAATTTCACGGGCGTGGCGACGTCGTACGCCATCGGGCAATCCGCGCCCATGGTTGCGGCGCTGTGGGGCATTTTCGTATGGCACGAGTTTCGCGGCGCAAATCCCAAAGCGAAGACGTACCTCGGCCTAATGTTTCTTTTCTACCTGATGGCGATCGGTTTTGTAGCCTGGGCCATTCGTGCACGTTAGCGCACCTCGAACGTTTGGCGAATAGGAGGAGTCAATGAACAGCAGGGATAAAGTTGCACGGTGGCTCGTTGGTCTGGGATGCTTCGTGCTTCTCGCGAGTGCCGTCCTCCACTGTTTGGCCTATGTCAAAATATCGTCGCCTGCAGTGGCCGCGTCGAATCTGCCGGCGGCCATGCAGTCTGTTTTTACCGTCGCGTTCCTTTCCATGGCGTGGACATGGATTGTCATGGCGATCATTGCGTGGCTCGCTGCGTTCCAGGAAACAAGGCTGCGCAAAGCTGTTGTTTTGATCTGCGGTTTTGCCGTTCTGCTGCAAGCCATTTTTACGTTGCCGTTTGTCGGACTTTTCATCGGCAACGAAATGATTGGCGCCGCCTCGATCCTCATGATCGCTGGCGGGTTCACGTTCGCGTCGGCTCGATCTCGCGTCGAGGTCCCCGCCGACTGAAATTGCATCCAACGAGGCAAGTTGCAGCCGGCGCCAGTTTTTCGGGAAGACAAGGAGATGCCACAAAGCCTATTTGGCCGAGGCGCGCTTTGATCGGTCGAAATAGCCGATGCGTTGCAAGACCGCAGCGGCAATCAGCGGAAGCGCCACGGTAGCGTCGTCCAGTACTTCAGCGAAGCGGCCGCCTTCCTCAGTAGGGACAAACTTGCCCCACGAAACGGCCTCCGTGTAGGTGCTGCCGGAGAGCCCGCCCCAATTCACCGGCTCGGGGCAGATGCGCAAACCGTAGTTATAACGCTTCAGGGGCAGCTTTTCGTAGCCGCGGCGCGCAAGAAGTTCGGCGTAAACGCCAAATTGCTGGGCCCAGTTCCGCGGAACGCCGCCTCCGACCGTGACGATGCCCATGCGCTTAGTAGCCAGCATGGTGCTTGCGTAGTGCTCGAAATCGTCGTACGAATCGAATGTCAGAAGCGGCTGGCCGTTTTTCTTGCGCATTCGCTGATGGAGAGCGAAATCAATGCCCAGCTCGGAGTCGGTGAACGCGGGAACGAAAACCGGCACGTTGCGTTCGTAACAGGATTTCAGGATTCCGCGGCCTTTCGCGGTACGCGCGAGGTGTTCGCCGATGCGGCGATGGACTTTCCAGCTGCTCACGGTTTCCTTCACGTCCCACTCGTCGAGCAACTTCTGCATGACTTCTTCGACTGCGTCGAGGTTCAGTTCGGGCTCGATTGAATCGTAAACGCGGTTGTAGCCGGCTTCGAACAATTCCCGATCGCACATTTTTTCGTCGTACCGGAAATGCGAGCGGCCGGTTGCTTCAACGAGGCCATGGGCCATGAGCGCGCCGGTTGAAACAATCGCCTTGACGATTCCGGAGTCCACCAGATCGCAGAAGATCAGGCCCATTTTCGCGACGGTCATCGCACCGGAAAGAGTCATAACGACAAAGCAGTCCTTGTCCCGCGCCATAGATTCCAAGACGTCCGCGGCATCGCCAATCTGGCGCGCCGTAAACGCGGTTCGTCCCATCGCGCGAACCAGATCGTCAACCGTACGAACGCGGGAAAGGTCGAGCGGATAGATCGGGGTGAGCCGGTCCTCGATCGGGTCATGCAAAACGCGTCCCGTCGCACCCTTTTTCTTTGCCATTCATCCCCCTCACGGGTAATGTATTTCCGCCTTGCGTCGTCGCGAGCGGAGAAAGAGTCATGTTGCGAGCCATATTCATAGTACAAACGGCGCTGAAGGCGAAGAGGAATCTAGAAAAGTTTCGCGGAGCACCGACCGAACATGAGCCGCTATACGCCGTTGCCGCCTGACAATTTCGGCGGTCTTTCGGAAGAGAGTTCGTCATACGCAGCATCGCGCGCCGTGATTTTCCCGGTTCCGCTGGAACGGACGACAACCTACGAGCGCGGGACGCGTAACGGGCCATCGGCAATCATCAAGGCGAGCCAGAACATGGAGTTATACGACGAAGAGCTTGAGGTTGAGCCGTACAAGGAGATTGGGATTCACACGCTCCCTCCGATCGACACGATGGACGGCGCGCTCGACGAAGTAATCGCGGAACTTTTCTCGGCGGAACTTGCGCTGCTTGAGGATGGGAAGTTTCCCCTTGTCCTGGGCGGCGAGCATTCGCTGACACCGGCGCTGGTTTCCGCTGCCGGAAAGAAGTTTGGAGATTTGTGCGTGCTGCAGGTCGACGCACATGCGGACCTCCGCGATGAGTATCACGGAAATCCAGCGAGCCGGGCGTGCGCGATGCGGCGGTCGTTGGAAGTTTGCCCCGCGGTTCAAGTAGGGATACGGTCCCTATCGGCGGAAGAAGCGAAAGCGGCTCCGAAGCTGGACACAAAGATTTATTGGGCGAAGGACATCGTGCACACGCCGATGAAAACGTGGATCGCAAAAGTTCTCGCTGATTTGAGCTCGCAGGTATATCTCACGATCGATGTTGCCGGGTTCGATCCGTCGATTATGCCTGCGACAGGAACACCGGAGCCCGGCGGGCTTGACTGGTATCAGGTGACGTCACTTGTGCGCGCCGTCGCGCAGCACAAGAAAATTGTTGGCATGGACCTGGTTGAATTGCTGCCTCAGCCCGGAGATCACGCTTCGGCTTTTCTGGCAGCGAAGCTAGTCTACAAATGCCTGGGATACGTATTCTGCCAGGGATGAAGTCTCTCGAATGGATAGCCGGAAAAAGCAGATCCCTCACCCTCGTTCGCAAACCGCGCGACCGGGTTCGGGATGACAGTTCGCAAACTTCCGCAACAATGAGAGTCGCAGTCGGAGAAAAATAGATGATTCAGAGCGCGATGCTGAGTTCATTGCAGCAGACAAGATCAATCTACGTGGAGGTGTCGCACAACGGTTTCATCGCGTGGATCATTATCGGATTGCTCGCCGGATGGATTGCAGGGCACCTTACGCGCGGACGAGGATTTGGCTGCATCGTTGACGTGATCCTCGGGCTGATTGGCGCCGTGATCGGCGGCTGGATTTTCACCAAGATCGGCGTGGGAGGATACGGATTCTGGTGGAGCTTGGCGGCGGCGACGGTGGGCGCGGTGGTGCTGGTGGCAATTGCGCGGCTGTTTGCCGGAGGGGGAGAACGGTAACAACACGCTAATCACACATGTCAATTCGACGGCCGCGGCGAACCGCAACATGCAGGCGTTAGCACGATACTCGTGTTTGGTACGATCTCGGGATAAGCTCATGGCGACCGCGGCGCGCGAGCGCCTCTGCACGCGCTATGATAGTATTGCGTCGGGGGATGGAGCGCAGCGCAACAGGCGGCCTTTAGCCCCGATGTTCGTGAGAAGACCAGAAATTTCCCAAACTAGCCAACTGAACTGGACCACAACGTGAGTCGATCCTCGCTATGGGCAATTCCGCTGGGCGGACTGGGCGAGTTCGGCATGAACATGCTCGCGTTGCGCTCGGGCGACGACATCATCGTGATCGACGCAGGCATGATGTTCCCCGAGCAGGAACTGCTGGGCGTCGACGTCGTTATTCCTGATATTTCCTACCTGAAGCAGAACCGGCACATGGTGCGTGCAATCGTGCTAACGCACGGGCATGAAGATCATATCGGGGCAGTCTCGTATGTGTTGCCTGAATTGAACGTCCCGATCTACGGAACGCAATTCACCCTGGCGCTGGTGCGAAGGCGGCTGGAAGAACGAGGCCTGATCGAGCAAGCGAAGCTAAACGAAGTTGCGCCGGGCCAGACCATCCGTATCGAGCCATTCCAGATCGAATTTCTCCACGTGACGCATAGCACGATCGACTCAGTCGCGCTGGCGATCCGCACACCGGTGGGCGTGATCATCCACACGGGTGATTTCAAAATCGATCCCACACCTGTTGACGGCAAGCCATTCGACCTGCACGCATTCGCACGCTACGGACAGGAAGGCGTACTGGCACTTTTCAGCGACAGCACGAACGTCGAGCGGCCGGGTTACACGCCTTCTGAACGTGCGGTGGTGGTGCGCCTGGAAGAGCTAATGCGCGCTGCACCACAGAAAGTTGTCGTGTCATGCTTCGCCAGTTCGATTCACCGCATCCAGCAGATAATCGACCTGGCGGGAATCGTCGGGAAAAAAGTCGGGATCGTCGGGCGGAGCATGGTGACGAACGTAGAGATTGCCCACTCGCTGGGCAAGCTGCGGATTCCCGACGGCGCAATCGTCCGACCGCAGGATTTGCGCTCGTTCGATCCTCACCATCTGGTGGTACTGGCGAGCGGGACGCAAGCGGAGCCCATGTCGTCGCTTTCGCGGATTGCCGTCGATAATCACCGGTTGCTGAGCATCGGACAGAATGACACCGTGATCCTTTCGGCGCGCATCATTCCTGGAAATGAAAAGAACATTTTCCGCATGATCGATCACTTGTTCCGGCGCGCGGTGCTGGTGTACTACGAAGGCGGGCGCGCGGCGCCAATCCACGTTTCCGGGCACGCGAGCCAGGAAGAGATGAAGATTCTCCTTCAACTCGTGAAGCCAAAATATTTCGTTCCGCTGCACGGCGAATACCGGCAGCTCTTCCGGCACGCGGCACTGGCTGAGCAAATGGGAGCGGTGTCGGAGCAGATCTTTTTGGTTGAAAGCGGCCAGCCGATCGAATTCACGGCAGGCGGCCGCGCGTTCCGGCGCGAGCCGGTGGCGGCAGGCCGCGTGATGGTCGATTCGGGTTCACTGGAAGAAATCGAGGATGTAGTGATCCGCGACCGGAGGCACCTGGCTGAAGACGGCGTGGTGGTCCCGATCATCGCCATCGACAAGCACAGCGGACGCATGGAAACACAGCCCCAGATCGTCACGCGAGGCTTCCTGCCCAGCGAAGATGGGAACGAAATTCTGGCACACGCTCGCGACGTGGTCCTCAAGACGGTCGATCAGTCGACGACGGAAGAAAAAACCGACTGGAGCGTAATCAAAGAAAAGATTCGCGTGGACCTCAAGCGGTATCTCAACAAGCAAACCTCGAAGCGTCCACTGATTCTTCCAGTTATCCTCGAACTGTAGCAACCACCAGCGGAATACGCGAACGAGCTCTCCCGTGAAGATCGCGTTACGCAACTATCGGGCCGACGACTTCGATACGCTGCACCGGATCGACCAGTCATGCTATTCGAGTGAGATCGCCTATTCACGCGCGGAACTGCGCAGATATCTTGCCTTTCCGGGAGCAAATTGTATCGTCGCGGAAATTCTCAACAACAACGCGGGGATCAGTGGTCAGCGCCAGGGACCCATCGAGTCTCTGATCGTCGGATTCTGCATCAGCATCCATCGAGGCGCGGAAGCACACATCATTACAATGGATGTGCTAAAGGAATGGCGCCGGCATGGAGTCGGCAGCACTCTTCTCGGTGAAATCGAAGAACGGCTGGCCAGGGCGGGAGTGAATCACGTCGAACTGGAGACGGCGACGGACAACGCGCCGGGCATCGCGTTCTGGCGGAAGAACGGATATCGTCCGTGTGGAGTGAAGCGGGGGTATTACCCGAGAGGCGTGGATGCGTACGCAATGGTAAAGGCCCTCGCTGCGGTTCGTTCGCCGTAAAGTTAACGCTCCCGAGCCGCAAAAGCACCGTTCCATAGCGCGATCTCATTTGTGGTATGTGCAAACACGTCGCGCAAAAATTCTTGCTTCCGCGCGGATCGTGTTTGGTATAGTCGTGCTGCTTACGTTCCTGTGCTTAGACTCCGCGCGACAGCGCCCGCGCAGCCTGCGAATCACAGGCGATCCCGCTTTGGCGGGCAGAGCCAGGACGGTTGAGCGTGCGAAGATTTGTGCGCGCTTTAACTGGAGCCAGCCTTCCCCCCTTTGCTTTTCATTCGGATTCCATGCGATGGAGTCCGGGCGTAAACTGTGGTGAGTAGCTCCACGCGGTTCCGGATCGGGTGTGTTGTTTGCGTGTTCAGGACAAAGAGGACTTGTGCGAATCCTTTCGCCAACTGAAAACAAGCGGCTGAACGAACTGGTCGGCTTCGTCGGGCTGAGTTTAGCTTTCCTACTTGCCCTGAGTCTGCTTTCCTATTCGCCGCACGATCCGTCATTTAACGTTTCCGCGCCGATTGCGGGCCCAATCAGCAACTGGATCGGGCCGGTCGGCGCGCACATTGCCGATTTGTTCTTCCAGTTTTTCGGCTACGCAGCATTTCTATTCCCCGCCGCTATGTTCGTAGTGGCCATGCGCTGGTTTCGAAGTCAACTGCTTGAGTCTCCGGTCACGAAAGTAATCGGGTTTGTCATGCTCTCGTGCTCGCTCTGCGCCGAGCTGATGTTGACCAAAACGGCAGTCGGGTTCCCGTCCGTGCGCGGCGTTCTGCCGCCAGGTGGACTTCTCGGGAGCGTCCTTGCCGGCGGATTGAGGTCCGCTTTCGGCCCAGTGGGCGCGAATCTCGTGTCGATCACTGTGCTACTGGCGGCGCTTTTCCTCACCACCAGCTTTTCGTTCAGCGCCGTGGTTGCGTGGATGCGAAAGCCGATGTCGTCTGATAGCTTCGCTGGCAGACTGCTCGGACGGGTGAAGGAATGGCGCGAGCAACGTGAGTCGGATCGGCTGCGCAAACGCGTTGAGGAAATCAAGATTGCGGGACGCCCGCCGGTTACACAGCGGCGTGTCTCGGCGAAGGCTGCTCTTGAAGAAGACACGGACGAATCTGAGGACGAGATCGAGGAGGAACCGAAGCGCCGAGCCGAACGCGAACCAGCCGTGATCAAGTTCCATGAGAACGAGCCGCCGCCTGCGCCAAAGAAATCAGCGCCCGATCCAAAGATCACCCGCGGCAAGACGGCGTTCCGATTGCCGTCGCCTTCGCTTTTGCAAAATGCCGAACGCGGCGAAAAAATGGACGAAAGCGAGCTGAAGGAGTACGCACGCGCGATCGAGCAGAAATGCGCGGAGTTCGACGTCGGCGGGCACATCACACAGATCAATCCTGGGCCGGTGGTCACCACGTTCGAGTTCAAGCCGGAAGCAGGAATCAAATACAGCCGGATCACCAGTCTCGGCGACGACCTTTGCCTTGCGTTGCAGGCTGAATCGATTCTTATCGAACGCATCCCCGGCAAATCGACGGTGGGAATCGAAGTGCCCAATCCGCACCGTGAGACCATTGCCCTCCGCGACGTGATCGAGTCACCGGAGTTCAGCCATTCGGCAGGCAAGCTTACGGTGCCGTTGGGCAAGGACCTGATCGGCCGTATCCGTACTGCTGACCTGACACAAATGCCACATCTGCTGATCGCGGGCTCGACCGGCACGGGCAAGAGCGTCTTCATTAATTCTCTGCTGATGGGATTGCTGTACAAAGCCACTCCGGATGAATTGAAGGTGGTGCTGGTCGACCCGAAGCAGCTCGAACTGGGGCTCTACTCGGACATTCCGCACCTGTTTACGCCGGTAGTCACGGATCCAAAGGTCGCTGCAAATGTGTTGCGGAACGCGACGCGCGAAATGGAGCGGCGATTGAAGCTGCTCGCGGGGCGCGGTGTGCGAAATATAGACCAATACAACCGCACATTCGAGAAGAGCCAATCGCTATCACTGTTCGACAACACCGACGAGGAGGAACATCGGCCGCTTCCCTACCTCGTGATCATCATCGATGAATTGGCCGATTTGATGATGGTGGATACGAACGGCGTCGAGGAATCGATCACGAGACTGGCACAAATGGCGCGAGCCGTGGGGATTCATCTGATTCTTGCGACGCAGCGGCCCTCGGTGGATGTGATCACCGGCCTGATCAAGGCGAATTTTCCCGCGCGAATTTCGTTCCGCGTAGCGAGCAAAGTCGATTCGCGCACCATTCTCGATTCCAACGGTTCGGAATCGCTGCTCGGCAAGGGCGATATGCTGTATCTGCCGGCGGGCTCGTCTCGACTGCACCGGATTCATGGGCCGTACGTGCACGAGTCGGAGGTCGTGGCCGTGTGCGATTTCTGGCGCGACCAGGCCAAGGCGCTCTACAACCTGGACCTGCTCAAGCCGCCCAAGGACGCGAACACGTCGGGTGTTGGTGGAAATGGCGGCGGCGAGGAAGGCGAAGAGGTCGACGACGAGCTTTACCAGGATGCGGTGCGCGTCGTGTGCGAGATGGGCCGAGCATCAACGTCTACATTGCAGCGACGTCTGCGTATTGGCTATGGACGCGCCGCGCGGCTGATCGACTTGATGGAGAAGGATGGAATCGTTGGGCCGCCGGACGGCTCGAAACCGCGCGAAGTTCTCAAGAAAAAAGACTGGATGAAGGAATTCGACGAGTCCCTCCACTAAATCCCGTTTGGGGCATTAAAACATCTCGCCTGCTTTTTCGTTGAGCTCTACGTTCCAAGCTATACTACTTCGAAACAGAGGGTACCTCTATGCCGTTTGCTCCTGCGGAGAAGAACAGCATGTGCGCGGAATGTACGGAGATTTCCCGCCAGCTCAACGATGTTCACTTTGATGGGCCGAGCGAATCTGCTCTAGGTGCTGAGCATGGTCAGATCGACCGAGAGCGAACTCGAGCTGCAGTGGACGCATTGCGCAGCATGATCGGTGGCACGGAGGAGGATGCCGAGCGTGCTGATCGACTGCTCCAGCCTTACCGGTATAAGCCGCGTCAATATCTGGCCGAGATTTCCCCGGTGGCGATGCCGGTCGTGCGTCGATTGGTGCACCATGCGGCGCGCACCGGTCATTGGCTGAGACGAATCTCCGGATGAAGATCTGATTCGAGCGCTGTTTCTGCTTTGCGCCACGACGCGTTTTCCGTAAAATCCTAGATTGTCCCGGTGCCGAGGTAGCTCACCGGTAGAGCGCGGCCCTGAAAAGGCCGGCGTAGGCAGTTCAACTCTGCCCCTCGGCACCATCATGACGTCCCGCCGAATAAATTTCAATTCCACGGCAGGATACATTTCGCGCGAGAGCCGCGGTCAGACCTCCCACAAGAGCATCCTAATCTAGCAGTTCTCCACTGCATCGCATCACATGGCAAGTCGTGGATTCGCGAAGGCTTGCAACGACGGACGAAAGACCGCTCTACGATCCGGCGGAAAAACGAAGTGGGGTTCACCTCAGGTGACTACGTCAAGCGAGCATCACGTGAAGATCGGGAAGATGAGTGGCGCTTCCGAGCGACGACCGTAAACAAACACGAATAGGTCAACGTTTCTGGATCGAGCAAATAATTGAGGAAACGATCCGAATAGCGTCGGGCGGCCGCTTCGCTGCCCAGCACAGCAATAAGCTGTGGTTTTGCGATCTCAAGCTTCCTTTGCCAGTGTGAATAGTTCTGCTCGTCGATACGGCCCGCGTAAAGGTGATAAGGGTCTACCTGGACCGCAACGTCTGAAAGCCCGGCGTGGACGCAGAGGCTATACAACTTCCTTCCGACGAAGGGATCGAACCCGGTCGTCTGCAAATAGTTGAGGACCCGCTCGGTGGTCTCCTGCAACTCTCGATCTTCTGGAAAGTGCCAGAGGAGTTGCCCGTCCAGGTCCTGCAGAAGGACCTTTCCACCTTCGCCGCATACGCGGGCCATTTCCTGTACTGCGATCTGCTTTTCTGGCAGGTATTCCAGCAAGAAACGGCAGAAAATCAGATCGAACTTATTCTGTGTAAACGGCAGTGCCATCGCATCCCCGACGAACGCGCGAGCGTTCGGCAAGCCGCAAAACCGCGTTTGGGCCTGCTGAATTCGGAGCGGGCTCTTGTCAACACCTACAACTTCGATCTCTGGATGGAATTCGGCGATCTCTCGCAGGAATACTCCGGGACCACATCCCACCGACAGCAAGCTTCTGATTTGCCCCATGTGCGGATGCAGGTACTTGGAGATCCACGGGTGAGCATCGGCTTTATCCAAAAGCCGCTGCCCCTCTGCGGGGTGTTCCATGATGTAGGAACGCGTAACTGTCATAACACGCTGGAAAGAGCGCCCATTCACTTAGCCATGCGGGCAGCCAATAGAGATTCGACTTCTTCGCGCATCACGGGTTTGGAAAAATAAAATCCTTGCGCATACTGGCACTTCAGACGTTTCAACTCTTCAACCTGCTCGGCGGTTTCCACTCCCTCCGCGACAACATCGAGGCACAGGTTCTTAGCCAGCGGCAGGATGGTCCGAGCGATTTCCATTCCGTTGACTCCGCCGTCTGCGCCACTGATGAAGGTCCGATCGATTTTGAGAGTGTCGAGCGGAAAGCGATGCAGGTAGCTGAGCGAAGAATAGCCTGTACCAAAATCGTCAATGGCGAGGCGAATGCCAAGCGCCTTCATTTGCTGCAGCATTTCGATCGCAATCACGGGATCTTCCATGACTGTGCTCTCGGTAATCTCCAGCTTTAACGTCTCGGGCGGGAGTCTCAGCTCCTGAAGCAAGTTCTTGATGTTCTCGACCAGATTCGGCTGCATGAACTGCTTGATCGAGAGATTGACGCTCATTGTCAAAGGGGGACGTCCGGTCACCTGCCCATTCCAATCACTGATATCCAAGCACGCTTGGCGCAGGTTCCACCAGCCGAGCTCGCGGATAAGACCTGTTTCTTCCGCGACTTGGATGAATTCTTTAGGGGCGAGCAATCCGCGGGAGGGATGTTCCCATCGCAATAGCGCTTCGAAGCCGGTGATCTCGCCCGTTTCCAGGTCCACGATCGGCTGATAGAAGTTTCGAAATTCCTCTCGCTCGATGGCGCGGCGCAAGTCCGTCTCCAGTTCTAATCGGGCCATAACGCTTGCCCGCATATCCGCACTAAAAACTTCATACCGGGCCTTACCGAGCGATTTGGCGCGGTACATCGCAGTATCGGCATCCCGCAGAATCTCTTCGGGATGGCGGTAGTTTGAGCTACCAGGAGCAATCCCAATACTTGCGGAGGTAAAGACTTCCTTGCCGCCAATAACGAAGGGATCCGAAAATGCTTTTATGATTCGTTGCGCAGTGCGCTCGGCGTCGTCCAGATCTCTCAGCTCGTCGAGCAATACCGTGAATTCGTCACCGCCCATTCTCGCGAGGGTGAACGTCTCCGGCGACAAGCGAGCGACAGTATCGGTCGCGCGCAGGCAGCTTTCCAGTCGTTTTGCAACACCCAGGAGAAGCTGATCGCCGATGAGGTGGCCCATCGAATCGTTGATCATCTTGAATGCGTCGAGATCCAGGAAGAGAACGGCGAAACGGGATTGTGCATGCCGCTTGGCACGTTTCATCAGACGGTCCAACCGATCGAGGAAAAGCAGCCGATTGGGCAAACCTGTAAGCGGATCGGATACCTTTCCTTCGGTAACGTCGGTTTGCGATCCCGCCATTCTAACCGGCTTCCCTGATTCATCTCTCGTGGCGATTCCGCGACTCAGCATCCAACGGAAGGTCCCGTCCTTGTGGCGCAGCCGGTGAACGCTCTCAAAATGAGGTGAAAGGCCGTTCTGATGAGCGGTGAGTTCTTCCTTGACTCTATCGCGGTCCGCATCATGAATCCGATCGAACCACTCGTTCGGCCGCTCCCCAATTTCACTCTCTTGGTATCCCACCATGGACTTCCATCGACCAGAAAAGTAGATCGCGTTCGTGAGCAGGTTCCAATCCCATAGACCATCGTTGGCGCCGCGAGCCGCTAATGCGTAACGCTCCTCGCTTTCTTTCAAGCTTTCCTGAGCACGCTTGTGCGACAACTGCGTGCCAATACGCGCGAGCGCAACAGCGAAATCCACGGGCTTGGTGAGATAATCATTGGCGCCGAGTTCCAAAGCTTTGACCACGTCCTCGCTTTGATTTCGGGCCGTAACCATAATGATCGGCAACTGAATGGGCGAGTAGAGATCGCGAAGTGCTTCGAGCGCTTGGATGCCGCTGACCTCCGGCATTTCAATGTCGAGAAGCACGAGATCAAACGCTTCCGTCTTGACGAGCTCCAACAATTGCTTGGCGCCCGCTGCCACTTCAACCACGTAGCCCTTGCGCTCAAGACGCCGGGCGAGCATGTCGCGGTTGAGTTCGTTATCGTCTACGATAAGCAGCCGATTCTGCCGGGAATTCATGAAGGCTTTTTCTCCCCAAGAGCACTGTTGATTTTTTCCTGCAGCCTGCCGAAATCCACGGGCTTGGTGTCATAGTCGTCGCAGCCCGCTTCGATTGCCTTTACCTTGTCCGTAGCAAGTGCATGAGCCGTGAGCGCGATGATTGGAATATGACGCGTCGCCGGATCCGCTTTCAGCAAGCGAGTGACTTCCCAGCCGTTCATCACGGGAAGGCTCATGTCCATCAGAATGAGATCAGGATTCTCGGAATGAGCAAGAGCGTGACCGTGACCACCGTCATGCGCTGCGACGACTCGATACCCTTTGCGTTCGAGCCTGCGAGACAGCATGTCGCGATTCATTTCGTTGTCTTCCACGAGCAAGATGGTGATGGACACGCCTAATTGCTCCTGAACGGTTGCGAATCTCGTCGTTTCGTTCTTTTTATTTTGTCTTGTGACCGTTGCACACCGGCCGTAACGGCTTCTTCGTTCGAAGAAGCATAGGGCCCGCGGCATCTCTCAATGAGGTCCGCTAGCCGGTCGCGGTCGATTGGCTTCACTAAATGCGCGGAGGCGCCCAGATTGGCACTTGCTATCTCATTGTCGACGATTGTGACCATGATGACGGGGATGCCTGAAAGCTGCGGATCGGCCTTGAGGCTCTTCAAAACGCCCCAGCCGTCGATACCAGGCATTACAACGTCCAAGGTGATCACCGCAGGACGAATTCGCCTGGCAAGCGCCAGCCCTTGTTCACCGCTTGTAGCCGCGACAACGTCGAAGCCCATTTTCCCGAGGAATCGTGACATTAAGTCCCGGACAACCGGATCGTCGTCAATCACGAGGATTGTCTCTGCCGGATCTTTCGCCTTAGGTGCTGCAAAGGGCTGGTCCTTCTCGACCTTCGCTGCGGGCGCAGCGGAATCCTCAGCGCTGATCTGCGCGGGCAATACCACGGTAAACAGGGACCCTTCGCCCGGTTCACTTTCTACGCTCATGTGCCCGCCCATCAACTGACTGAAGCGGTGGCTGATGGCAAGCCCGAGCCCCGTCCCGCCATACTTACGGGCAATAGAGACGTCCGCCTGAGCGAACTCCTTGAACAGGTTCTGCTGCTGTTCGGCGCTGATCCCGATTCCTGTGTCGCGCACGCGGAAACGGATGCATTGCTGGCCATCGGCCTCGGTTCGATCGACGTTCAGCGAGATCCTGCCATGGTCGGTGAACTTCGCGGCGTTGCTAAGTAAGTTCGCAAGGATTTGCCGGGTCTTCGTAATGTCCGAACGCATCATGCCTAGATCGTCCGACAGCTGCAGTTCGATACGGTTGGAGTTCTTCGCGATTGCCGGCTGGAGTGTGGCAACGAGTTCCTGAACCATGGCCGCCGGCTCGAAGCTCTCAACGTGCAAAGCCATCTTCCCAGCTTCGATCTTGGACAGGTCCAGGACGTCATTGATTAACGCCAACAGATGTTTGCCGGCGGATTCAATCTTTTGCACGTCCTGAACGTTTTGAATGCGTCCGGATTCCTGGATTTCCTCTTGGATCATCTCGCTGTAGCCAATGATCGCATTGAGCGGCGTGCGCAATTCGTGGCTCATATTCGCCAGGAACGCGCTTTTGGCACGGCTGGCATCTTCGGCAGCGCGCTTTGCCGACAGCAGTTCTTCCTGGGCTTTCTTTCGATGGGTGATTTCGCCTTCCAGTTCGTGGGTCCGCGACTGGAGCTGGTCGTTCGCGTTCTGAAGCGCGCTGTCCCCCTGCTGAATTTCCGCCAGCATGGTGTTGAAGCCGTCAATTAGTCGCCCGATTTCGTCATCGTAGAACTTCAGGGCACGAACTTCGTAATTCTTCTTCGTGGAAACCACCCGCATGGTGTCTTCCAGCCGCAGAATGGGTCGCGAGATCAGGTTCTGCAGTCTCGACGCCAGCAGGAGTGCGAGAAAGACTGAACCCAGCATGAATAACAACAAGAAAGTCGCATAGCTTCTGGCCCGCAAGCTCCACTGGCTCATATCCGATTGCAGAAGGAGTGTTCCCACCGGGTCGCCATTGAGCGAGACCTTGCGGAAAACTTCCAAATACTTTCCCCGGAAACGGGACGCATTGTCCTGCAGGATATCGGTTGGAAGGTCGGGGTGGGACACATTGGGACGTGTGTACTGGGCGAAAATTTTGCCGCTCGGGCTATACAGCACGGCGGCCACGATGTCTTCCTTGGCCTTAAGCGCGGAAAGCGCGGCGGTCGCCGACGTAGCGTCCTTGAACGCCATAGCCGCGGCGCTGTTGTATCCAATGATTTCCGCCTGTGTGGCCAGGTCTTCACCCAGCAAGTGGCGAAAGGAGATCAGGTCGTAGCCGAGATAGCTGACTGAGAGGAGAACAAGCGCCACGCTGCTCGTCAGCATGGTGATAATCATCAGCTTGGCCTTGATGGAGAGGTTTGTCAGCTTCATTGCGACTTCCTCCCATCTGTAGCCATATCCGGCACAATTCTCGCCAACGTAAGCAGCCGTGAACTGATGGTAAGGTCCGCCTGTTTCGCCGCTTGCACATCGATGTCAAATCGAACTCTGTCGTCCTCCAAAACGAAGTTGATGATTCCACCGCGTTCCGCGAAACCCGGAGTATCTCCGATAGTGAGGATGGGCAAGCCTCGAATCTGGTGGAGCAGTTCATCAAGGTGTGCCGTCTCCGACGAACTCACGAACAGAATGTTGCAACTTTTTATGTCGTCTCTCGATTTCAAATGCTTTACGACAAAGGGATGTCCGTTCACCTGCTTGCCTCGCAGGACGTCATCCAAAGTTCCCTGGAATGGGTCCGTGTTCCCGAGCACTCCGATTACGATCGGCGAATTCGGCTGCGGGAATACAGGCGCCGGCCATTCCATCAATTTCGCGAAATTATAAATGAACCCGGCCTTGATCAGATATTCGGACGAGTCCGATGGGTCGGAACCCTGACCGCGGGCCGGGAAGGCCAGCGACACGCAGAGTATGCATGTGGCGACGATTCCGAATTTCCACTTTGTGCGATTTCCCTGACTCACCCTTGCGCTCCCCACTTCCTGATACGGTTTAGTGGCTCGTCATCGCTTTCCGAAATCCACCGTTACGGAACCAAAAACGCTCCGGGTCACCACGGTGGGCACTGTGTTGATGAAGTCAGGGAGGAACTCAACATGTCGATGGTTCAGCCAGTTCAGACCATCGAATCCAAGGGTCACGCCTCGCACCGGACTCCAGCGAACGCCGGCGTCGAAAGATTCGTAGGACGGAATATTGTAGCCGGGTAAATTATCAACGTACCGGACGCTCAGGTGCTGCTCGATGTGTCCGGGAAGCTCCAGTGAGGAGTTAAAGAAGGCCTGATTTTTTGGATTGATGCCGTTTGGAAGATCGGCCGTCGGATCCAAACTGTCCGCGTTCTTGTGAATGTTCATCTGGAGATAGCTATAGTTCGCGTAGATTTTCCAAATCGGGAAGACCTTCCAGGTGAAGAACGGCTCGATGCCGTATGTCCCACCACTCATCTTGTTCTCGGCAACGAACGGATAGACGACAGAGGCTGGAATCGGGCTACCGACCGGCTCGGTGAACGGCTGGCCCGGTTCTGCTGTTCTTAGGTTGGTGTAGTTGTTGTAGAACGCGGCGATATCTGCCGAGAACGTTTTCGTAGCTTGCACTCGGTAGCCAACCTCGTAGGCCAACAGGTCCTCGGATTTGAAAGCTGTGCTTCCCTCAACCTGTTCGGCAACTGGGAGAGGACTGTAGAACGGCGGCGCGCCTGGAGGAACAACCGCCTCGTTCAACTGCAACCCTTCTTCCGTGATAGCAGG
>DASUJR010000071.1:0-29017 GCA_036279175.1 Candidatus Acidiferrales bacterium | reverse complement strand
GATGGCGCAGGTGATCGATGACGCCCAGCCCCGCCGAACAGAAGAGGACCACGATCAAAAGCGCTGCTTCGCCGCCGGTCAGGATGGGCGTCCGCTCGCCCGTACCTCGCGCCAGCAAATGATCCACCAACTTGGCGACGCCCCAGACGATGATGATCACCGGCCAGTAGCGCCAGATCAGCGTTCCCAAGTGCAGTTCGGGATCGAAGCGAAAGAGCAGGAAGAGCACACCGAGACCGATGAGCAGCAAGCCGGCAAAAATTGATTTGCGCTTCGGTGGGCGAGGCGGAGGAACGACAACGGCCTGCTGGACCGGTGGCGCTGGCGGCTGTTGGACGCTGCTCATTGGTTTGCCACGACTTTAGGTCCAACCGATCGTCGCGGCGATCACGTCCCGACGTGTCCTTCGCGCGACACCATCGCCTGAATCACCAGCAACGCGCCGATCACGATCAGAATAATCGGCCACAGATCGAAGAAGCCGTATCTTGAATATTGCCCCGCGAGAAACAGCGCGCCGACGGTAATCAGTACGACAGGCCACGTAACGGAGCGAATTCTGCACTGCGGGCACCGGCAAGCCGTTCGCGAGCTATTTGACACGTTATCGTCCCTTCAGTTGATCCCATAGCAGCCACACGCCCAGGGCGACCAGCCCAATTGGCCATGCTTTCGCAAACCAATCGCGCTCAAGCAGTCCAAAATTCGCGAGGAGCAACAGTGCGCCGAGCGCAATCAGGACAAACGCGCCAATCGGCTTGCTTCCTGGTCCGCGAACCAGATCGGGTGGCGCGGCTTCTCCGGTGCTGCGCGATTTAGCGACGCGATACGCGTCCACCGGCATGTAGCAGCAGAACGCGATGAACACCACTATGATGAACGCTTGAAACGAATTGGGTAAGTCCGCGGCCATCGCTGCGATCAGAGAGGCGAACACGATTACGTGGATCAGCGCCTTGATGTACTCGCCGTTGTAAACGGCGCCGAGCCCGGGAATGAATCCCAGAACAGTTGCGATTGCAGGCCGCGAATCCCCCGGCGGCGGAACTACAGCAGGAGCCGCCGCCGTGCCCGGAGACCCCGCAAAACCCGCCGCTGCCGGCTGAGGCACCTGCAGGATCGTTCCCAGGCAGCCTTCGCAGTACAGGGCGCCCCGAACGTCTCGCGTGCATTGCGGACATAACGCATGTCCGCAATTGCGACAGTAGCCGGTCGCCTCCGCATCAGGATGCACGGCGCATTTCATGGCGCGCTCCATTCGGGTTTCGCCTGTCCGTCTGCGGACGCGTCCGGATCATCCGGGGCAGGAAAACCTTGGTTCAGATTTTGACCGTCGGCATTGGCGTATGCAAAACGCAAATTCTCCGGCGATGACCAACGATCGCGACGCGTTTCGAATTTCGGCTGGGAATGATGGAGATCGAGATTCGAACTGTTTTCCAACGAAGTCCCTGAGTTTGTCACCGCTTGGCCGGCCGGCGCTGAAGACTCTGACGCCGCACCCGCATCGGAATCCGCGTAAACGATCCTGTTTCTCGTCTGGCTGCGGTCCGATTTTTCCTGCGGATTATTCTGATTCCGCTCCAAATTGTTCTGGCCCGGCTGAGCGGGCGATTGCTGCTGTGGGTTCTGAGAGTCCAGCCTCGATTCGATCTCGTATACCACTCGCAGATTATTCACAAAGCGCACGCCTTGCGCATAGGTCAAGTGTGCCTGCCGATTGATCGACCGCACGATATCTGTCGGATTGACGTTCGCCTTGTGCATTTTCGTGGGAAGCACGCCACCGGCTTGAATTACGATCAGGCCGCACGCGGCCACCGTTGCAAGCCCAATCGCAAACCTGGGACGCCAGAGCATTGGCATCCATGCAAACCATCGCCGCCAGCCTTCCTTCTTCGGTCGCGGGCCAAGTGTGGCGTCGAGGATGCGGGCCTGCAAATGTGCCGGTTCTTCCACGAACTCCAGGCCGTGCATGCCGGTCAGCAAGTCGCGCATCCGATCGACGAGGTCGGTGCAGCGCGCGCAGTGCTCGCGATGAGCCTCCAGGGCAGCCGACTCCCCGTTGCTAAGCTGGCCTTCCAGGAAATCGCTCAGACGCTCTTCCGTTAATGTGCAGGTCCATTCCATGTTGCTTCTGCTTTTGCTCGTCGTGCCTTTCTTTTCAGGCCCTTGCCGTTAGCAACTTCGAAATATTTTTCTTTCTGCGGCGTCTCGTGACTCTTCCAATTCCGCACTCGACTGGCGTATCCACGTCCCAAGTCTCCAGTGCACGTGGATACGCCGGTCGCCGGCTCAATTCGAAGAGCCGCGGGAGGCTGCAAAAACAAACAGCCTTTGAACTCGGTGACCCAAAATCAAAGAGTCTCATCGCGGCTTCAGTCCCATCTGCTCCAGGATCTTTCCCAACTCGATGCGGCCCCGGTTGATTCTCGATTTTACCGTTCCCTCGGGCACCTGGAGTACTGTACGAATCTCCGAGTATTCCAAACTCTGCAAGTCGCGTAAAATCACAGCCTCCCGCAATTCCGGCGACAACCGTGCTAGCGCCCGCTGCAATTGACGGCTCAACTCCGCCGCCTGCGCCAGCTTGTCCGGAGCGCGTGCCGGCGAATGCTTCCCTTCCAGCTGCGGCATCGAATCGTCGATCGAATCGGTGACGCGGTCGTGCCGCGTGCGCCGGTAATGATCCACCAGCAAGTTGCGTGTAACGCTCGTCAGCCATGTAGGAAACGCGCCGTCCGCCGGACGATAGCTCTGCAGCGTGCGATAGATGCGCAGAAAAACTTCCTGGCTCAGATCCTCCGCTTCCGTCGAGTTGTTCGTAAACCGGTAACACAGGTTGTAAACTCGCCGCGTGTGACGTCGCACGAGTTCCTCCCAGGCCGAGCCCTCGCCCCGGAGACAGCTCTGCACCAGTTGCGCGTCGGGCTCCAATCGCTCTCAGCCTCGCAAGTGCCGTCCGAGGGTTTATGCCCGCCGGAGTCTTGTCGTCAATCACGCGTCCCGCTCCGGGCTGCTGCAGCAGGAAAACGGCGGCTTAACGCATCTCAAACCGTTGGCCGCATCCGTTGCAGCGCCGTGTTTCGGGCCGGGGTTTCAGGGTTTGATGATTCAAATCCTGATATGAAAAGGGTTTCAGGGTTTGATGATTCAAACCTCGATATGAAAAGGGTTTCAAGGTTTGACGATTCAGGTCCTGACCCGAGAAGGCAGCCAGCCTGCCGCAAGCAGATCGCTCGCAAACGCGATCCCCAAGTGCCTCCCAAGCAGGCTTGCTTCCATCCATTTCCGGCCTCACTTATGGAACGCATTTCGCACCCAAAAAGTTCCATCCGCGTTTTCGTGGCGCGCAAGTCGACCTCGCGTGCAGTCCTTAACAACACGCTCGGTTTGCTGTTGCGTCCACATGTGCCGGAAAAGTTTCAAGGCATCTTAATCCGTCGGCACACAGCAGCACAAGCGCGAGACTCTGTGCGACAATGTTCGCGAACCTCCGGACGGCAAACGTGCTCAAACTGGTTTCCCGAACATGCGTCTGATCTGGCGCTCTCTCTTATGGCTCGTCTGCGCGGGCATCGTAGCCGGTCTGCTCGTGCTAATGGGCATCCGCATCGAGCGCCGCATACTTCGCGGCCGCGCGGAAGCTCTCATGGCCGACATGCAGTCCATAACGCTGCGCCACACAACGTTCCAGCAAGTTCAGCCGATTTTCGTCCGCTGGCGGCGCTGGGGTAAATTCGTCCGCCCGTGCTCGCCGGCCCGCTGCGAATTTGATATCCGGCTTCACGGCCTAGACTCGCGTCCTGACCGCTATTTGTATCGCGATCGCGCAATTTTCGATCTTGCTTCGCTGGTCGGCGAAAGCCCAACCGCTATCAGCGCTCGCATCGGCGTCCTCAACGGCGTCGTTTCGTCCGAGCAGATCGGCTTCGCCATCGAAACGCCGGGGCACTTGCTTTCCGCCCAGGCCGCGAGTTCTGCGCATATCGATCTGCCTGCCGCCGCCGGCGCGACCACGCATGCGGAGTACGCCGTCTGGTCGCCTCCGAATTTCCCCGACATGGTGCGTCTTGAGTTCACTCCTTCTGCAGATCCTTCCCAGATTCATCGCTTGATGGCCATCGATTTCTCGTGCCTGACGCGGTGGCATCCATGCCAATCGCGCAACCAGATCATGCCCGCCGCGATGCGCGCCACGGCGCCGTAAAACTGACAGCGGACGCGTTGGCGTTTTTAGGCGGCACGGAAGCCTGCGTGCGGCAACGCAGGGAAGCAGCGCTGTGCGAAGAGAACACCAAACGCCGGCTTGATGCCATGGTACTTGCGCCACCTAGTCCTTGCTGCGCTCGCCGCTCTTTCCTCGATACCCGACGCACGCGAGCACCGGCAGTGGCGGATACTTTGGAAAGCGCGAATCGGTGGCCGACAATCCGCACATCCAGAAAATCGTTCCCCGGTCCGACGTGATTTGGCGCGCGTGAACGCACGTCGCGCACAGTCCAACCCGCTTGTCGTCATTCAACCGCATCACAATTCCTCAATCACGTGTTTGTAGTGCCGGTGCTTGCCCGGAGGCAGGTCTCGCGGACGGCCTTCTCGTCGCGTTCGTGCGCCCATTGACGCTACTGCTCCTCCGTTGTTTGCGGGACGCCGCCCGGCCCGGGATCCTCGTACTTCACCTTCTTCGCGCGCTTCTCGAACCATCTTCCGATGAGGATGTCGGTCGACGAGTACACCACAATCGACGCCGTCACCGCGAGAGCGACCAGATCCGCCGCGTGGTATAGCCCGGCCCGAAAAATCAAGATGCCATACACCACCGAGGCGAATCCCTTTGGCCCGAACCATCCGGTCAGGAGCATCTCTCGTCGCGTTAGCCCTGACCCGATCATCGCCAGCCAGATCGCCACTATCCGCACGACGAACACCGCCAGCAGAATGAAGCCGTATTCCATCAGGGGCAACACTTTGAAAAACTGCGGGGCGATCGCCACGCCGAACACCAGCAGCGCTGCGAGTTTCAGCAGTTCCGTCACCAGTTCGCCGAACTCCTGGAATGATTCGCTGAAGCTCGGCCCAAATGTGGCGACGCTTATGCCCGCGCCAAATCCGGCGAAGAACAAATTCGCGCCGGTCACGTACGACACGGCCAGCACCAGCAGCCCCAACGCGAAGCCGTTCAGCGGATGAAACACGCCGGCCGCGCGGAAAAATCGTATTTTCTCCAGCATCAATCCGGCGAACGGAATGCCGAAGCCAATCGCCAGTCCCAGCGGCATTCCGGCCAGGCTGGTGAATCCCGGCCCCTTCAGTCCTCCGTAGGCCAGCAGCACGATCAATACGGCAAGCGACAGGCCATCGTTCAGCCCGCTCTCGACGTTCAGCAGCTGCTTTGCCCGTGCCGGAACCCCCTCGAACCGGAAGATCGCGGAGACGAACACAGGATCGGTGGGGCTCAGCGCGGCGCCGATCAGAAACGCGAGCATCCACGGGAGACGCGCCATGTAGTGCGCCAGCACAGCGATACCGACGATGGTCAGCGGCATTCCGATGAGCAGGGCACGCGTCGGCAGAGCCCACGACTTCGCCAGCTTCCGCAGGCCGCCGGTCCTCATTCCGTCGGTGAACAGAACGCTGAAGAGTGCCACTTCCGCAATCGTCTCCAGCATCTTCGGAGCGATTGTCGAAGCCGAGCCGAACGCGCCGCTGCCCAGCAGAAATCCGCAGACGAGGAATAGCACGGCAACCGAGAGAATCGTCTCCTCCGCGATCCCCGAAATCAGGACGGCGATAACCAGCGTGATTGCGAACGCGAGCAGGAGCGCCATGTTTCCGCTTAAAGCCGAATAACCTCCGAGTTTTGTCCTAGGTTATGCGATACGGAGCTGCTTTCTTAGCGTTTTTTCAGAACTCCAGAACAGCCAAAAGCGCGTCGAGAAGTTTGAGGTGTAGGTGCGAGGCATTTAGTTGCCGGCAATGGGTGACCGGTTAAGGACTAGTCACACGGATTTTTACGGCATCGGTGGTAAGCAAACCGATATCCCCCGATGGCACACTGAACCGGCCCGGCTGTTCAAATCGGGCAAAGGGGGAAACCATGAAAGAGAGTGCCTTAAAAGAGCTATACGTCGACGAACTGCGAGATCTCTATAACGCCGAGAACCAACTTACCAAGGCTCTGCCGAAAATGGCGAAGGCCGCAACATCGGACGAGCTGCGCGCTGGATTTGAGGAGCATCTCGAACAGACCAAGGGGCATGTTGAGCGGCTCCAGGAGATCTTCAAAGAGCTTGGAGAAAAGCCGACCGGCAAGAAATGCAAGGGCATGGAAGGACTCGTCGAGGAAGGCGAAGAAATGATCGAAGAGCAAGAAGGTGAGGCGCTTGATGCGGGGCTAATTTCGGCGGCGCAACGCGTGGAGCACTACGAAATCGCTGCGTACGGTAGCGTGCGAACTTACGCCAACCTGCTGGGCGAGGAAGACGCAGCCGAGTTGCTCGAACAGACGCTTACGGAAGAAAAGCAGACGGACCAGAAGTTGACCAAGCTCGCCGAGAAGATCAACGTCCGGGCGGCGGAGGAACAGCAAGAAGAGGAGGAACAGCACAGCAGGCCCAAGGCCAAGGGCAAAGCCGCACGAGCCTGATCGGTATGATGTTACGCTTGCCAGACACCGGCGGCGAATGTCTTGATGCTGCGGAAACCAAGATGTTCGTAGAGCCGGACAGCGGAGCGGTTGACGCACGTGACGGTGAGCGAGAGAGCTTCGTAGTCGCGGCGACGCAGCGCCTGGATGGAGCGTTCCATGAGTTGGCGTCCGACGCCGTGTCCCTGATGGCCGGGCATCACGCAAATCTGCGTGGTGTGACCAACTCCCTTCGCGACGGTAGAAGTAAGGACCATGCCGATCAGAGGATCGCCGGTTGCGGGGCGCACGAGAAACGAAGCTTCGGGGAGGAATTGTCCGCAACCAGGAAGGAGGACGATGTTGCGGAGGAAGCGCATGCCTCCGGCCTGGGTGCGGTACTGGTCGTTGATTTCACCGTCGACGTGATTGGCGTAGGAAAGCTGGATCAGGCGCGCAGCGGACTCGAAAGCGCGGTCGGTCCATGGCTCGATGCGTAGGCCGGCAGAAAGAGGCTTGTTCTCCAGGCGCGCTTCGTCGAGTCGAAGCAGCATGAACTGCCGGCTGTGCAGCCGGAAAAAACGCGAAAGAAACGCAGGGTCGAGTTCGGCGCCGAAGGGCATGAGTTGGGCTTCGATGCGTTCGAGGCGCGGCGTGACATGGAGCGCGCCGATCATCTCCGACAGAATTTTTTCCGTAACGGCGCCCTGCGAAGAACGCGACGACGCAAACAGGCCGCCGATGAGTCCCTTGTGATCTTCAAGGACGTAGAAGCCGTATCCGGTTGGATGACCGTCTTCCATCGCGACGTAGCCGCCGAGCGCGCGCGAGTCAATGAACTTGCGGATCAGGTCTATGGACGAGCGGTAATCCCAATGCAGTTCGTCGCGCCAGCGCTTGCTTTCCTCCTGAAAAAGGAGATCAAGCGAGCGGGAATCCACTTGCCGGAGCTCAAGGATTTGCATGTGAGCGGACGCCTCGCAATATTATAGTTCGACGTTCAGCAAACCCCAACTGGGGCCCGAGGGCCGCTGAGAGATGAAGGGCGAGTTTTACCGCAGAGGCGCGGAGAACGCAGTGGAATTCTCCATGTTGGACTTGGTGGCGGGGAGGAGCAGTTGTCCGAATCGTAACGTGTGAGTCGAAAGTTTACGGAAAGAAACATGCTAACATCGAGTTGCGGCAGAAGAGCACTGCCGTTTCAGGTTTATTCGGGTTGGTTCGCCTGAGGCGTATTGTGGGTGTAGGCGGCGCATCTCGGCGAATATCGATTGGGATCAGATCCCGCCCTGAAACGGAGTTAGCCGCGCAAACGGATGGCCGTCCTCTCAGAATTGCGTTATCCGACGACGCGTGCCGCCAAAGTTGTTTCAGGGCTGCTGGCTCTGACCCTCTTTGTCGTTGTCGCGCTGGCCTCTATTTCCGGATTCCTTCTGTACCAGGTGCTGAAGCCCGCGCGGGCGCCGTCATCGTTTGACCTGAACGTGATGATGGGCCACCCAACCACGTTTTCGGTCCCGCTGCCGGACGGAACGTCGCAGGATGGCTGGTTTTTTCCCGGGCTGCGCGGCGCGCCGACGATTATCGTATCGCACGGTTACTCGTCGCAACGAACCGATGTGTTGACACTGGCGGCCGCAATCCAGCAGCACGAGTTCAACGCGTTTGTGTTTGATTATGCCGGACACGGGTCGAATCCCGGCGTAACGACCCTGGGATACAAGGAAGCGGGCGAACTGGAAGCGGCGGTAAAGGCGCTCGCAGGACGCGACGATGTGGACCCGCAGAATTTCGGGCTATGGGGAGTGGACATGGGCGCGTATGCGTCGCTTGCGGTAGCGTCGTCGGATTCGCGCATCAGAGCAATGGTAGTGGACGACGTCTACGACTCGCCCAAAGATTTGCTGGATATGGAAGTAAAGAACTCAGGGCTGACCGCGCTGCCGTTCGTTGGTCGGTTCTGCGATTTCGGGTTCCGCATGCTGAACTATCAGGACAAGACCGTGCCGCCGCTTTCAACGCATATCGCCGCAACTAGGGGAGTGCCGAAGCTATTCATCCAGTCCGACGGGAGTCCGACGCTGGCAAGGTTCACGGCGGCGCTGTATAACGTCGCCCCCGACCCGAAACAACTGGTGGAAGACAACGTCAGCTATCGCGATATGTCGGACGACGACCGCAAAAACTATGAAAACCGGGTTTCGAACTTCTTCTCGCAGTATTTGCCTCTGAGGTAGACAACTACTTCGACGCACAGACCTACGGTTGAGGTTTGGGTGGGCTACCAGGGGCTCGCGCCCGCACGGGAATCGGGACGAAAACGATTTCCTGATACGGTTCGTTGATTGCGCCTCGGACGTAGCCGCCGCGTTCGAGTTTTGTCAGGCCTTTCGGCGTGGTGAGGACGAGCGCGGCGTCGAAGTTATCCGGCGACCACCGTTCGAGATTCCTTCCGATATAGAAATCCAGCCCATATTCCCACGAGCGCGGAAGTTCGTACGTGAAAAGGCGCCCGGGATACTGATCGTTGCGGAGCATCGTCCCGATCGGACGCGCGGAATAATACGGATCTAGATCGGGCAGGATTGAATTCCCGGCAATCTCCACCAGGACGCAGACCAACAGGAGAGAGACCCAAATTGCGGCACGACGGCGCGAAGTGGCGATCGCGACAATCGCAATTCCGGCTGCGGCCGCAAGCACGGCGCAAAGCAGAATGGGAGCGTGCGCAAACGCGCTTGGATTCGAGACGGGCGCCTGATCGAGAGCGATCGCCGTGTTGCCCGGCAAGTGACGCATCCAGACTAGGCCTCCCGCGGCGAAGCCGATCCATGTGAGGCCGAGTGCAATGAAGATCGCTGACGAGATCGCCGATTCTTCGCCGACCAGCCGGGAAAGTGAGATCGCAAGGACCAGCGCCAGCGCAGGGATGGCGGGAAGAATGTAGCTGGGCAATTTCGAGTCGGAAAAACTGAAAAAGATAATTGGGAACAGCGCCCAGCAGACAAAGAAGAATCCCGGCGAATCGTGCCAGGATTTTTCGCGCCAGAGCCGCAGGCCGTCGCGGGCCGCGGGGATTATCAGGACAGCCCACGGCAGAATGGCGAGCAGCGTGATGGGAACGAAAAACCAGAACGGCTGCGGATGGTGAAACATCGGCGTGAGATAGCGCTCGAAATTGTGCTGGAGAATGAAGATGCGGAGAAAGTCGGGATTGCGAACCGCACAGAGTGCGTACCAGGGCAAAGCGACGACACAAAAAGCGGCAATACCGTACGGATGAAGAAGGCGGAAAGCCGCGCGCCAGCGGCGCGTTGCGAGCGCCCAAATCAGCACGGCGCCGCCGGCCAAGATGATCGCTGCCGGACCTTTGGCCAAAACGGCGAGGCCGATAAAAGCGCCGAAGAGAAGCAGCGGCGCGAGCGTATTTTTACGATTCACCGGAGCGGCGCTAGTCGGATGGGAACTGCCGCGCAGCGCGCCGGCGTCACGCAAAATGATGGCTGCTGCGCCCATGGCGAGCGTGATCGACGCGGCGAAAAGCATGTCGGGAGTGGCCGCGCGGGCGAATCCAATGGCGGCGACGCTGGTTGCGAAAATGAGTGGAGCGAGCCGCGCCGGGCTCCACGGAGAAAGGCTGCTGGCTGTATTCGCGTCTTCCTCGTTTGTGCCTTCAAACTTCAAGCCGAGCCATGCGATGCACAGAGCGGCGGCCAGAGCCCCGAGCGCAGAGGGCAGACGCGCGGCCCATTCGTCGGAAAAGTGCAGCAGGTAGCCGACGCCGGCCGTCCAGTAATAGAGGATCGGTTTTTCGAACCACGGACTTCCGTAGAGCCGCGGCGTAACCCAATCGCCCGTTTGAGCCATATTTTTCGCGATCGATGCGTAGCGCGGTTCGTCGGGACCAAGAAGACCCAACGCGCCAAGATGGCTGAATAGGCAAATCCACATGGCTAGCGCCACGGCGAACGCTGTGGCGACAGATCGCTTGCGCTGTGCGATGGATCGGTCGACTGTTTCCAAGACGAACGAGTCTAGCACTATGGAGAAACGACTTCAGCCCGCCGAGGCGACGTGAAACGGGGCGATTGATGACGGAGCGCGTTGGCGCGCCGCCGGTGGCTCGCGCATAATGACACGCCATGCGGGATCGCTTCGAGTACTTCGTTGCCTGGCTGGGACTGAAATTGTTGGGACTCTTGCCGCGGCGAGTGGCGCGATCTTTCGGCGTCGGCTTCGCGGAAATTGCGTACGCGCTCCAGCCTAGGCTGCATCGCATCGCGCGGTTCAACCTGCAGATTGCGTTCCCGAATTGGACTGCCGCACAACGCGATCAAGTGATTGAAGGAATGCTGCGGCAAATCGGGTGGATGATCGGCGAGTTTTCGCAGTTCCCGAAGTACACGCGCGCGAATATCGAAAAGTCGGTGACGATCGATGGCGCGGAGAATTTTGCCGCGGCGCAACAGCGCGGCCGAGGCGTGTTGTTTCTCACCGGTCACATGAGCGCGTGGGAACTGGCGCCGTTCGCGCACGCGCTGTATGGCCACCCGCTGCACTTTCTCGTGCGGCCGATCAAGAACCGCCGCGTTGACGCGCTGATCAGCGGCTATCGCTGTCTTTCGGGCAATCAGCCGATCGATAAGAACCGCGCGGCGCGGGCGATGCTGAAGGTGCTGACGGAGGCCGGCACCGTGGGAATATTGGCGGACCACAACACTTCAATCGAAGAGGGAGTATTCGTGGATTTCTTTGGCCTTCCTGCGTCGACTACATCCGGACTGGCGCGGATTGCTTTGCGCACGGATGCGGCCGTGGTGCCTGGCTTTCTTTGCTGGGACAACGCTGCAGGGAAATATCGGTTGCAGTTCGGCTCGGCGGTCGAGTTGGTCCGGACGGGCGATGAGGAGCATGACGTATTCGCTAACACACAGCGATTCACGAAAATCATCGAAGAGTATGTTCGAGTTCACCCTGAACAATGGGTGTGGATCCACAAACGGTGGAAGACACGTCCGGCGGGTGAGAAGCCGCTTTATCCGTTTTAGGGGACAGGGATTCGGAAGAGAACTGCTCTGCTTGGGTGCGAGCGAAACGACTGACGGAGAGATTGCGAGGATTTATGACGCGCACGGCGGGCGAATTGGCAAGTTATCTTGGCGCGGGGCTTGTGGGTGATGCGCACGTTCCCGTTGTCGGCCTGGCGAATCCGGAGACCGCCCTCGCGACGGATCTGATCTATGTTGAATCGGCCAAGCATGCCGAGCGGGCGACGAAATCAGCGGCGCGTTGCGCGATTGCGCGGCAAGGAATTGCGCTGCCTCGAAAAACAGTGATTGAGTCGAGTGAGCCGAAGCTCGCATTTGCGAAGGCGGCAGCATGGCTGTTGCCGACGGCCGCGCCGCCTCCGGGAGCGCATGCGACTGCGATCATTGCGCCCAGCGCGCGCGTGAGCGAGAGCGCGACGGTCGGTGCGTACGCGGTGATTGAAGACGATGCCGAGGTCGGCGCGAACAGCGTCATCGAGCCGTTCTGCTTTGTAGGGCGAGGCGCCCGCATCGGCGAAAACTGCTGGCTGCATCCGCGCGTGACGTTATACGCGGGGACCCGGATCGGCAATCACGTCGAGTTGCACGCCGGCGCGACGATTGGCAGCGACGGGTTCGGCTATGTGTTTGGCGAAGGGAAGCACTGGAAGTTTCCACAGATCGGCGGAATGGAAATCGGCGACGATGTGGAGATCGGCGCAGGCACGACGATCGATCGCGGTTCGCTCGATTCCACAGCGATTGGCGACGGCGTGAAGATCGACAACCTGGTTCATATCGCACACAACGTAAAGATCGGCGCCCGAACGCTGGTGCTCGCGCAGGCGGGAATCTCGGGAAGCTGCACGATCGGCGGAGACGTGATTGTGGGCGGACAGGTGGGCATGGGCGATCACGTCACGCTGGAGGACGGCGCTCGCGTGGCGTCCGGCGCCGGCATTTTGACGGGAAAGGTGATTCGAGCAGGGCACACGATGTGGGGAACGCCGGCGCGGCCGCTCGAAAAGTTTAAGGAGCAATATGCTTGGATTTCGCGGTTGCCCGAAATGGGCGAGCGGCTGAGAAGGCTTGAGAAGCGGAGCGGGAAGAGCGACGAAGACGACTAACCACGCGTGCGCGATCGAGCAGAGAGGCCGGAGTGCGAAGAGGAGAGATCGTTGGTTTTGTCCTCCACGGAGGGCTGGCTCACGGCGACTACCACTCGGGCTGCGCAGCAGACTCTGCTTCGCCTTCCCGGCGTGCAGGCCGACGACGGCGGACGCTCGGCGACGTTACCAGGCTCCAGAGACGTGGTCGGGCAGCACCTTACTTCACTGCGGCATCAAAGACACGGAACCTACATGTCCGTACTGGTATTACCTGTTGACCCCAGTTCGGATACCAAAGATAATAGAGTCGAAGAGTCGTAAACAGTTGTAATTTCGGGCATTGCGGACATACCTATGCTGCCCGGAAAGGCTTGTTTGTTGGCGGACAGGCCAGACCCAGGCTGGACTCCGCGTGGAGGCACTGAGGATCAGGTGGGCGGTGCCCAATGTGCGGATCTAAATTGAACCAAAAGAAAAGCGAAACCCGGCTGCAGATGCTTTTGTCCGGAGCCCTTTGACGCGAGTGTAATTTTTTTGCGCTCGCATAAATCGTCGGCCCGCTAGGAGCGACGTTTGTTAAGCACGCTCGAAGCACGATGTATGCGGTTTGCTTGAAAATAGGAAACTGGAATCCCGCCCGCGGGCGGGCCTAGCCCCAACGGTTCGCGCGGCAGAGAGGGCGATGACACCAGATTCAAAACTTCGAGTGGAATCGAGCAGCGGCGGGTCGACGCACGCGAGCGCGGCAGCTCCGCAGCGCCAGGCCGAACAGTCTCCCCTTGCCACGATTGAGCTGGCCATCGAACGCGCAGCGCGACACCTCCTGAACGTGCAGGACCGCGAAGGCTACTGGTGGGCCGAGCTCGAAGCGGACACGACTCTCGAATCAGATTACATACCTTATCTTCACGTACTGGCTTTGTGCGGCCGGCAACACTCCGAAAAGGTGCCGAAGCTCGCGCAGTACGTTCGCGAGCGGCAGCTTCCCGATGGGGGCTGGAACATCTTCTACGGCGGTCCTGCTGAGCTGAATGCGACTGTGAAGGCGTATGTAGGTTTGCGGCTCGCAGGCGATCCCGTATCGGCGCCGCACATGGAAGCGGCAAAACGCAAGATTCATGAACTCGGCGGCCTGGAAGCGACGAATTCGTACGTCCGATTCTATATGGCCATGTTCGGCGCGATCGACTGGAGCTACGTTCCGGCGATTCCACCCGAGCTGATGCTGATTCCCGAATGGATGCCGCTGAGCATTTTCGAAATGTCGTCGTGGACGCGCGGCATCGTCATCCCCATGACGATCATCTGTTCGCTGAAGCCGAACTGGCGCATGCCTGCGGGAATCGCGTTCGACGAACTGTTCAAAGTTCCGGGAGCGAAGCCGCCATCACTGAAATGGAGCGGACGGGTTTTTTCGTGGCGCACTTTCTTCCTGCTTGCCGACCGGTTGCTCAAACTGTACGAGCACTCGCCGTGGAAGCCGACGCGCAAAATCGCGCTCGCGAAGGCATGGCAGTGGACGCTCGATCATATCGAACGCAGCGAGGGCCTGGGAACGATTTACCCGGCGATGATGAACTCGATTTACGCGCTGCTGGCGGTAAATCCTGATGCGAACGATCCGCTCGCTGCGCGCGAAATCGGCCATCTCGAACGTTTCGAAATTGAGGAGCGCGACACGATCCGCGTGCAGCCGTGCATTTCGCCCGTATGGGACACGGCGATTACGATGGTGTCGCTGGAGGAAGCGGGGGTCGATCCGTCGCATCCGGCGATGGTGAAAGCCGCAGGATGGCTGATTGAAAATCAGATTCTTGGGTCCGGCGACTGGCAGGTGAAGAATAAGAAGGCCGAGCCGGGCGGATGGGCCTTCGAGTTTCGTAACGATTTTTTCCCCGACGTCGATGACACGGCGTTTGTGCTGATGGCGTTGGGTCGGGTCGCTTATCCCGACTCGGTGAAAATGCGCAAGGCGGTCGCACGCGGGCTGGCGTGGCTGGTGAGCATGCAGAATAGCGACGGCGGCTGGGGCGCATTCGACCACGAAAATAACCGGCAATTTCTGAACAATATTCCATTCGCCGATCACAACGCGATGCTCGATCCTTCGACCGCGGATGTGACGGCGCGCGTTCTCGAATGCCTTGGACAGATGGGCTGGCCCGCAAGTCATCCCATCGTCGAGCGCGCCCGCGCCTTTCTGCGGCACGATCAGACGCGCGATGGTTCGTGGTTCGGCCGATGGGGCGTGAATTACATTTACGGGACGAGCGGAGTTTTGCGCGCGCTTGAGACCGTTAACCTCTCGAAACAAGGCGAGTGCCAGCGGGCCGCGAACTGGCTGCGTTCAGTGCAGAATGCGGATGGTGGATTCGGCGAGTCGATTCTTTCTTACGCCGATCCGTCGCTGAAGGGGCAAGGGAAGAGCACTGCGTCACAAACAGCGTGGGCGCTGATCGGTTTGCTCGCGGTTGTCGGCCCGAGCGATCCTGCCGTTGAGCGTGCTGTGGCATGGCTGGTGGAACATCAGAACGCGGATGGATCGTGGGATGAAGCCGAGTTCACAGGTACGGGATTTCCGTGCGTGTTCTACCTGAAATATCACTATTATCGAAATTCGTTTCCGCTTTACGCCTTGGCAAGATATGACAATATGCGTAAAGGCCGAGACAGATTCATCGGAACGTACGTTCGTCCCGAAGAACTGAGCATCCAACAAGGGATACGGGGGTAAAGGATGAGGGTTCCTCTAAGTCTGACTACGAGCATGACGGGCTACCTGGCACGCAAGAAGATGAGTGGTGACAAGCGTTTTCCGCTCGTCATGATGCTTGAGCCGCTGCATGCCTGCAATCTGACGTGCACGGGCTGCGGCCGTATCCGCGAGTACAAGACGACCATCGACGAGATGCTGAGCGTCGAGCAGTGCCTCGAAGCGCTCGAACAGTGCGGCGCGCCGGTGGTTTCGATCTGCGGCGGCGAACCGCTCATCTACCCGGAAATCGGACGGCTTGCCGGCGAAATTCTGGCTCGTAAGAAGCACATCTATCTGTGCACAAACGGAATGTTCATCCGCAAGAAGCTTGCGGAGTTCAAGCCGACATCGCGCCTGTTCTTCAACGTTCACTTGGACGGATTGGAGCGCACGCACGACATTTGCGTTGAACGCGACGGGGTATTCCGTCAAGCCATCGACGGGATTAAGGCGGCAAAAGCTGCGGGCTTCTTGGTGACGTCGAACACGACGGTTTACAAGGAAACGGATATCGAGGAGATTGCGGAGCTGTTTGCGTATTTGCAGACGCTGGGCGTCGACGGGCACATGATCTCCCCGGCGTATTCCTACGCGGCGGTGATGACGAAAGAGATTTTCATGTCGCGCGAAGAAATTCGCGAGAAGTTCCGGCAGGCGAGCCGGTTGCTGGAGCGCTACAACATCGTCACATCACCGATCTATATGGAATATCTGCGGGGCGATCGTGAACTGATGTGCACCGCATGGGGAAATCCGACGTATAACCCGCGCGGCTGGAAAGGCCCGTGCTATCTGATGACCGACGGGCATTATCCCACGTTCAAAGAGTTCATCGAAAAGGTGCCCTGGGATAAATACGGCCGCGGCCGCGATCCGCGCTGCGAGGATTGCATGGTTCACGCCGGATATGAAGCTTCCGCGGTACTGGGCGGCAACAAGAAGCTCGGCGATACGTGGAAAATGCTGCATTGGACGATCGCCGGCAAGATGGGCGGCATCGTGAAGGACAAGCCAAGGAACGGAAGCGGTCAGGACGGCAATGGCCATTCCGGCAACGGAAACAGTCATCGTATTCCTGCTCCGCCGAAGCAGGAAGAGGCTTTCCGCATTTTATGACCACAACCCTTGTTACGGGTGCTTCGGGATTCGTGGGAAGCCACGTGGCCCGACAACTCGTCGCCGCGGGGCATTCGGTTCGCATCCTGGCACGACCAAGCAGTGACCTGCGGGCGCTGGAAGGTGTTTCAGTCGAGCGCGTGGAAGGCGAACTCCGCGATGCCGGATCGCTGGCGCGAGCGATGCGCGGCATTCAGCGCGTGTTTCACGTGGCGGCCGATTATCGGCTGTGGGCGCGCGACCCTGAAGAGATTTATGGCAGCAATGTGGAAGGGACGCGGTCTCTGCTGGCAGCGGCGCGTGAAGCAGGCGTAGAGCGAATCGTTTATACCAGCACAGTGGCGACGATTGCGGTTCCGATGCGCGATGGTTCGTTGCCGAATGAGGGGACGCACGCCACGCTCGGCCAGATGATTGGGCACTACAAGCGGTCAAAATTTTTGGCCGAGCAGGATGCGATCGGCGCCGCTGCTGCGGGCGTGCCGGTGGTCATCGTGAATCCGACGGCACCCGTCGGACCGGGTGATTGGAAGCCGACGCCAACCGGGCGGATCATTCTGGATTTTCTGAACGGCAAAATGCCGGCGTACGTAGACACGGGGCTGAATGTGGCCGCGGTGGAAGACGTTGCTGCGGGCCATCTGCTCGCGGCGGAGAAAGGCCGCATTGGCGAACGGTATATCCTGGGTGGCGTGAACATGACGCTGAAGCAAATTCTCGACGTGTTATCGAGGATTGCGGGACGCCGCGCGCCGCGCGTGAAAATGCCCCACGCCGTTGCGCTGGCCGCGGGCTACGCAGACCAGTGGTTTTCGCGGTTGGCCGGACGTGAGCCCCAAATTCCGGTAGAAGGCGTGAAGATGTCCCGGCATCGCATGTTCGTCGCGACCGACAAAGCCTCGCGCGAGCTTGGCTACGCGCCGACTTCAGCCGAAGCCGCGCTCGAGCGGGCTGTCCGGTGGTATCAGGAGAATGGTTATGTTCGAGGACATGCCGCAGGCAAAGCGGTCCCGCACGCGGCGGCAGCCTAAGGCAAATGCCATGAGAATTCTCGTGACCTTCGCGCTGGAGAACGAGTTCGCCCCGTGGCGAGCGATGCGCGATTTTCGCCCGGAGAACATGGGGAATGTGGAAACTTACGGGGCGAAGGTTGATGGTGCTGACGTGCAGGTGGTCGTCACCGGCGTCGGCCTGCGATTAGCAGCGTTGCGCACTCGGGATGTTCTGAAATTGAACGGCGATTCGGTCGAGTTCGTCGTTTCATCGGGATCGGCGGGAGCGGTTAGACGCTCGTATGTAATTGGCCAGGTGCTGGCCGCCAGAGAGGTGAAGGCGGAAGCGCCGGACGCCGGTAGTGGCACGATTGGATGCAGCGGAGCGCTCGTTTCGTTCGCGGAATCATGTGGCGCCACCATCGTCAATCAGTTTTATACATCGGAGCGCGCCATCGGCACCCAGGAAGAGAAACAATACATCGGAGAATTTGCGGATGCGGTCGAGATGGAGAGCTTTGGCGTTTTGAGCGCGGCTGCTGAATCCGGAGTGCCCGGGGTGGCAATTCGGGGCGTCAGCGACTTGGCCGACGAGAATCTGCCGCTCGACATGAATGAAGTGTTTACGGATGAGGGCAAGGTGAGCGTTCCGCGTGTGCTGGGGCAAGTTGCGCGTCATCCCGGCGCCCTACCGGGCCTGATGAAACTGGGACAACAGAGCAAGACGGCCGCGGAAGCGCTGGCGCGCTTTCTGGATCGATATGTCACGACAGTTGCGGAGCGGAGCGCCGCTCTAAACCCGAGAGGCGCGGCATGAGGCAATGAGCCAGATGACGGCACAAATCGGAGCGCACGAAGGCAGCGTTCATGGCACGCGTGAGATGCGCGCTGGAGTGTATCGCGGCAAAGGTCAAATTGTTGTTGAGTCCGTCCCGGTCCCACAGATCAGCGAAGGGGAGGTATTGTTCAGGGTGGCGGCGTGCGGAATCTGCGGCACGGACATCAAGAAGATTCATCACGGATTCGTGAACCCGCCGCAGATTCTGGGGCACGAGCTGGCGGGAACGGTGGTGGAAGTCGGGCGGGGTGTGAGGAAATTCAAGCCGGGCGACCGGGTGGTCAGTTTCCACCACGTGCCGTGCGGAACGTGCTTTTACTGCGAGCGGCGGCTCTATTCGCAGTGCGCGGGGTACAAGAAGGTCGGCCTGACGGCGGGATTCGACCCAAACGGCGGGGGATTCGGGCAATACGTGCGCGCGATGCCATGGGTGGTGGAGCGCGGGATGCTGCCGGTGCCTGCGGGCGCGACTTTCGAGGATGCGACGTTCGTCGAGCCGGTGAACACGTGCCTGAAGGCGGTGCGCAAGGCGCGCGTGGCGCGCGGGGAAAAGGTTCTGGTGATCGGCCAGGGGCCGATCGGCATGTTGTTGATGGTACTGGCGATATACGAAGGCGCGGAGGTTTTTACGAGCGATCCGATGCCTGGACGGCGGGTAGCCAGCGAGCGCTTCGGCGCGTCGGAATCGTTCGATCCGGCGAAAGCCAACTTGGCAGATGAAATTCGGGCGCGAACCGAGGGACGGGGCGCGGACGCCGTGCTGCTGGCCGTGCCAAATCCGTCTTTGGTGCCGGAGGCTCTGGCGCTGACGCGGCCCGGTGGGCGGGTGCTGCTGTTCGCGCATAACGATCCCGTGATGAAGCTTGAATTTCCGGCGGCAGCCGTGGGAATCGAAGAAAAAGAGATTCTTGGAAGTTATAGCGCTTCTATAGATGAGCAGGAAGAATCGGCCAAGCTGGTGTTCAGTCATCATCTCCCGGTACGGGAACTTATCTCGCACCGGTTTCCGCTGGAGCGCATCGGGGACGCAATCGAACTCGCGGCGCACCCGGCGGATGATACCTTGAAAGTGGTGATCATTCACGAATGATAAAGAACGTGCACGAGCCTCAAGTCGAAAGTCGGGACCAGCACAAATACGCGCGGGACGCTTCACCAGCAGGATTTATGACGGCGGCTGTTTTGTACGGCCGTGAGGACGTGAAGATTGAACGCGTGGAACTGCCACGCCTTGGCGACGATGAAGTTCTCGTCCGGGTGAAAGTGGCGCTGACGTGCGGCACGGACCTGAAAGTGTGGAAGCAGGGTTCGCACGCGCGGATGATCGAGCCGCCCGCTTTGTTCGGCCACGAACTCGCGGGCGTAGTGGAAGCGAAGGGAGCGGCCGTGAACGGGCCGGTTCGCACGGGCATGCGAGTGGTGCCGTCGAATTCGGCTCCTTGCGGCGCATGCTTCTACTGTCGCAAGGGCCAGCCGAACCTGTGCGAGGACTTGCTATTCAACAACGGCGCGTATGCGGAGTACATCCGCATTCCGGGCCGGATCGTGCGCCAGAACATGCTGGAAATTCCGGAAGGTATTTCGTTCCTCGATGCGGCGATGGTGGAGCCGTTGGCGTGCGTGCTGCGCGGCGTCCATGAGACCGGAATCGAACGGGGCAGCACGGCGGTGATCATCGGCTGCGGTCCGATCGGGCTGAAGTTCGTGCGCGTGCTTTCGTCGCGTGGTGTTCGCGCGATCGCGATCGCCAAACGCAAGAGCCAGGCGGCAGCCGCGGAGCGTTTAGGCGCCGTCGCGGCAATCAATGTGACGGAAATCGACGATCCCGTTCGCGCGGTGCGGGCGATGACGGAGCGCGGCTACGGCGCGGACGCCGTCGTCGAGGCCGTCGGGTCGCCGGTGACGTGGGAATGGGCGTTGAAGATGGTGCGCAAGGGCGGCATCGTGAATCTCTTCAGCGGCTGCCCGGACGGAAGCGAAGTGAAGGTGGATCCGAGAGCGTTGCACTATTCGGAGATCACGATAAAGTCGACGTTCCATCACACGCCGCAATTCATTCGCGAGGCGCTGGACACGATTTCGCGGGGCGAGATTCGGGCGGCGGACTTCGTCACCGGAGAGGCGCCGCTGGTGGACTTGCCGGACGTTTTCGAGCATATGAAGCAGCGCAACGGCGAGCTGAAGACTGCGATCATCCCGTGAGATGCGCCGCGCGGGCAGCCGAGAGAGGCGAAGCTGCGGCGAACAAAAATGTGCTGCAACAAGATCAAGAATATTGATCTTGAAATGGGGTTAAGCGGGGCTGTTTGGGCGCAGTTTTGGCAAATTCCGGCAGGCAGAAAGCAGATCCCTCACCCCCATTCCCGCACAAACCGCGGGACTGGGTTCGGGATGACAGGGTGCCGGTTCGGGGCACCGGTGACGGCGTCCGCCTGAAGAGCAAGGCGGCCGCTACCAAGGCGCTCAGACAAAAGGCCGCCGGGAAGGCAGGCCGCGGAGGCGAGGGCGGCGGGGAAAGGCCTCACCTCTGACGAGGTGAGCTACATCCTGCGACCGGCGATCTTAGATTCCAAATTTCCCGATGTTGCCTACGCCTGAACTCGAAATCGCCAGGAATTTGCCTGCCGAGGGCTGTTCGCCGGAAGAAGCGCAGCGCTACACGCGCTGGCTGGCGACGCATCACTACGAGAACTTCAACGTGGTTTCCTGGCTGCTGCCGCGCCGCCTGCACCAGCACTTCTACAACGTGTACGCGTACTGCCGCTGGGCCGACGATCTGGGCGACGAAGTGCCGGATCATGAGCGGGCGCTGGCGTTACTGGATGCCTGGGAAGCCGAGCTGCGTCTGTGCTACGGAGCCGGCACCTCGCCGACGCACCCCGTTCTGATCGCGCTGCGCGAAACCATTCGCGAAAAAGATATCCCGATACAGCCGTTCAGCGACTTGCTGAAGGCGTTTCGCCAAGACCAGCGCGTGCAGCGTTACGCGAACTGGGACGAAGTGGTTGACTACTGCGTCTATTCGGCAAATCCCGTGGGGCGGCTGGTGCTGTACGTGTGCGGGTATCGAGACGAGGAGCGGCAACGCCTGTCGGATTACACATGCACGGCGCTGCAACTCGCGAATTTCTGGCAGGACGTTTCGCGCGATCTGGAGAAAGGGCGGATTTACATTCCGTTGGATGCGATTGCGGCACACGGACTGACCGAGAACGATATCGTCGGGCGGCGGTTTGATTCGTACTACATCGCGTTGATGAAGGATTTGATCGGGCGGACGCGGGAGCTGTTCGCGGCGGGGCTGCCGCTCGCACAGCGGGTTGATTCAACTCTGCGAGCCGACATCGAGCTATTCAGCCGCGGCGGTATGTGGATTTTGGACGCGATCGAAGAGGAAGGATACGACACGCTGAATCACCGGCCCGAGCTGACGGATGGGGCCAAGGTCAGTTTGCTGGCGCGGGCGGCGGGTGGACGCCTGTGGTCTGCAGCGGCTAAGGGAGTTGGAGAAACTGTCAACTGGGCAAAATCGCGCGGTTCCAGTCGTCGATCTCAAGAAGACGAAAGCGCGGCCTCGGGGGTTAAAACCACCGAGGAAGAAGCGATCTTATTGTCGGACCTGAAGCCCGCCACGGCGGACAGGGTCCGACCGCCTAAAAACCACTTCGGTGACGTTAGCGAGCGCCGGTCATCCGCGGGTCTGAAAACAGGGAATGACGAAGTGGTGCGCGAGTCGTATGCGGAATGCGGACGTGTTTCGCGGGCGGCGCACAGCAGCTTTTATATGGCGTTTTTTGGCTTACCCAAGCCGAAGCGGAATGCGCTATGCGCGCTGTACGCATTCAACCGGCTGGTCGATAACGTTTCGGACGAGCCCGGCGATCTCGAATCGAAGAGGCGGGGCCTGGCTCGCTGGCGGGCGATGCTGGACGAGGCGGTCGCCGGCAAGACGGACGGCCATGCGATTTTGCCGGCGCTGGCCGATACGATTTCCCGGTTCGCGATTCCCACGCGTTACTTCCACGACTTGATTCTGGGCGCGGAAATGGATTTGACTATTGCATCGTACGCGACATTCGATCAGCTTTCGGAATATTGCTATCGCGTTGCGGGAACCGTTGGGCTAACGTGCGTGCACGTGTTCGGCTTCAGCGACCCGAAAGTGCCGGATCTCGCGGAACGACTTGGGCTCGCGTTCCAATTGACGAACATCATTCGCGACGTGCGCAGCGACTTCGAGATGGGCCGCGTCTATCTGCCGGAGGAAGACCTGGAGCGTTTCCGCTGCCGCAAGCAGGAACTGCAAGGGCCATCTAGCGCGCCATTGCGCGAGTTGCTGGCGTTCGAGGCGGATCGGGCGTGGAACTGCTATGAGGAAGGCGCCACGCTGATCAGCAAGATCGACGCAGACAGCCGCGCGACGTTGTGGGCGCTGGTGCGAACGTACAGCAGTTTGCTCGCGCGGATCGAGGAGCGCGACTTCGACGTCTTCTCGTCGCGCATTTCGGTTTCAAGCGCGGAAAAGCTTCGCTACCTGCTGATGGCCGGAACGAACGGTTGGTGGAAAAAGGATGCCCTCGCGATCAGTTCTCGTGGTCGGCGGCGGACTGGCGGGACTGTCCTCCGCCGTCGCGCTGGCTGAAGCCGGTTGGCAGGTCCGCCTGCTGGAGAAGCGCCCGCACCTGGGAGGCCGCGCCACCTCCTATACGCTGCCCGACGGAAGCGAAATCGACAACTGCCAGCACGTGACGCTGGGCTGCTGCACGAACCTGGCTGATTTTTACCGCCGCGTGGGCGCGGAAGGAAAGATTAGCTATTACGGCAGGCTGCATTTCGCCGACGCGCAGGGCAGAGTATCGACGATCGAGGCGGTGCCGCTGCCGCCGCCGCTGCACATGGCGCCGTCATTTGCGATGTTCGGCGCGCTCACGCTCGCGGACAAGTGGGGGATTGCCAACGCGATGCTGACGATCGCGCGAGCGGGCGGCTGGCCCAGCGGCGTCGACGGCCTTTCGATGCAGCAATGGCTCGAAAGCCAGCGGCAGACGCGCGGAGCAATTGAGCGGTTCTGGCGCGTGGTGCTGGTGAGCGCGCTGGATGAAGAGCTTCCCCGGACGGACGCGCGTTACGGCATCGACGTTTTCTGGAAGGGGTTTCTGGCGAGCAGGCAGGGATATCTCGTTGGGATTCCGTCTGTTCCGCTGGGGAAATTGTACGAGGGCTGCCGCGACGCGATTGAGAAACGTGGCGGAGAAGTGAAGGTGCGGTGCGGGGTCCGGCAGGTGCGGCCGGAAGCGGACCGCTTCATTTGGGCCCGGCTGGACGATGGAACGGAAATTGCGGCGGATGCCTGCGTTCTTGCGGTGCCGCACGATGCGGCGAGCGCTTTACTTGCGGCATCGTCGAACGGAAAAAGTAATTCGGTGATCGAGAATTTGCATCAAATTAAAGTCGCACCCATTACCGGCGTGCATCTGTGGTTTGACCGTACGGTGATGAGCCAGCCGTTTTTGACGCTGCTGGATCATACGACGCAATGGGTATTCAATAAGAGCGCGCTATTGCGCGGTAATAAGAGCGCCCTGCCGGGCGAGGGTCAACCGGCCGAACTGGCGGGGACTCAATATCTTCAATTGGTGATCAGCGCTTCGTATGGCCTGGTTTCCAAGTCGCGACAAGAGATCATTGACCTGTGCGTGCGCGAACTGAGTGACGTGCTGCCGGAAACACGGCGAGCGCGGCTGATAAAAGGCACGGTGGTGAAGGAAGTGAGCGCGACGTTTTCTCCCGAGCCGGGCGTGGATCGGCTGCGGCCTGCGCCGGCGGATAGCGGAATACGCAACTTATTTCTTGCGGGGGACTGGACAAGGACCGGTTGGCCTGCCACAATGGAAGGCGCGGTTCGAAGCGGATATCTCGCAGCCGAATCGCTGCTCTCCGAGTTTAGTCAACCCCGGAATTTTCTGTGTCCCGACCTGCCGCCAGAAGGACTTTGTAAAATTTGGGCTGGACGCAGAGCGAAGAGTGCGCAGGCCCGCCGCGACGGGCAAGGTCGCCACGGCGACGAGGCCCACAACGGTGAAACGAGCCCGCCACGGCGAGCCAGCCGCGGGGCAGAGAAAGAGACAGCCCGTCCCTGAAACGATTCCGATATTTTCGACATTTGCGCATTCGAAGAAGTGAGTTTGTGTTTGGCTGACTGATATTTGCGCGCAGAAAACCCCGCCTCTCGCCGGGTGAGCTGGATTGACTTGCGGCGCGTTCATCAGGTTTCGTTCTGACGCTCTGCGGATTTTTTGCGCGACGACAGCGATTTTCTTTTGCGACTTGGAAGCGACTTTGTTTTGTGCGCTTTTTGTGTTTCCCCGCGGAAGTGTGCCGCGAAACGGGGTGTAGTTGAAGCGGGAGAAAAGCTGGAAATAATGCTGCTCTCGCGGAGGTAGTAAATGGAACGGAAGTATCGACAAAGAGGATATGAAGACCGCGACCGGGATGGCCGCGACGGACGCGAAAAGAATCGCGAGCGAAAACCGCCCGAAACGCCGCGTCCGAAGCACGACATGATGGGGCCCCGAACGCCGCGCATGGTCGGAACTGTGATGCGCGCGCGCTGTTCGAATTGCGGAGCGGTGCTGGCGCCGGGCTTCGACCCAAGCGGGAAATGCCCGCGCTGCCAGGCGGAGCTGCATTGCTGCAAACAGTGCGTTCACTTCGACACGGGAAAGCAGTTCGAATGCACGCAGCCGATTCCCGAGCGGATCACCAAGAAAGACGCGAAGAATCAGTGCACGTTCTTTGAAATGCGGATGAACGTGGAGAAAGACACATCTCCCGTGACTTACGCCTCAGCCGTCGCGCCGGTGAATACGAGTCCCGCGCGGCCGAACGATGCGCGTAAGGCTTTCGAGGACCTCTTCAAGAAGTAGTCTCTCCAACGGGGTACAAAGGCTTTTTTGTTCTGCAGCCTCCCTTTGTGCTTCGAATTGTTGTTCTGCGAACTGGCGTCGCGACCGCTCCCTTGCTAATTACAGTGGGTCTGTCCAAACGTGAGTAAGCAATAGCGATCCCATTTTCACGCGAGTTGTCCAACGGAAGAGGGGTACGAAGGCTTTTTTGTTCTGCAGCCTCCCTTTGTACTTCGAATTGTTGCCCTGCCAGCTGGCGTAGCAATGGTTTCTTTGCTAATCACAGCCGGAAAACCAACAGCGACGCGCGTCGAGAACGACGAACTTATCGGCACGTCCCGGAGTACCGCATTCAACCTTCCGGGACGCGTTTCTTTCACATCCGAGGAGAGTATCGGCGGTGCAGCGAACCGGCAGACCTCACGCAGTCAGCGTCGTTTTTCGCTCTGTAATTGGCGGGAAGCGGCCGTGTCGGGTTCCGTCTGCAATTAGCGAGGGAGCGGTCGCCACGCCAGTTCGCAGAGCAACGATTCGAAGCGCAAAGGGAGGCTGCAAAACAAAAAGACGAAAAAGGGGACATCTCTAATGAGCTAAGCAAGCGGACATTTCTAACGAGGTTTTACATGCTGTTGTTTGCATTTGACACTTACGCGGTTCGCCAGTACGCTACGCCCCGAAGTGCCTTTGCGGCGCGGGCACTGGGCGGCAACGATGAAACGCGAAGAGATTCTAAAACTGCTGGAATCGGTGGGCGCGATCCGGCAGGGGCACTTCGAGCTTTCGAGCGGACGGCACAGCAAAACCTACATACAGTGCGCGTTGGTGCTGGCGTATCCGCAGCATGCCGAACAGCTTGGCCGCGCGGTGGCCGCACTGTTTCGCGATCATTCGATCGGCTGTGTGGTTTCGCCGGCGCTGGGCGGTGTCATCATTGGGCACGAGGTGGCGCGGGCGCTCGGTGTGCGGGCGCTGTTCGTCGAGCGCGATCGGTCTGGCCAGATGGCCCTGCGTCGCGGCTTCGAGTTAACACCTGGAGAGCGAGTGCTGGTGATCGAAGACGTGTGGACGACGGGCGGCTCGACACGCGAGACGATTGGCGTGGTGGAGCAGGAGGGCGGGCTCGCGGTTGCCGCAGGTGCGATCATCGATCGCAGCGGAGGACGCCTGGAATGGAACGTTGCCGCGCGGGCGCTGCTCGAGTTGGATGTTCCCAGCTATGAGCCGGACGAGTGCCTACTCTGCCGAGCGGGAGAGTTCGCCACGCGGCCAGGTTCGCGTTTTTCGCGGGCACACTCGTAAGAGCGGCCCTTCAGATGTATTCGAGTAGGCCCACCGCTTTACGGCCGGCTTAACTTTCCCATCACAATTGGACGCTTCGCGCCTGTGGCGGACGGGAGATTGTTCGCCCTTCTGTGATATGCCTCGTACGCAAGGACGGCGAATGCGAACGCCTCTTTTGCCTCGGTCGGAAGGCCGAACCTGCTGGCCGGAATGATGTCGACGCCAGGAAGCAGGGCAGCGAGTTCGGCCATCATGAGCGGATTCTTCGCGCCTCCTCCTGCGACGATCAGTTCGTCGATCTCGATGCCGCGTGGAACGAATCGCTGGAGCGCGTCGGCAATGGAAAGCGCCGTGAATACGGTTGCCGTTCTCACCATGTCGGCGGGATTTGATCTGTTCTTTCTGGCCGACGAGAAAAGTTGGTCGGCAAAGGGTTCGCCGAATTGTTCGCGGCCGGCGGTCTTCGGCGGTTTCATACGCAAATACGGATCGCGCATCAGCTTCGTTAGCAGCGCGGGGATCGCGCGACCGCTCAGCGCGATACGAGCATCGCGATCGAATCCCGCGCGGCCTCGCGTGGTGTGCTGGACGAGCGCGTCGACAATCATGTTGCCGGGACCGGTGTCGAAGGCGAGCACGTCGGCCGGCTGCGCGCCCGCGGGAATGACGGCAACGTTCGCGATTCCGCCGATGTTGAGCGCGACGCGGCTTAGGTTGTCGTCGCGATAGAGCAAGTAATCGACGAAGGGGACGAGCGGGGCGCCCTGTCCGCCAACCGCCATGTCGGCGGGACGGAAGTCAGCGACGACGGGCACTCCAGTGCGCGCGGCGATGACGCTGGATTCGCCGATCTGGAGCGTCGAGGCGATCCGGCGAGCGCCGAGAAATCGGGATGCGGCGCCCTGATGGTAGATCGTCTGGCCATGCGATCCGACGAGATCGATTTTGGAGAGGGGAATGCGCCACTTCCGGCAGGCCGCGATTGCAGCGCGGGCAAATTCCTCGCCGAGAAGAAAATTGAGCTGGCTGATTTCCGCAGTGGTGGTGGTTGCGCCGTTTGCGACGCGCAGGATCGCTCTTCGCACGGGTGCGGGGAATGTCGAGTGATGATGCGCTTCGAATTTTGTGGTAAGCGCGGGCGGAGCGCCGTCAATGCGCACGAGGGCGGCGTCGATACCATCGGCGGAGGTTCCCGACATCATGCCGATCACGCGCATCCGTTCCCCCCAGGCGGCAGCGACCGGGTAGCCACTGCACGGTCCCTGTGCCGCGAGCCTTCCTCCGCTGAAGATTCACCGTCACGAAGAAAAGTGTATCCAAGCAAAGTATCTGAATCCCGGCACCGATGTATGTGCGACACGTCGCAATCTTACCCTGAAGCTCACGGCACAAAAGGCGTGCCGCGGCTACCCGCTACCGGACGAATCACCGTCGGCATGAATTCCGATTTGCCGCGGTAGCGTGAGGCATTCTATGCCAGCCCTGTTGTCGACCCGGGATTATTTTGCTCGAGGATGCGAATGAAGCAGGCGCGAAAGGGAGGCGGCGCGCGTGTGCGACGCAGTTAAACGGCGCGGCAACGCAAAGGGCCTATGGCGCCACGTGGATGCATGTGCGGCGGCGCCGGCCCGGGTCGGATTGGAACAGTCCCGCAGACTAAGGCGCGGCGCTGCGGCAGGAAACTGGGGCATTTCCGTGGTTGTCAGCTGCCATGGATGATCCGCAAACGGCGTCGACGGGTGCGCGGCTACATGTTCGAGAATGGCGCGGTAATCGTTGAGCACGTTCTGGATCGTCGCGGCGCGAAACAGGTCTGTGTTGTACTCGAGAGCGACTTCAATCCCCTGAGTTTCACGCAGCCACATGGTCAGGTCGTATCTCGTGCTGGCTCGCTTCACCGGCAGCCATCGGATGTCGAGGCCAGGGATTTGCCACGCGCTCTTCGGCGCATTCTGGAAGACAAACATTGCTTGAACGACGCCATCGCACCGGACGTCGCCGCGGGGGCGAACCGCGCGGAGGACCTCTCCAAAAGGCATTTCCTGATAGCCATAAGCTGTGAGCGAGGACTCACGGACGCGCTGCTGAACTTCCTGGAACGAAGGATTGCCGGCCATGCTGGTGCGGATAACCACATGATTGCCGAAACGGCCGATCAGGTCTTCGAGTTGCATCTGCGGACGATTCGCGACGCAGGTGCCCACGGCGATATCCTCGTCGTGGGAGTAGTGATGCAGCAGGTACTGGAATCCGGCGAGCAGGGTCATAAAGATGCTGGAGCGCTGTTCGCGAGTCCAATATGTGAGGCGGTTAGCGAGCTTTTCGGGCAGGATGATTTTCTCGCGAGAGCCGGGCCTGATACCCCG
>DASUJR010000070.1:0-3471 GCA_036279175.1 Candidatus Acidiferrales bacterium | reverse complement strand
GAAACCTTCCGGCTCGCATTGGGTGCAGAAAATGCCTTTCGAGAGATACAAGCCCTCCAAAGAGGTGTTCGAAGCAGGCGCAATTTCGGTGAACACGTCGAGCGTGAACTCGTCCGGCACGATTTCGATCGTCAACGTCTCGTCATCGATTCGGAAATGGGCGCCGGACAATTCCTGGTTATCGATACGTAGTCCAAGAAGCTTGAGCTGTTCGCCGTTCAGCACCAGCGGCGCGGATTTGCTTCCCGTTCTTTTCACCTGCATCTTCGCGGCGACGCGCGCGGCGTCCGGTTCCAGCACGAAATCGAGATCGATCTTGGAAACATGGAAATCGGGGGTGTGGTAGTCCTTTAGATGAACGGCGCGCGGCTCGTCGGTTCGCATATGCTTACCTGCAGGGTTGCAAAAGGCCTGCCGGTATAGCGTCCGCGGCGCTGTGTGTCAGGTCATTTTCTCGCGCGCCTTCGGCGAGGAAATTCTGACAAGCCGCTGGTGGAGTTCCTCCATAATCTCGCGCCGTTCAGCGCCGCTCATGGAGCTCCAGCGGGCGATTTCATCCAGCGTTCGTCCGCATCCAATGCAAAGCCCGGAGGCAGGATCGACGGTGCAGATCCGGATACAGGGCGTCTCGATCATCCGGTGTAATGGAATATGCAGAGTTTATTGCCGTCGGGATCGCGAAAATAAGCTCCGTAGAAGGCCGGCGAGCGCTCGCCTGGCGCACCCTCGTCGACTGCGCCCAACGACAACGCCTTGGCATGCACCCGGTCGACGGTTTCGCGGTCGCGTGCGGCCAGTGCGACCATGGTGCCGTTGCCAACGCTGGCGGGATTTCCGTCGTATGTTTTTCCGATCGCAAGCATCGCCCCTTTTGCGGCGTAAAATTGCAGCCGGTCATTGTTGAAACCCCGTCTGGCGCCGAGTTCGCCCAGCACCGCATCGTAGAACAAAAGCGCCCGCTCGACGTCGTTGCTTCCGAGGGTGACATAGCCGATCATTTTTGCCTCTGCACAGTTGGCCTTGTCTCCTGCTCGAGATCGAAGCAAAGCGTCAGCGAGCCCCCCTCGGGCGTTTCGTTCCAGAGCCGCTCGAGCCGCGCCATTTCCGCGCGAATTGCGAGGATGTCCGCTTTGGTAACCGAGCCGGGCATCACGCCGCGGGCGTCGCAGGTGACGTGGTACATGTCTATGAGATCGGCCGCCGGAGGAAAGCCGCTACTGGCGTCCGCCTGCATCACCTCCACAAGCCGCTCCATCTGGTCCGATTCGATATCTGGCGCCATGCGGAAGCCCAGTTTCTCACCGTCAGCGACGCGGCGCATAAAGCCACGCTTCGCCATTACGTTCTCGACGGCGAAATGCACCATGTCGTGCGGAACGCCGCCGATTTTTGGGCAGGGGATCTCCTCCGTCCGGCCGTCGCGCTGGATGTGCAACCGGTCGTATTTTCCATCGCGGAGTTTCTCGAAAACGAACTGGAGCGTGTTCATGTGTTGCTCCCTTCGACGTGGCTCACGAGACACTCCTGCCAGTTCTGCGCCGTGAAGCCGTGGAGCGAATCCTACGCGGAAGCCTCCGCAGCGGTCCAACGCCCGCGCCGCCGCTTTTGCCGGCGTTCCTTTTCGACACGCTTCGGGGCGCTGAATCGCTGAAGCGCACGTTTGACGAACGCTTTGCCGCGGCCTTCGAAAATTTCATCGGCTTCGGGAAACCGTCCAGCACGGCTGAGGAATGTCATGCAGCCAGACTCATCGCCTTTCAGATGCGCTTCGTAAGCGCAATACAGCAGGAATTCGAAATTGTCGCTCTCGGGCATCTCCCGCGTAGACGGCAGCGGCGCTCGTTGGGGTTGCTCCACGTTGGCAGCACGACGGGCGAAATGCGCCTTGGCGAACGCGAACAGTTCGAGATCGAGCGAATGTTCGGCGCTCAGCTGCTCCAGCAGTTTCGGATGATCGCGCAGGGCTTCCCGCGCCACAGACCACCCAGCGGCTTTCTCGGTGCCAGCAGGCGTGTTCTTCCAGGGGACCTGGAGGTGATCCCAACCATACTTTCCCAGAACTTTCATGTCCTCCGACAAGGTATCGGTCAAGAAAACATGGTCGAACTGCAACAGGCGCTGTTTCGCGAGGTCCAGGCGTTCGGTGGAATCTCCGCCCCGATAGCTCAACGCGGTCACAAGCGTATTTCGTCGCCAGCTGACACCCCGTTCGTTTTCAAGGAATGCAGCGAACCTTCGCCCGCGCATTTCCAGAGGCACGTCGTTCTCCGGACCGCGGGACCGGAACTGATACTCCGAAAAGAGGCGGTCGAGCGGATCGCGCAAGATGGTGATGTGGATCACGCCCTCGTAAAATTGGTGATGGAGACCCAGCTGATTTTCGTTGGCGATCAACTCGCAGAGACCGGAAGACAGGAAATGGCGTTGCTCGTCTGGTTGCCAAGTCCAGAATTGAAGGCGATTGCTGGTTAGAGGGTTGAGCGGATTACCATTCGCGCAAGGGCGGAATAGCGACACATTCTTGCGGGCCAGCGCGATGAACGAAGTTCCGGCGCACTTGGTGATATGCAGGAAATAGAACACAGCGGATTCATCTCCTCGCGCGCGGACAGGCTCGCAAAACGGGCGACTTGCTGCGAAAGGGCTCAGGATGTCAACTGCGGGAAGGGGATCTGCGGGAACGCCCGTTCCCGGCTAGTTCGCCGGTAGCGGTGTGCTTCCGGTCTCATCCCTCAGAACGGAACTCACGACCCAGCCCTGCTTCTGAGCCTGCCCTTCCCCAATCCGTACAAAAGTCCATCTGCCGCGCCGTTCGACCGGGATTACCTGCACGTTTCGCGGAAGTTTCGTCACGACAGCGGCACTGGTAGAAGGATGTGCCCTAAGGTTGGCTACGCGAGCCTCTACCGTAACGTGGGGACTTGATTGTGGAACGGGGGTGGCGGCAGGAGCGCCCTCGCGATAAAGGCCCGCCATCTGCAACAGCGGCCTCAGATCGCTCTTCAACGAAAGATCCTGTGGCCAAGCCTCGGCAACCACGGGCTGAATGTGTGGAAACACCATGAAGGCAAGCCCGGCCACGCTCGCCACTACCGCGAAATCGCGGATCAGACGGCGCCGGAATTGCGCCTGCCGCTCCTCCTGATCTTCCTGCCAGGCGGGCCGGCGCTCCACGGCCTCGATCGGCACCTGGCGCATTCGCTCGCGTTCCTGCTCAACGGCGGCGCGAGCCTCCGCCAGCTCAATTTCCCGGTGCGCAAGGCTTGCCTGGGCCGCGGCGAGTTCATGCCGCAACGCTTCCGAGCAGGCCCGGGCATCCGCCATGCCAGCTTCGGCGCGCTCAAAGCGTGCCGTTGCGTCTTCCAATGCGAACGTGATTTCCTCGCGCCACTTGGCCTCGGCTGCAGCGAGCCGGGGCGCTTCCTCGGCACGCCAGGACTGCTCGGCGTTGCGCAAAGCGGCATCGGCTTC
>DASUJR010000069.1:0-8053 GCA_036279175.1 Candidatus Acidiferrales bacterium | reverse complement strand
ACCACGGGTAAGCCCCCAGACATTCAATTAAAGTGTTGCCGACTTTGTCTGCTTCCCCCTTTGGAAAAGGGGGAGCGAGGGGGATTTTGGAAATGGCAAATCCTCCCCACCCTCCTTTTCCAAAGGAGGGAGCAAAGCATGGAACGGATTGGGCTTTACCGCCAGACCTGTCTCCCCCGGCTGTTGACGTCATCGCAGGTATCAATCAACACCTTAACTGAACGCCTAGGGTGGCCCCGTGAGTTTATATCGCCTGCACGGGAAACCCCCATCGCGTAAGGCAACCCCGGTCAAGGCCGGGGTCTTCGCTGCGCTGACAAATCACCGGCCGCGATTCTGTCTTGATTTAGTTGGGACAGGATCGCGGTTTCTTTTGCTATCGCGAAACACCGTCCGCGCGCCATGTCCTGAGATCCAGACTTACTTACTTCTTTCTGATCGCTCCTTGAACGTGCGCGGCGACGTTGGCTGCCACCGCGGTGCGGATAAGCGTCTGCAATGCCTTCTCGTTTATCCTTTCGCCCTCGTGGAAATCGATGGCACGTCTTACGTTGCCGTCAAGACTGGAGTTGAAAAGGCGCGTGGGATCTTTCAGCGCGGCACCTTTTGCAAAGGTCAGCTTCACTTTGTCCTTGTAGGTCTCGCCGGTGCAGATGATGCCGGCGTGCTCCCACACCGGAACCCCTCGCATCGAGTTCGACGGTTTTCTCCATTTCACCTCTTCGACAACTTCGGGATCGGCTTGCTTTATTAACGTGCGGAGCCGGCCGAGCAGCTCGCCGCGCCAGTCACCCAGTTCCCTGATTCGCGCATCGATCAACCGCGAAGGAGATTCACTTTTCTGTGACCCGCTCTTTTGCATGTTGTTTCTCCTCCTTTATTTTCAATCTGTCCGCGCCAGGACCTGCTCCAGGTTCGCAAGGAATTTCTGCCATCCGTGTTGAGCGCCGTGGTATGCCTGCTGTTGATCCGGCCGGAAGCCCGACTGCTCCATGCGCAGGTGAGTTCCCGTGTTTGTGGGTGTGAGCGTCCAGGTGACGACACTCTCGAGACCATATGCTCCCCACGCGTAAGACAACGTTTTGTTCGGCTCGATTGCCAACACCTGGCAGTCGACAGCGCCCCAGTCGGCGCTAAGTTTAAAACGATGGTCCACGACCGGCTTGAAATCGTTCTGCATCAGCCACTCCTCGATCAGGTGTGGTTGGGTGAGCGCACGCCAGATCTTTTCCGGCGGATGAGATAGCTCGCGTTCGATGACGACGGAACGCGTTTCGGTCTGGGTCTCGTTCATTGGTCCATCCTTTGCAACAGGGTTTCAAGCTGATCGAACCGGTCGCGCCAGAACGCACCATAGAATGTCATCCAGTCGATCAGAGGCGCGAGACCTTGCGGCTGCGCGCTGTAATACGTCTTGCGTCCCGCGCGCCGGTCGTGCACCAGCCCGGCAAGCTTCAGCACGCCGAGATGTTTCGAGACAGCGGGTTGCGAGACGCCGGATTCCGCGGTCAGAGCGGCCACAGTCTGCTCGCCCTCCCGGAACAGGCGCTCCAGCAACGCCCGGCGGGTCGGGTCGGCCAGGGTCCTAAAGACTTCGTCCGGTACGGTAGCCATGCCTAATCATAACCAATGAGTTATGAATCAATCAAGCCCTCGGCTGACGACACCACTGATGGATGGCGTGGTGTCCAGCGTCCTGGGAACGGTCGCCGCGCTGGCCATTGTCGGTCTGCGCTATCCGCTCAAGATGCTGCCGCTGCTGTTCTTCGAACTCATCTGGAAAACCACCTGGCTGCTCGCTTTCGCCCTGCCGCTGCACCTTGCCGGGATGGTGGACGCGGATACCAAGCAGACTATCGTCGCGTGCCTCATGGGCATCATCTTCCCCATCGCCATTCCCTGGCCGTATGTCTATCGGAAGTACATCAAGGAATCGGGAGACCGGTGGTGGCGGACGGCAAATTGACCATTCGCGCGAGGTTTTGGATTTCTTCCTTGGCACTTCAATTTAAACAGGCAAATGAGCTGTTTAAGCGGATATTTGCCCGCTATATTTGTATGTTCTCTTGATGCGTCAATGGGTTACGCTGGTCCGACCCCGGTCATAATTTAGGATCATCTAATCCGACCTTAACGCGGCAGGAGGATCGTCATGCGATATTGGAAGTTGCTGCTTTGTGCGGCTCTGACACTGGTTTTCAGCCTCGCGGCACATGCCGCGGCCCCGATCAAGACCTATTCCCCCACTGAAGCGGCCCAGGCCGTCGGCCACCACGCCACGATCTGCGGTGTCGTGGCAAACGTACGCTTTGCCATCAATAGCCCGGGTTCGCCCACGTTCATCAACTTGGGCCAGCCCTACCCCAACGAACCCTTCCATATATTCATCCGGGGCGACGATCGCCCCGGCTTCTCGCCCGCGCCGGAATCATGGCAAGGCAAGGAGATTTGCGTCACGGGGAATGTGCGGCTTTATAAAGGGATTCCCGAGATCATTGCGAGGAGTTCTGGGCAGATTCGGGTTTTGTCGAAATAGATTTAGATGTTGGGCTTCCTTCGTCAGCCCAACCTACACGCGCTGAGATACCCATGCTCAGTGAGAGGTATAAAGGGAACATCAGCGGCATGTCACTTCATTGCGGCAAGGAGCATCGTTGGGATTCCTTACGTCGGCCCAACCTACGGCCTTGGCTTATTTATCCGCAACATCTTAATTATGATTCACCTTCAAAGAATTCATTCCAACCAGATTTTGTTTTAATTGAGATATTTTTATCTTTTACGAAACTGGCAACATTTTTTAAAACTATTGAAAACTCATCATCACTTAAAAGAGAAAAAACCGAAAGGCAAAAATATTTGTAGTCAACAAAATCGAATTTCTTTTTTTTATAGTACAAACTTCCATTGCTAATATTTAAATCCTTGACATCCAAATCTATTCTACAAATAAAAGTAATGGGGTAATTTAAGTGTCCGGTCGAGTGCAGCGCATCTAGACTATCATCGAGTCGCTTTAAGGATATTGGTTTTACAGTAACCTCATAAAGGTTGATCAAATTTCCATCAATTTCAAGCCAAATATCTGCGGGTTTTTTTGAGGTTGTATTCGTACCAAATACGCTTTCATCTCCGCCTACAACATCAATTTTTGAGGTGCGAAACAACCCTGAAAGTAGTTGAGCTATCAAATATTGAGGCAAATTTCCTGATTCTGGATATTTTAGCGTGAAATCGACAAGTTTATTTCCTTGTGTTTGACGCGAGTAATCTGATGATTTTATTTCTGCGAGTCGAAAGTCCGAGATGGTTTGTGAGAACTTCCACAATCGAAAAAAGAAATAGTCAATCAATCTAGCTCTTTTGTTTCGCTTAGCCTCTATTACCAATCGCAAATATCTGACCACTGCCGTAGCGGCCGATTGGGGTCGTCTTCCTTGCGCCCAATCTTCGTTGAGCTGATTTGCATTTTTTGCCACATTTAGCGGATCAGACTTACCGCATGGAACACCATTTTCTTGCAAGGCATACCATATGCCACCTTCGAAAATTGATCGCGGATTGCAACCATAAAAATCATTTAACGGATCATAATGTTCATTCAGATGAAGACCAGTCAATGCTGTTACTACTACTCCGCGAAATCCTTTGGCATTCACTTCAATTAAATCCGTAAGCAATTTGTGAACTTCAGAACCTTCCACAAACTCAGGAAAATCTTCTTCTTTTTTTGTCTTCGCAACGCCGAGTCTAGTATTTACGTAATACTGGCCTGAGTTATTACGCTCAGCGATATTAGCCACGTGGAACCCCTGTGAATTCTCTAACGATGGCCTGGAGCCTCCCATTTTCTTCGATTCGAAGTGCTTTAAGAATCATCGAGAACTCAAGAACATCTAATCGCCTTTCGAACTTCTCGATTTTGGATATATCAGATTGATTAAGGCCTATCTGGGCAGCCAACTCACCTTGAGAAATGTTCAGCCTAATTCTTTCCTGCGTCAGCTCCTGAATAAGCTCTTGGTAGTTGTTATGGTGGATGGTTTTGCTCATGTATTTAGTATTTTAGGGGGGCTTGAAACTCTGCAACATCATGCTATGATTGTTACATTATTCGAAAATGGAATATTTCAATGAAGGCTATCTCTCTCTTCAGTGGTGCTGGAGGCATGGATGTCGGATTCAAAGCAGCTGGCTTTGATGTAATTGCAGCCAATGAAATGGATAAGCACGCATGCGAGACATTCCGAGCCAATCACCCCGAATGCAAATTGATTGAGGGTGACATAGATACTTGTGGCGGTGAATTATTTACGCTTAAGAATATCGATGTAGTTTTTGGGGGACCGCCTTGCCAGGGATTTTCTGTGGCAGGGAAAATGGACCCAAACGACCCTAGAAGTAAGCTGATTTTCAGTTTTTGCACGATTGTTGAAAAAATTAATCCAAAAGCTTTTGTGATGGAAAATGTGAAAGCTCTTGGTTCACTTTCAAAGTTTGAAGATGTAAGAAAAGAGCTTCTATCCCGATTTCAAAAAGCAGGATATACGGTAACTGTCCATACGTTAAACTCAAAAGACTTTGGCGTGCCGCAAGCACGCGAAAGGGTTTTCTTCATAGGAGTTAAAGAGGGACAAAAACCCGTGCTAAAAGCCAATTTCAGAAAATACACGAAAACGGCGCCTACTTTGCGTGAGGTGCTAATCCCACTTGGTAAACCAGGTTCTAAGCTAAATGATCGGGTTTGCAATGCAAAAGTAACATTGGCCGCGAAACCTGTCCTTAGAAAATCGCCTTATGCGGGCATGCTATTTAATGGGCAAGGACGACCACTAAACCCTGACGGTTGGGCAAGCACATTACCTGCCAGTATGGGAGGAAACCGTACGCCTATCATTGATGACGAGCACTTATACCAAGGAAACAAATCTTGGGTTGAAGAGTACCACCGCCATTTAATTGGGGGTGGTAAACCACAAGGTATGCATGATGCTCCATCATATCTACGCAGGCTCACTATTAATGAAGCTGCATTGCTTCAAACATTTCCTGAAGACTATATTTGGTGCGGACCTAGTAGCAAGGTGTATTCACAAATAGGTAATGCAGTTCCTTGCAAGCTCGCAAAGGTTGTCGCAAATTGTTTAGAAGACTCATTGTCTGGTTCTTCAGATTCGGAAAATACTGTGAGCGTTAATCAAGGTGAAAACTTGGAGCTGGCTTTTGCGTGACTAAGAAAATAATATGACGTTAAATCTGTGCGGCACAAACGAAGAGTGCCGTGGTTTGCACCAGAGTAAGGATGTTGTTAGTTATTGGCTTACAGCGCTTGTTTTATTGCACAAATCAAGCAGCATAGAAAATGCCTGACGGAGTACTGCTAATGCAGTAAATATCGCTGCCCATGCATTAACCTTAGAAGCTCTTTGCATTGATTCACCTAATTCTTTGTCCATATCAAAGCCAAATGAAAAGCTCACTCGCGATGATAAGAACCAAAACATCGCTGAAAATAATGCGAATATTATTGCTAAAATTTTGAAATAAAAAGCCATATTTACGTTTTTATTAATATGCCTAACAGATAACTAGGCCGCACGCCATGATACTCCAGTATTGCAGCGCGCTTCATTATTATTCTGGCCTAATGCGAGTAACCGCAAAAGCACTTGCAAATCAGAAATGTATTACTGGGTCTACCCAGCGACTACAACCTCTTCAAGACACTGGCCTGGTTAACTGGTACGGCCGATAAGACGCCCGGAAAAGCGCTGAGCAATACAGCACCACCCCACTAAATATAGTCGATATAAGCAGTCGCTCTAGAATGTTTCTTTTGGTTACTTGTATAACGTACCTGTCCCTGGAGGAACTGGTTATAGTTTGATTTGAGCTGGCAGACCGAGTGGGCACAGGTTTTGACACCGAAGGAAAGCGTGGCTCGCCGGCTCATTCATCATCGGTAGCTCGAATGGTTGCCAGAGCTTCAAAGCTCGTATTTTGCAAGTCCGAGCGGCGGTGATAAGGAGATTCGCATGAGCATATCCAAACCCTGCCATATCGGCATAGATGTTTCAAAACGCACTCTCGACGTGGCCGTCCTGGAGCGTGAGAAGGTGTTTCAGGTGGAAAACGAAGCGGCCGCGCACCAAAAGCTGATCCAGCGATTGCGCCGATTCAAACCGAGCTTGATTGTGATGGAGGCCAGTGGCGGGTATGAGAGCCCATTGTTATTGGCCTTGCTCAGCGCGGGTTTACCGGCGGTGAGAGTCAACGCCCGACACGTGCATCACTTTGCCAAGGCGATTGGTCTGCTGGCAAAAACGGATCGGATTGATGCCGGCGTGCTGGCCCGCTTTGCAGTCGCGGTGCAGCCAGCCGTACAGGCCCAGCCCACGGCGGCACAGCTGGCCCTGGCAGAGCAGGTCGCTCGACGACAGGCCATGGTAGAGATGTTAAGTGCCGAAAAGAATCGGCTGCAGCAGACTCAAACATCCCAAGTTAAAACTCAGGTCCAAGCCCATATAGACTGGCTGAGCCGCCAACTGCGGGATCTGGATCAGACCCTGAAGGCCCAGATTGAACGTGATGAAACCTGGTGTGAACTGGACCGCTTACTGGAAAGCGTACCGGGAGTTGGCCGGGTGGCTGTTGTCACGTTGCTGGCCATGTTGCCCGAACTGGGCCACTTGAGTCGGCGACAGATCGCCGCCTTGGTCGGAGTCGCGCCCTTCAATCACGACAGTGGTAAACATACCGGCACCCGGCATATCCGCGGCGGGCGGGCTCCCGTGCGCACCGCTCTATATCTGTGTGTTGTCTCAGGCTTACGGTGTAATCCCGTCATGCAATCGTTTTACGCACAGTTGAAGCAGCGCGGCAAACCGTCCAAGCTCGCCCTAACTGCTTGTTCCAGAAAGCTGCTCACCATGCTCAACGCGATGGTGCGAGATCATCAGCCCTGGCGTGCTGATATGCTGTCCCACGCTTGACAGTTATTACGGTTGCTTTTCTTTGCACCAAAGAAAAGTAACCTGCGCTGCGGGAGCGGAACCCCGCCCTCTTGATAAGACTCGACCGGAGGTCGCTCATTTTGACTGGATTCCGACTTTCGTCGGAATGACGACATGCAGCCGCTCGCCCCTCCCCCGATTCCTGCGACATCACCGCTTCTGCGGCTTGTTTAACTGGCACGACTGAAAAGACGTGAGGAAACGCGCTAACCAATGCGGCGCCACTTCCCTTAAACAAACCCATGATGAGCAATCGCTCTAGAATGTTTCTTTTGGTTACTTTTCTTTGCGCCAAAGAAAAGTAACCTGCGCTGCGGGAGCGGAACCCCGCTCTCTTGATGGGTTGCGACCGGAGGTCGCTCCTTATCAAGACTGGATTCCCGCCGTTGCGGGAATGACGGAGAAATCGGAACACCGCTCTCTTGATTAAGCTCGACCGGAGGTCGCTCCTTATCAAGACTGGATTCCCGCCTTGCAGATTTTTGCTCCTGCAAAATCTGCACTTCCGCCATCCCTGGCGGTCGCGCACGGGGTGACGGGAAGGCAAAGAAAAAGGCCCTGCATTTCTGCAGGGCCTTTCGTGTCTTCCTGACATGCTGCGCTCAATCGCGCATCAGTAATCCATGCCGCCCATTCCACCCATGCCGCCATCACCGGCCGGCATCGGCTTCTCGTCTTTCGGCAGCTCGCTCACCATCGCTTCGGTGGTGATGAGCAGGCCGGCGACCGAGGCCGCGTTCTGCAACGCGGTGCGGGTGACCTTGGTGGGGTCCAGGATGCCGAGTTCGATCATGTCGCCGAACTCGCCGGTGGCAGCGTCGAAGCCGAAGTTGTCCTTGGCTTCGGCCACTTTCGCCAGCACCACGTCCGGTGCACCGCCGGCGTTCTGCACGATCTGACGCAGCGGCTCTTCGATAGCGCGGCGCAGGATCGCGATGCCGGTGTTCTGGTCGTCGTTGGCACCTTTCAGTTTCTCGAGGCTCTTCAGTGTGCGCACCAGCGCCACACCGCCGCCCGGCACCACGCCTTCTTCCACCGCC
>DASUJR010000068.1:0-9950 GCA_036279175.1 Candidatus Acidiferrales bacterium | reverse complement strand
CGTCTTTCCGGCCCACAAGGTAGATCGGAATCTCTTCCCCGTCTTTCGAGCTGAAGCGGAGCTGTTGGTAGGAGTAGTGCGATCCGTCGAACGGCACGTTTCTGCGCGCCCACGGTGCGCATTCGCACTTCTTGGGAGCGTAGCGCACGATGCGGACGGGCTCGGTAAACGACTCCCGCTCGAGAAACACTTCATCGCTTTCAGGACCGCCGGATAAAAGGCGCAGAGTTTCTTCCGGCCGCACGACGAGCTCCTCCGTTTGGCGACCGGAAAGGTCGAACATGCGGATGCGGCGTTCCATGTTCCTCGAACACAGAATCAGTGTGCGATCGCCGGGAATGGCCCACTGTTCGATGCGGTAATCGCTTTCCGGAACCAGGTCCAGCCATTTCCGTTCCTCGCCCAGCCTGCCGCGCAGCTCGACGATCCGCAGGTTCGGCGCGTCGCGGTCGGTAATGGCTAGAATTTTTTCGCCCAGGAGGACCGGGCCGAATTTCCACTCGGCGTGTTCAAACATGGCTTCGGGCGGTTCAGCCCCGTTCATCGGTTTAAGGTAAAACGACGTTCGTGTTTTCTCCCCAAACTCGTAGACCAGGAACCCAAGCCAGTGTGTGTTCGAGACGAGACCGAGCCGAAGCTCCTCTCCCTCTCCCGCATGGAAGATTTGCTCGTCGTCCTGAAAGTCGCTCCCCAAAACGTGCCGATAGGCCACGCGATAGAAGGGCTTCTTCGAGTCGAGCGGCTCATGGACGTAATAGAAGCTCCTGCCGTCCGCCGCGAACGCAAACCCGCGCAGATAGCCTCTCGGGAGGATGTCGCGAAACGTCGTGCGCGAATCCACATGGAAGAGTGCAAACGTCCCTGTCCGTTCCCCGCCTTCCTTGATCTCGTACAGCAGCAGCCGGCCGTCGGGGGAGGCGCGCAGCGGCTTGACGGCGGAGTGATTTCCCTTCCCCAAGCTGGACGGGTCGATAAGCAGTTGGTCCTCGCCGTCTTCTCCTTCTCGCATGTAAATCGAGGGCTGTTCCTCATCGGGTCGCCGTTTCCGAAAGAAATAGCGGTTTCCTGCCTTCACGATCGAATCGTGCGTTTCAACCGCAAGGAAGGATCGAATGCGATTTCGGATCTCTTCGCGGCCAGGAATGGAGTCGAGATACGCTCGCGCGTAGCGCGTCTGCTCCTCGATCCACGCGCGGGTGCGTGGTGAATTCTGGTCTTCGAGCCAGCGGTAGGGATCGGTGATGGCGACACCGTGCAAGATGTCGGTGACCGGTTCAACAGCGGAGACCGGCGGCGCCATCGTCAGCTCAGGCATGATCCGCTCCTTTCCGTGAGCTGGAGGGCTTCACGGTGCATCCGCCGAGTAAGGCTGCGGAAATACCCCGCCAGCTTCGGATCAGTAACAGGATCGAGCGTGCGCCATGAGTCGTTTGAAACAGCAAACGCGAAGATGGCAAGAAGCGGGGCAAGGTCCAGCGCCTCTGTGAGTTTCTCAGGCGCGTAGAAAGCGGCCCACGGCCGAAGGTACGCGCATGCGAGAAGTTCAGCCGCCGCAGGTTGGTCAATTTTGCACCGGGCCATGTGCACACGCAGATACTCGAAGGTAAGCAGAGGGTTCGCGACACATCCTTCCGCCCAGTCGAGGAAGATGCAGCGATCGTTGGAGACGACAATGTTCCCGGGGTTGAAATCCGTGTGCCCGACGGTATTCGGCAAGCCGATGTTTTCGAGAAGAGCGCAGGACTCTTTCAGCGAGTGGGACAGGCCGGCGAGTTCGGACGCCGCAAGCGGCGCCGGGTCGGCTTTCCCCTGTGCTGCCATAAACTCGCTCATGCGAGCGAAGAACGGGGCCACACGCTCCGTAAGCACTGCGGGCCGCAAGTCGTTGAGTTGCGACCGAAGCAGTTCTTCAGTCCTCCCCATGGACTCGATTTGAAGCTCTGCAATAGTTGCCGCCACGCGCTCCCATGCTCGGAATTCCCTCGTTTCGTCGAGCGATACTCCCGTCGCCTCCGGAGACAACCAGCCGTTCCACTCCTGGTGAATGCCGAAAATCGGCGGCAGATACCGTGGGAAGAGTTCCGCCAATTTAGCGGTGACCTGGAGTTCGTGCGCATTCGGCTTTCCCGCGGCCTTGAACCACACGGCTCCTTCCTCGACCTCCATCCGAACGAGGGCAAAAGTCGGGCTGGCATTCAGTTGTTCGAACTTGCCGGTCAGGCGCAGACCTACAGGAGCAATCTGCTCGTTGGCCCAGAGGAAAAGCTCTCGCATCCAACCCGGACGAGCAAAGGGGCCCGGCTTCTCTCCTGTGACGTACGCTCGTGTTTCCTCCAGGGCGTTTCTCACCGTTTCCGCGTCCGCCAAATCGCAGTAGTGGGCTGCAGCCACGGAAAGCACCCAACGTCCTCCCTTTGGCGGCGCGGTATTCTGCCCGACTGGCTCCAACACGGCGCACGAGGCCCCTTCGGTCCGGCCGGATCCGCCAGACAGCGGCACGAACAGACAGCAGATCTCCATTCCCCAGGCTCGCGTCGCTTCTAAGGTCAATTGTTCGGCCACGCGTTGATGTCGCTCGATCTCGACTCGCGGAAGAGCCCACGCGCGGCCGGCGGGGAAAAGCAGAATTTCCGAGGCGTTTCGCCGCGTGACGATTAAGCGGTAGGTGTCGACGGCTTGTTGGACAGAACCCATGCGGACTCTTCTGCTGCTCTCGTTTATCCATCGACCGGGCGCGCGGGTTGGAGGATGTGGTGCTTCTGTAGCGTTTCGATGAACTCGATTACGTCGCCGCGCACCACCTCTTGGTTGACTCCGTAGTCGCGGCTGATTTCATCGGCGATGCGTGACTCGTCGTACCCTCTTCGCATCAATTCGAGGATCTTTGCTCCCACCACATTGAGACAGAACATCTGACCGTGGTGCACGTCGAGCAGAACCGCACCGTCCGGTGTTGTGGCGCTTCGGATTGTGTCGGGTACGCGAAACATCGACGTAGAAACCGCCTCGATTTAAGCTCCGTCGCATGTAACTTTCGCACCGGTTCCATTCCACTTCCAGAGACTCGCGAGGTTGTTCGCTACCGTGCCCTGCCCTGTGCAACTGCTTGCAGTCGTGCGGGATAAGCCGAGCCTGCAGGCCTGCTGGCCAGGTAGGGCGTTCGCCAATCCGACATATGCGGCTCCGGAAGTGTCCTGAAAATCAGAGAAGCCTTGCGATTGCGGTAACTTCGCCCACGATCTCAGCATCGACGCCGTTCCTGAACTGCTGAGGTTCCTTGCCGCCTCCCGCATACGAATGAATGCGCAGTATGTCTCGATCGAGACTGCACCGACTGCATACGTAGCATCCATCTCGTTTAAGCAGCAGATAGAGCGGCAGCCTCCGGGCGGCAGCCGGATCGAAAGCTTGGGGTCTCTTCGCTCGACGGTTGACAACCGCCAATGCGTCGTTCTTGAGGAGGGGGTCGGACAGTTCGGAGCCTGCCACCCAGAAGACGTCAGAAAGAGTCATTTTCTTTATTCCCGCAATCACATCGAGAGAGGATTTGAGGAAAAGCGGCACCTCTTCCCATTCCTTTAAGAGAGAAGATAAAAAGCCGTTGGATTGGTGGCTGCTCTCGTCCTTGGCCGGCTGCAAAGCGCCATTTCGGTTTGGAGTTCGCCGTTGCACAAGCTGGTCGGGCATCGGGTCGTGCCCGGCGCGATCGAGAGGCAGGCCGCACGCACGGAGGAACACATCAAACCCGATACCGTACAGAATACAAATCGTCAGGATCTTCTGGATGTGCCGAGGCGGTGTGTCCAGCGCCTCGTAGTCCGAGAGCGTGCCTGGGGCGGCAAAATAGAGCCGATCGGACAGCATCTTCGCAATCAACTGGCTGATTGACGAAGCCTCCCGGTAAGGCAAACCGACACGGGTACGACTGCGGACGAGAAGTTCCCTGAGCGAAGTCGGTGCGCGGCCGCACCGGCCCAAATCCGCATTCGGCAGACGTGAGCACGCTGGCTGGCGCTCCGTTGCGCAGCGACCAACCGGCCGGATTTCCGCGTCGATGACTCCCAGCACGCGAACATCCTTTCCGAGACGCAGTTCGCGCTCGACGCAGGGGCGCTGCGGACAGAGCAGCAGTACGCGATCGTTCGCGACCGCAATGAGCCGCGAGCATGCCCACCCCGATCTATGCTCCACCAGAAAAAAACGATCTCCCGAAACGCTGTCCTCGTTCAGCACGAACTCCCCGGCACGCGTCGCGTCCGCGCGAACGACGCTGCCGGGGACGAATTGCGGTTGGGCGTACAGATCGTCTTCGCCAACTCGCGCATAAACAAACCTGCTGGGCCCCGGCGTCAGTAAGTCTCGGCTCCTGCAGGGAGTTCCCCAACGCACAAACTGTCCCAGCGGAGCGATGGAGGAGCGAGACTTGTCTTGGGGTCGTTCGGCAAACCAGGACACCCATCCGAACATGTCGTATACCGTGGAGTCGAGAACGGTGGTTCTCTGCCGGGGGACGAGCAATTGAACCCGCGTGATCGCGCCGAGATCGAAACCGAAGACCGCGAGCCAGTCGGAGAGTAGGTAGCCGCTGATGTGGCTGAAGGCCAGAACTTGATGGATCGCTGGCTGGAATGAGGAATGCGACAAACGGTGATAGAGATTGTGCGGAACGTAGAATAGCGACGAACGGCCAAAAACAGCTGAGGATTGCTGAGATAGCCGGTGGAGCGTCAGGCCTCGCGTCGCAAGGATCTCCTGAATTCGCAGAACTGTGTTCATGTGGCCGTCCCCAGTTTCTTGCGTGTATATCGAAGCGGCCCCTTGAAAAGCGAAGAATTGCTCGATTGGCCGCAATTGCGACCACGCGCAAGATTTCCATGAGGGCAGAAGCGCAATGCGCGTATAGGTGAACGAAGATTCACTTGCTGGACATTAAAAGGGCTACAAGCGTAGGATTTCTCCTCAATGGGCGCTCGCAACCCGAGTCCGAGTGCCGGACAAACACTCAAACAGCTGCGCGAGCGTCTGGGCCTATCGACGCGCGATGTAGAGGCGCGCAGCCGGCAGATTGCCGACGAGCATCACAACCGCGAATTCTACATTTCGCACACCTGGGTCACGGATATCGAGAACGGCCAGCTGAAACCGAGCATCTACAAGCTTCATACCCTCAGCACCATCTATAAGGTCGGGTACCACGAGGTTCTCGCGTGCTTCGGCATACCGATCAGCGAACTGGGCCGTACGCGCGCCTCGATCGGCGTTCCGCGGACGCATTTGCTGGGCAGCGAATCGGACCTCGAAAATCAGGAACTGACCCTGCCCATCGAGTTCAAACCCGAGTTTCGACTGGAAAGAACAAACCTGCTTTCGCGGGTCGTCGCCAAGTGGGACCAGATTCCCGTCGGCCTGTTGCAGCATCTGGATCTGCGCAAGTCCGTCTATGGCTATATCGGACTGGAGGACTACACGCTCTATCCTTTGATTCGTCCGGGATCCCTTGTGCAGATCGACGCCAATCAAAGAAAGATTGGCGCCGAAACGTGGGCCACGGAATTCGATCGTCCGATCTACTTCGTGGAACTGCGGTCCGGATACGCGTGCAGCTGGTGCCAGATCGACCGCGGGCAATTGATGATTATTCCTCACCCTCGATCGCGCCAGGAGGTGCGACGGTTCGATTATCCCACCCAGGCAGAGATTGTGGGCCGGGTGACCGGCGTAGCGATGCGCATCGTGCGCGAGACGGGGTTGATCCAACAAGGGCCGATCGGCGTTCCGGAGTAGCCGCGATCTTTGGGATTTTGCTTTTGGTACGGCATACCCCGACCGTCCTTAGCGTCGCGTGTGAGTTTCAAACCATGCCATACTCGCGTTGTAGGACGTCAGGAAAAGCTCTAACCGCTAATACAAAACGCTAATACGATACCGATCCTCTTTTGGCTGGTTGTGCTACCATCCGACAATCCTCAAACATCAATGCTTCGGGGACGGTCCCTTGGAGGGAAGACCCCAATGAGAGAAGCCCAATGAGAACCGTCCCCGTCGCGTTGCGCGCGCGGCACACAGAATGCATCGATGACCCGACAGAACCGGCAGCGTACCCGATTTGCCGCTCGAGAAGTCATGCGCAAATTAGGCGCGATGCCCGTCCCAATCCTGGTCGTGGATGATCATGAAATTGGCCGGATGGGGCACCATCTGCTCTGTTCCTCCCGCAAGGACTGGCAGATTTGTGCAGAAGCATCCGACGGGCAAGGCGACTCCGGCCTTCTGACGCTGGTCGCGGGACTCCACAAAAAGAAACCGGTATGCCTGGCTTGAGCACCGGTAAAGACTATTCACCCGTACTGGCCATTAGACAACCGGCTCCGCACTCACTGAGATTAAATGTCGCGCGCACGATGGCCATAGTATCGACCGGAAGTCCCTTCCTATTTCGCGCCGGGCGAAACCGGATCTGGCCAGCGGCAGTTTCTGCCGATTGATCCAGCCCATAGCCAAGGCTTTGAATGACTGATAATACTTTGACCGAACCGGACGCAGAAAAGATAACGGTCAGACGCACGTCACCTTGGATTTTGTTGGTAAGTGCATCGGAGGTGTATCGAGGCCGCGGTTTGAACAGAATGATGACCGGACTGGCCATCGATAGTATGGCTCGACGATCGGCCGAGGGCGGACCCGCGCCCCCATCCCCGCTCTCGACTGCAGCACCATCAAAGTCTGCGAAGTTGCCCGTCTGCATTTGCGCGCGAGGCGCTTGCAGGGTTGGAATTGCGGAAACGCTGAGAGGCAACTCGGGAACTGCGCTAGCAAAAATTAGGGGCGGCGCAACACGCCGGACCAGCTTTGGCGAAGGCACAGCCGGACCAGAAATAACCGCTAAACGAAATCTGGCCTGAATGTCGGGCAGTGACACACGGCTTTTTCGGTTTACTCGCGCCCGGTTGTGGTTCGATTTGCTGCCGTTCGACGGCGGCGCGTTCCAATGGATAACCATCTTAGGGCTGATATCAACGAAGGCGTACGCGCGGAGATTGGGACGGAGCGGATTCGGCAATAAGAATGGAAGCGCGACGACCATGCTGGTAAGGATGATCTGCGCCAACGCTCCAGTCGCAAACGATTTCCATCTCGTCGAGCCTTTCGATATCAGCGCTTGCTGGAACAGAATGTCGTTCCCCGTCTTCATAGCAGAATGCCCTTCTTTCTGTGGTTAGACCTAATGCGGGAGAAGCCCGAAGCAACACACGGGAAGGTTCGGCACGCCCCGATTCGATTCCTTTGGTTGTTCAATTTTTATGGGCGTAGCTTGCAGAACGAGCTTCGACCCTGCTGTGCTGCCGCTCTGGCTGACTTCGTCGCCGCCAGGCAGGTCCGTGTGGTTTTGCCCGTAGACCAACCGCGCCTGGCTTGCGAACTCGTGATAATCAACGAACTGACTGCGGCACCAGAGCCCCTTGTTGGGGGTGGGGCTCCAGGCGACGAGCGCAACGGGAACCACCCTAGGCTCGATTCCTGGGCGGGTGAACCACCCGTAGTTCATAACGTCCTGCCATTTTTGATGGCCATCTTTCTCGCAGTGGAGAGACATGCGAATGATGTTCAGATGCTCATCCGTCCACACCTCGCCATAAGCGGTGTATGTGTGCCGTTTTTCGATCGAGAAAGCGCCAAAATCAAAAACGTCATCGACAACGCACGGGTTGTCCTCTGCGCTTCCTTCGTATTGGAATACTTTGGTGCGTGTTTCGCCAGTAGTCGTCCCGACGGCTTCGTGAATGTTTACCCCGACACGCGTCCCGATAAACAGCGGAAGAGTCGCCCAGACATCACCCGGCGAGATTGCTGAAGCCGATCCTTCCGGGCGAGGTGATCTCGACAACCACTTCTTGCCGTCCGGATACTCACGAAACATTTGTTCGCCGTCCCTGACCTGGACCTCGTACGCATTCGCCCCCATCGGCGGCTGATTGCCCTTTCCCCAAATGAAAGTCTGTACTGCGATAAAATTCCGCATGCTGTCCGCGAGAGCTTGCGCCCGTTTCCGAAGCTCTGTTATGTCGTTCGGCTCGGCTGGTCTTCGCTGGAGGTCGGGTGACATGATCGGCGGGTTGTACTTTGGGTAGAGGTCCCTCTGATCTTCGGGAATCTGCGTGGGAATGGGAAAAAGAACTTCAGCGAGGAATGGCAAATCTTTCTCCAGAAATCCAGCCAATGATTGGATTGGCACAGCCAGTGCGATCGCTTGCCCGCTGCGGTCTAGCCCGTCGAGAACGCCGATGACTTTTCCCGAGGCGTTATCCACTATCAATCCGCCGCTCGCGCCGGGACGGATAAATGCGTTTCCGTTCGGCACGTAGTCAAACGCCAAAAGCCCTGTCACTGTGGGACCCTTGAACTTACCGTGAAAGACCTGAAGGGTTCGGAAAGGGTCGATCGTTTGCCTAGGATAAGCATAGATAGTGACTGGTTGTCCGACGAGGAGATCGCGAGTGGTAAACGTTACACCATGGTGATTCGCGAGCGGCTTGGCTAGTTCAAACACCGCTAAATCGCGACTGAGGGTGTACAGCTGGGGCCGCCCCCCAGACGCAACGTAGTTCAGTGTGGCGTCTGGATCCTTCGGTCCTGTCGCGAGATATCGTTGAACGATTTTTATCCCTCCGATTTTCGAGTTCCTCGCCACCAATGCTACGTGGTAGTTCGTGCCGATGAACCGACACTCGGGATCAAGGCAAAAGCCGGTCCCCATTTCGGCGTCCAGCACCGGACCTCGAAACTTCAACGAAGTGATCGGGACGACAGATTGGCTGAATTCCTGTATCTGAGCGTTTTCCGAAGATGCAGAGCGATTAGCCGCGGGCTGTCGGGCGAGCGAGCACTGAGACAGGCAGCAAAGTGTGAACAGTGCAGCGATAACCGAACGTCCGTGCATGTTGCATCTCCGAGTAATGCCTGCGCATAGCTGACGGAAATCCGCTGCTCGAGCACACGTGTGCGCGGTTCTCCAGTACGGGCTTGAAGCACGCTCAAGCAGGAAAAAGCATCATCATCAATTTGTCGTGCGCCAGTGAATTAGCAGTCTCGGTGCCACTTACGATGTCGGGCCGTAACAACGATCGACAGTGAATATGAAGGACTTGTTTCGCGGTGGTGGTCGGCTGCTAACGAGGAAAAGTTTCGCTGCGAAACGCGTGATCCGAAAAGGAACAGTCGTCTAGGGACGAAAACACTGGAAGCAGGGCGAACTCTCGGGGGCACAAGCAGCGGTCATGTCTAACCCATCACACAGCCGAACCGTAAGGATCGTTGTCAGACTTTCATAACTTGTCAGAAGTGATAGGCTGGAACCGCCGACCAGCAGATGTCGGCGCACGCGAAGTCACGTGTTTGGGGGAGCGTCGATGACCGAACGGGCCTTCCCGTGTTACTTCTTTATAGTGAGAGTAGCGCCCGCCGCGTCGCTGACGCGGAGTCCCTTGGTTCGCAGGACGCCGGCATCAAGGTGTGCTTCTTCGTAGGTAGGCAGCCACACGTCGTGAGTTGATGTTCACTTCTGCCGGTCAGTATGGACACAGGCTGTAATTCTGATAGAAACCGCCGTGTTCCTCCGGGCACGCCTGAGCGGTGACCACGGACACATTCTTCTGAATCCCGGAAAACTTGTTCAGGCTGTGTTTGACTTTGTTAGCGTTCACGTCGAAAAGAATTACGCCGCCTGCCGACCATGTCGCGCCCAAATACCAATCATTCGCAATCGAGTTGTTGCGAGCTTCTCCGGATGCTCCAAATCCGAACTGAATTCCGTTCTGGGCAATCGAATACGTCTGACCGAATCCCTGGATTGTATTTCCCGCGATCGTCGCTGAGGATCCAGGCATGTTCACAACGACGCCGCCCTTTTGATAGTTCGTAATCGTGTTGTCAGTGATCTGGACTGTGTAAGG
>DASUJR010000067.1:0-7853 GCA_036279175.1 Candidatus Acidiferrales bacterium | reverse complement strand
CGTATCTAACAACCGCACCGATCAGCGATTCTCCACCCCAGAAGATTTCCACGGCGGAATTGCCAGATGGCCCATATAGGTTGACTCGTGCGATTACATTCGATAGGCTGACACGTCGGTTTTTTCGGCACGGGCGGCCCCCTCGTTTGCCAAAATCCGATTTCACGTACTTATGCCCAGTTTGCGCGTTCTGGTAGTTGACGACCACGAAGCCGTTCGAAAGGGTGTCTGCGCGATCCTCGCCTCCCATGCGGAGCTCGAGGTTTGTGGAGAGGCTTCAAACGGCACCGAGGCTGTGGCCAAAACATCGGCGCTGCGTCCCGAACTTGTGGTGATGGATATCTCGATGCCCGGGATGGATGGCATCTCCGCGGCCCGCGAAATTCTCAAGTTGTATCCGGACACGCGGATCATTATTCTTTCGATGCACGACAGCAAGCAGTTGATCGAAGGTGCGCGCAAGGTCGGCGCGCGCGGATACGTGACCAAGGGTCAGGCAGGATCTGCCCTCTTAGATGCGATCGACGCAATTGTCAATCAGCACGACTTCTTCCCCTCGTAGCATTGAAGCCTGCGCTCAAACTTCATCTTGAGTAGATTTAATCGTCCGGTGCGAGTAGCGCACGCTGATCCTTGTCATTCGTCCCGGCTGAACAATCTCTCTGTCCGGTTCTTCGCAGGCTGGCTGCGGCCGTTGCGCATCTCGCGTTTGCTTCATCAACCGCGGCGCGCGAATTCGTCGAGTGCGGCAGACAGCCTAGTCAGGCCCTCGCGGACCGTCTCCGTTTCGCCGCCAACTCCAATGCGGAAATGTTCCGGCGCCTCGAAGAAACGCCCCGGAACGACTCCCGTTTCATACTTGTCGAAAAGGAACTGGCAGAACGCATCAGCATGACCGGTCGTGAGTTGCGGAAACACAATCGTTCCGGCTTCGGGCCAGATGGTGAGCAGGTCTTTCCGCGAGTCAACAAAAGATTTCAGGAGACCACGGTTAGCATCGAGCAGTTTTTTCGCCCGGGCGGCGATGCGCGGCAAGCGATCGAGCGCGATGACGCTGAGAAGATCGGTCGGAAAAGGAGATGATGCGCCGAACAGATCGTTCACGTGCCACATACGTTCTGCCAAGGCGGCTGCTGCCAGCACCCAACCGCAGCGCAGAGCGGTGAGCCCGTACGCCTTCGTCAAGCTGCTGGTTGCGATGAAGTTTGGACCGAGGTGTACAGCCGATTGCCATGGTGAATCGAAACAAGCCTCCAGATACACCTCGTCCACCAAAACGTTCGCGCCCAGACTGCGCGCAACTTCTCCCACGATCTTCAGCACCGCGTCAGGCGCACGCGCGCCGCTTGGATTGTGCAAGTTTGTAATGACGATCAGTCTCGTCCGCGGCGAAATCGCGCGTTCCACTTCGCGCGGATCAATCTGAAATCCCGCATCGAACTTTCGCGGGAACCGCCGAATCTTTGCGCCAAGATATTGCGCCACGGCAAGGAGCGCTTCGTACGTCGGCTCCTCGATTAGAACTTCATCGCCAGGCTCGAGCAGAGCGGCCATGGCCAGATGATTGGCCATCGAGGTTCCCTGTGCGTGAACGACGCACTCGACGCCAACTCCTGCTTTCGCCGCGAGCTTCTCCAGCAGCGGCTTGTATCCATACCCGCTCGGAGGCGAGAGCGAAAGGTCCGTAACATTCGCTCCCAGTTCTCCGAAAGAAAAGTGCAGGACGTCGCTGCCCGTAAGTCCGAATCGTGCCTTCGAGTGCAGCTTGGCCCATTCGAGATACACCGATCCGATTTCGCGGCGGGAGGTCATGCGATCCTTATTTTCTCGATGATTTCTTGGACGGCGCTCTTTTCGGTCATCGGTCACCGCGCAAACTTTTGCACCACGATATAGACTGGGATGCCGAGCAGCAGAATACACAGTGCTACTCCGGAGTTGCGAGGATACTTGTAAATCGTATTCAGAACAACAAGCCATGCGGCGGCCGTGAACACCGCCGTCGTCCATGGATGCCCGGGAACGCGATAACCGCGCGATTCTGGATCGCCGGTGCCTCTGCTTCGCTTTTCCCGCGCGCGAAAAACGAAAATGCAGCTGGCGGTCAGTCCGAAGAACAGCCAGTCCATCACAACCACGTAACTCAGAATTTGCTCGAACGTGCCGAGCAGGACGACCGCAATGATCACTGCGCCCTGTAACGCGATCGCGGCAACGGGAGCGCGGCTTCGCTGGGTGAGCCGCGCAATGCCTCGCGGCAATACCCGGTCTTCCGCCATTGCGAAGTAGACGCGCGGGAATGTCAGCATGCACTGGCTGAGAAACCCAATTGTCGAAATTGCGATCGCAACCGCGATCGCTCGCTCACCTATACTGCCCAGCGCGCGAAGCATCACACTGGACGCGGGCGTGCCGCTGGCTGCCAGCCCGGCGGGTGTCAGTGTCTCCACATAAATGAAATTCACGGACACATAGAGCGCAATTACGCCAACCACTCCAAGCAACAACGCGCGCGGCAAATTCTTCTGTGAATTCCTGATTTCGCTCGCAATGAAATTCGACGTTTGCCAGCCTCCGTACGCAAACAGGATTGGAATCATCGTTGCTCCAAACACGGTGATCAGATCGAACGACACGGGCCGATCGAGAACCGGATGCCACGAAACAGTCGGTGCGCCATGGCCCCATAAGAACCACGCGCCACACGCGATCAGCAGCGCAACGCCAATGATGCGCAACACCATGAAAAAGCTTTGAACGCCGCTTCCCGCCCGCACACCCACACAATTGATCAGGACCAGAATGATCACGGCAAAGGAGCCGATCAGTTTGTCGGGCAGAGGAATTTGCGTTAGATCCCTGAAGTACCGCGCGAAAGTTACCACCACTGCCGCGCTCCCTCCCGCGCCGATCACGAAGAGTTCAGCCCAGCCAAAAAGAAATCCGAGAAGCGGATGGTATGCTTCGCGAATATAGGCGTACTGGCCGCCCACCTGCGGCATGCGCGCGGCAAGTTCCGCATAAATGAATGCGCCGATCAACGCCAGTCCGCCTCCAGCAATCCAGGCGCCGAGAATCAGGGCAGGTGTGTGGACCAGTTTCGCGACGACGTACGGGTTGATGAAAATTCCGGATCCGATAATGCCGCCCATCACGACCATCGTGGCATCGAAGAGTCCGATGCGGGCGGCCAGATGCGTCTGCGGGCTTGCGGTTGCGGTCGCGGGGTGCTTCGTTTCAGCCACGAATGCGCTCGCGGGCCATCTTCACGGCCGGCGCGGTGCGCGAATGTAACACCGATATGCAGCACAGCCAACATCGGAATATTTCGAGGGATAGAGAGGGAGTTATGCAGCCCGGTGGGCCCGGCCTTTTTTGTGGTGTGATTTTGCTCGATGTCGCAGATACAAGGCTGCCGCGATGCCGCCGCCAACGCACACCACGCCAAGGATGACCAGAATATTCATGTGATTCGAGACGATGCGCCGTATTGTGTTGCCGTAGATTGAAGCGAGGTATGCAAGCACACCGTACCGCGTCATGCGGCCAAGCGTCAGGGCGCCCAGAAACTTCTTTCGGGGATATTGGGCCGCTCCAGCAGCCAGCAGAAACGGAACCATTGGGGCAGGTGGCGGCGAAACAGCGATGATTACGATCGCGGCGAAACCCCAGCGATCGAACACCCGTTCTACTTTCTTAAACTTGTCGGCAGGAACTCTCTTTTCTAACTCCTCCTTGCTCTCTTTTTGTGCGATGCGATACGTCAGGTATCCACCGATCACTGCTCCAACCGTCGCCATGGCTGCGTAATACGGCCACAGCTTATGCTGGCTCGCCGCCAATACAACAGTCAGTGCATCAAGACTCCCCGGGATCGGCACAACCGAGTTGTCAACGACACCCAGAAGAATCAGCCCTGGGCCGCCCAAATGACGAAGCCAAAGCAGAACGCTATTCGCCAAGCCTCCGCCTTTTCCCGAAGAAAGACAGGTTAGCGTTGCGTAGCGCATATATCTCTAGAGGCGCAATCGAAGAAGGAAGGCGCAAAAACTGTCTGAAGCCAGACGCCTGCAGGACCGACCTAGCAGCGCTGCTACCATTATGACGGACTCGGCAGGCAAACAGGTCGAAATGTTAAATTCCTCGTCGGTGCCGCAGGCCGTATCCTTCGTCGACGGCGAGAGGGAATGGGGAATTCTACTGGCCGCGGCGATCGTTCAGAACTGGTTTGATGTCCACTATCGGAGTGCCATCGATCGCTTCCAGGTGATCCACTCTCAGTCGATAATGATCCTCGATTGCGAGCACCTTTACCCTGTGCAGTCCGATCGGGTTCGGCCGGTCGGGGGAGCGCGTCGCGAAAACACCGGCGAGCGGGTTTCTGGGATCGTGGCCCGGATGGACCTTCAAGATTTCTCGCTTTGCCTGATGCAGCCACGTGAAAACCAGAATTTCCGACCCTGGTTCGATTCCGCTGAGCGCCTCGACAAAGCGCTCGTCGATTACGAGCCATGCTTCGGGCGCGTCGTGGAATGGTTGCCGCGGCGCATTTTGCCGGCTGCGCAGCGCTGACTCGACGACTCCGATTGGATTGAGGGAAACCGTAGCGTGGTCTGCCATTTTTGGCGTTCTCCCGGCCCGCCTACGGAAATGTAGGAAAAGCAACGTACGTTTTCAAGCTGCACTTCAATCCAAAGTAATCGGGGGAATTCCCTGCAAGATTTCTCGGACCGACCCGGCTCGCCGCCGAAGCTGCTCTGCTTTTTCCATCAATTCCTCGCGTCTACGCGCTTCGGTGCGCGGTGCGGCAAATTCCGCTATGTCGGCGCCTTCTTCCAGCGCTACGATTACCTCGTACAACTTTCGCTCTCGGACAGACGCGTTGCCTTCCAGCAACATCCGCGTCGAAAACGTATGCCGCAGGCATCCGCTACCGCCAGTGTGCACGACTGTTGCGACGTAATCTGTCCGCAAACTCGTGTAACAAATGCTGTGTATTCTCTGGATCGATTTCTCCCGGGACAACACGCGGCGAATGGAGCGGCCGCGCCCTAACTCTCATGCTTCCATTGCGTTCGCTGAGAGAAAGGCTTGTAATCGGGGCAGCTTTTTGCGAGCGTGTAGAGCCGACATGCACAGCCATAGAAAACATCAGGATCGTCTCGAAGAACTTCGACGCCTCAACATGGAAGCGGAGGAGGGTGGCGGGCCTGAACGGCGCGAGCGCGAGCACAAGCAAGGGAAACTCAGCGCGCGAGAGCGCATCGACCTGCTTCTGGACCAAGGGACGTTCGAAGAGCTGGATAGGTTCGTCCGTCACCGGTGCACGAATTTCGGCATGGCCGATCAGCGTCCACCCGGCGACGGTTTTATTACTGGCTACGGACGCATCCACAGCCGCCTTGTCTACGTTTTTGCACAGGACTTCACCGTGTTCGGCGGTTCGCTTTCGGAAGCCAACGCTTTGAAGATCACAAAGGTGATGGACCTGGCTGTCCGGCAAGGTGCCCCGCTGATCGGCTTGAATGACTCGGGTGGCGCACGGATTCAGGAAGGCGTGATGTCCCTCGCCGGCTATGCGGATATTTTCCTGCGCAACGTTCTGGCAAGCGGAGTCATTCCGCAGATCAGCGCGATTCTCGGTCCATGCGCTGGGGGCGCCGTTTACTCACCAGCTATTACCGATTTTGTTTTTATGACGAGGAGTGCGGCGTACATGTTCGTAACTGGTCCTGACGTGATCAAGACCGTTACGCATGAAGAGGTGACCAAGCAGGAATTGGGCGGCGCGATGACGCACAACGAGAAAAGCGGGGTGGCGCATTTCGCCGCGGCTGACGACCGGGAATGCCTCGCGATGATCCGCGAGTTGCTCACCTATCTGCCCTCGAACAACGTGGATGATCCTCCCCGGCACGCAACGGACGACCCGTGGGACCGCGCGGACGTGAAGCTAAATTCGCTGGTCCCCGAAGACCCGCAGCAGCCTTACGACGTCAAGGATGTGATTCATTCCATTGCAGATGAGGGCGAGTTTTTCGAAGTGCATGCGCATTTTGCGAAGAACGTCGTCGTTGGATTCGCGCGGCTTGCGGGGCAGCCCGTGGGGATCGTGGCGAACCAGCCCGCCTTCCTTGCCGGTGTGCTCGATATCGACGCCTCGATGAAAGCAGCGCGGTTCGTCCGGTTTTGCGACGCGTTCCATATCCCGTTGATAACATTCGAGGATGTGCCCGGTTTTCTCCCGGGGACCAATCAAGAATGGGGTGGCATCATCAAGCATGGCGCGAAGCTCTTGTATGCTTTCGCGGAAGCCACCGTCCCGAAGATAACCGTAATCACCAGAAAGGCTTACGGTGGGGCGTATTGCGTCATGGCGTCGAAGCACATTCGGACCGATATCAACTACGCGTGGCCCACGGCGGAGATCGCGGTGATGGGGCCAGAGGGTGCCGTTAACATCGTGTATCGGCGGGAGTTAGAGCGCGCGCCGGAAGCAGAGCGAGAGGCGCTGCGGCGCGAGAAGGTGGAGGAGTTTCGCGAGCGGTTCGCGAACCCGTATGTCGCGGCGGAGCGGGGTTACATTGACGCCGTAATCGAGCCGGCGCAGACGCGCGCGAAGTTAATTACGGCGCTCCGATCCCTTGAAAACAAAAGAGATGTAAATCCGCGCAAGAAGCACGGGAACATACCGCTGTAGTCGATGGCCGTTTCGTAGCTGCCGCAAGAAGCAGATCCCTGCCTGTCCCGCAGGCAGGCCTCATTGGATAACGCGCGCTCGAAGCGCGACCATTCCCGCACAAAACGCGGGACTGGGCTCGGGATGACAGCCCTATCCGTTTTTCGTCGCTGGCATAACCCGCAACAGTTCGGCACCCGCACGGCGAATAACAGGCGAAGAAAAATGTGTTGCAACAAGATCAAACATATTGATCTTGAATGCTACTTAGAACGGCGCTTTCGGGCGCGTTTTTGGCTTAATCTGCGCCGAGGACGCGTTCGCCCTGAGGCTGCGGCGGAATCTCTCTTTAGGATTTGCAGGCCGGTGTGGCCGGCGATCAGGGCCTCGGTGGCGTAGTGCAGGAAGAGGCCGTGCTCGACGACACCGACCACATCGTCGAGCCGGTGAGCGACCTCCTCTGGGTTCTGCATCGGGGCGAACGCGCAATTCATGATGTAGTGCCCGCCGTCGGTGACGTATGGCTTGCCGTCCGGGTTGGTGCGCAGAGACGGTTTCGCGTCAACAGCTTCGAGCTTGCGCTGCGTTGCTTCCCATCCAAATGGCACTATTTCAACGGGAACGGAAACGAGCGAGCCAAGCCGGCGGACGATCTTCGTCTCGTCAGCGACAACTGCCATGCGTTTGCTGCACGAAGCGACGATCTTTTCGCGTAGCAGCGCTCCTCCATGTCCTTTAATCAGGAAGAGAGAGCCCGGCACAACTTCATCGGCGCCATCGATTGTCAGATCGATGCTCGTTTGCTCGGCGAGCGTCGCGAGAGGAATGTTCAAGCTGCGCGCCTGCTGTTCGGTCTGGAGGGAGGTGGGAATGCCGACGATGCGCAGGTGCTCGTCGGCGATTCGGCGCGCGAGCGCGGCGACAAAAAGCGCAGCGGTCGTACCGGAGCCGAGGCCGACGACCATCCCGTCCTCGACGAGCTTTGCGGCTGCCTCGGCCGCGGCTTTCTTCCATTGATCCTGTGCGGATGTCATTCGCGTGGCCATTTGGGTCAGGCGAATCATAGCGAAAAGTCAGGGGGCAAGGAAGCAAGGAGACAAGGAGACCGAAATAGATTTACCACAGGGTGCACAGAGAAAGGCACGAGGGCACGGAGAAGCACGAGAGGACGAGC
>DASUJR010000066.1:0-5517 GCA_036279175.1 Candidatus Acidiferrales bacterium | reverse complement strand
TTTATCCCCGCGAAAATCCTTACCAAGCCCGGGCGTCTCGATCCCGAAGAACGCGAAATCATCGAAACGCATCCGCTGCGCGGTTATGAAGAATTATGTCAGCGGGCGGAACTGGAATTCGGTCAATTGATGATGGTTTATCAGCACCACGAACGCGTCGATGGCACGGGTTACCCCGTGAGAGTTCTCAAGGACGAGATTCACCCATGGGCCAAATTGCTCGCCGTTGTGGATGTGTTCGATGCCATGACAGCGCGGCGGCCGTACCGGCGTCCTGCCACGCCCGAAAGCGTCTTGGACTATCAACGCCAACACGCTGATACTCACTTTGATCGCGAGGTAGTCGAATGCTGGATCTCAGCAATGAGCAAAGCCTGATCACCATTGCCTGGGAAAAGGTGGAACGAAAAGCGCGTTTGCCCGAGGGGATGAACGACTTTTTCGATCACTTCGGTCCCATGCCGGCGCACTCTGGGTGCCGACGTGCATACCACCGCTTCTACTTGCGCGGCAAAGCAATCGTTCGTCGACAGGACGCCTATTTGGGCGTGTTCACGGCCGATGCCTCACGGCAGGGCCTGTGCTTCCTGTCGCCCATTCAGTTGCTGCCCAAGGAACGTTGCCGGATTCGGCTGCCCAACACCAAGGAATTTCAAATAGAAGTTGTTCGATGCCGTCGACTAGGCGAGTACTGCTACGAATGTGGCGCAATTTTCGTGCTAGGCACCATCGACGATCACCAACAGAACTAACTGGCTCTTACGACCCCCTCTCCCTCTGGGAGAGGGCCGGGGTGAGGGCGCCTTGAGTTTTCTTGAACTTCCTATTGGCCAAAAATACCGACCCTTCCGTCATCTACCAACGTAATGCAGCGCATTGTACGACCGCAGTTCTGGGAGTCTCTAACATGCCGACAATTCGCGACATCATGAGCAAAGTAGTTGTCTCAATTCGACCAGAGGCAACGATGATCGAGGCGGTAAAGGTCCTCACCAAGCATCACCTCAGCGGCGCACCGATCGTATCGGCACAGGGCGAGGTGGTCGGATTCATCTCCGAACCAAACTTGCTCGATGTTCTGTTTGACAAAAGTATTCGAAATGAAAAAGTTTCGGACTTCATGACCTGCAATGTGCATCTTGCACATCCGGATGACTCGATCTCGACCGCGGCATCGATGTTTTCGATCTACGGCGTACGTCGCCTGCCGGTAGTCGAAAACGGCCACCTGCTCGGTGTCTTGACTCGCCGCGACCTGCTCGCGTATTCATTGCTCAACGACGAACCACTCGTCGAGCCGCTCTTGGAGGTGATTCCGGCACTGGCCGAATACGCCTAAAAAGGGCGTCAACCTCGATGATAGCGGGACTCTGAAACTTGAAGGATGGGATTCACCACAGAGAGCACAGAGTACACGGAGGAAAATCAGATGGTAAATGATTTGTAAATGGTCGTTTGCAATCGGTCACATTTGAACGGGCATAACCAATGACAATTTGCAGTGGCAGGTGGGATTGTCCTCTGTGAACTCTGTGCCCTTCGTGGTGACAAGTCTGAAAAGCGGAAATTATTCGTGCTTCGTCCGTTAGGCGTGTGAATCAACGCCTGAAAGAGAATCGAGCAACCCGCGCAATTTATCTGGCGCAACTGGTTTGACCAGGTGCTGATCGAATCCGACGGCTCGCGATTGCTGACGGTCTTCTTCCGTGCCATATCCGGTCAATGCCACGATCGTCGCATTTGCGAGCTCCGGGTGCGAACGAATCAGCCGCGCCACCTCATACCCATCTCGGCCGGGCAAACCAATATCCAGCAGGATCAAATCGGGCGGGTGAGCTTCGGCCTGAGCGAGCGCTTCATTGCCGTCGTAAGCCACCTGGACATCTTGACCCCAGCGACGCAGCAGTAAGGCAAGGGTATTGGCCGCGTCCCGATTATCGTCTACGACCAACACGTGCATGGCGGTTGAAACACGGGACATGCCATCGGATGGCGCTTTCGACGAACTTGGGGTTACCGTCGCCGTTTCGGTTAACAAAGGAAGTCGTACGACGAATTCACTGCCTTTTCCGAGACCTTCGCTAAAAGCTGTCACTGTTCCCTTGTGCATTTCGGTCAGTCGCCGCGCAAGCGTCAGCCCAATGCCCAATCCGCCCTGAGCTCGATCCAGCGTTTGTTCGGATTGCGAAAAGAGATCGAAGATCTTTGGCAGCATTTCCGCACTAATGCCGACACCATCGTCCCGTACGCGAAATACAGCTTGGTCTCCATCGCGCTCCGCGCGAACCCAAATGTGGCCGCCCTCGGGCGTGTACTTGGCCGCGTTGTTGAGCAGATTCGCAATTACCTGCGTTATTCGTGTTAAGTCGGCTTCAACCAACAATCGTTCGTGCGGCAGCGAAATTTCCAATTTCTGTAGGCGAGAGTCGATGAGCGGCCGGCCGCTTTCGACCGCGCGAGACACAATCGTGCTCACCTCGACCGGCTGCTTGTGAACTGTGATTTTACCGCGCGTGATGCGGCTCACATCCAATAGATCATCTACCAGACGAACCAATGATTCCACTTGGCGCTGAACGATTGCCCAAAGTTCACGCCTGTCCTCGTCTTTGTCGAAACCTTGAGCTTGAATTAAATGCAATGCGTTTTGAATCGGCGCCAGAGGATTCCGCAGCTCGTGCGCCAGCATCGCAAGAAACTCATTCTTTAGACGATTGGCTTCTGCCAATTGCTCCGTCCGGTCGCGCAGCGAGTTCTCGGCCTGCCTGCGCGTGGTCACGTCGCGAAACACTAGTACCACGCCGACAATGTTTCCATCCGCGCTGCGAATCGGCGAAGCGCTATCATCGATCGGAAACTCTATTCCGAGTTTGTTCAACAGGACCGTGTGGTTGGCGAGGCCGACGGTCACGCCTTCACGAAGCGCGCGGGAAGCCGGATTCTGAACCGTCTCGCGCGTTTGCTCATTGACAATTCTGAAGACTTCTTCCAACGGCACTCCGGCGCCTTCTTCACTGGTCCAGCCGGTCAGGTTTTCAGCGATTGCGTTAAGAAATGTCACTCGGCCTTTGGTGTCCGTCGCGATCACCGCGTCGCCGATGCTCGCAAGTGTCGTGCGAAACCACTCCCGCTGTTCTTCGAGACTGGCAGCCGATTTAGCGCGTTGCATCAAATTCTGACGCAATAAGTAAATGAATCCACCAAAAATGACCAATGCGAGCAGCGTTGCCACGACGCCGGTCGTAATTGCTACTTGGTATTCGTGCTCTGCCTGTGCCGCCCGCGTGCGTAGGAGGTGTTCTTCCTCCTGCTCCATTCCTGAGAGCTGATTACGAATATCATCCATCAACTTCTTTCCTCGACCATTGAGAATTGCCTGACGAGCGGCCTCCGGGCTTTTATTTCGCAATGCGACGACCTGCTCCAGATCGTCGAGCTTGGCGGCAATTAGGCGATCCAGCTTCGGCAATTGGGCCTGTTGCCAAAGGTTATCGACGGTAAGGCTCTTGGCGTCGGTAGTCTTGACGTGGATTTTTTTTAGTGCGTCGTGGTATGGTTCTAGATACGACTTTTCTCCCGTGATCACGTAACCTCGCTGCCCGGTTTCGGCGTCCTTGACGGTGGAACCGATTTCTTCCAATGCCTCGATTACATCGGTCGTGTGCGTGACGAGCTGGGCATCCTGGTGCAGTTGGCGCGTATTTTTGTAGCTCAGGCCCGCGTCGATGATCAGCAGGGCAACGAGTAAGCCAGCGCCTATGATCAGTCCCCTGTCGAACGCCTGATGTAAGCTGGCCATAGTCAGATTTTCGCTATCCGCGCAGAGCGGCGCAAAACTGGCGCCGTGCAACCGTCACATCGGACGGAGTGAGCCTCTATCCGTATCAATAGTGGACTACCTGGCCCGAGGCAAGGGGACGCGACATTCTGGACTATAATCGCTGCGCAACCATCCGGAAATGGAACCCGTGGATCGCTAGCGCAATTGCCTTCGGCAGCTTATCGGGGTAGCGCATTAGAATCGTTGCCACGTACTTCCAAAAAGCCCGGCGGCCGCGGTGCATAACGCCCATCATCCACAGGGATCGGAAGAATGCATAAATGTCTTCACCCGTTAGCTTCAGTTTCGGCCCTCGCGGGCCATACTCGTTGAGAAATGTCAGCACGCGATGGTAGTACGTCGCCGGCTCATACAGGGCCTTCATGAGCCCCTTGTAGTTGCTGATCAAAAACTCGCGGTCCAACTTCGGAATGAAATTGAGCACGGCTTCCGTGTTGTTGCCAGTGCTCTTCGTGTCTAAACGTCCTTCTCCCAACAGTCGATGATAAAGCTGTGTCTTGGGAAGTGCCGTGAGCAGTCCCACCATTGCAGCCGAAATGCCGGTCTTCTGAATGAAGTCGTACTGCAGCTCGAAGATCTCTTGGGGATCGTTGTCGAACCCGATGATGAAACCGCCCATCACCTCCATCCCGCTTCGCTGCACGGTACGAATCATCTCGGCCAAATCCCCGTGGGTATTCTGATATTTTTGAGCCTCGCGCAAGCTCTCTGGCACCGGTGTTTCGATGCCGATGAACACACGCGCAAATCCCGAAGCCGCCATCAGGTCCAGCAACTGCTGGTCGTCCGCCAAGTTTACCGAGGCCTCGGTAATGAAATCCATTTGCGGCTGCCGCCGGTCGCGCCATGCGATCATCTCTCGCAGGAACTGCTTCACGAGCTTCTTGTTGCCGATGAAATTGTCGTCCACGAAAAACGTCGTGCCAATCCAACCGGCATCCTGCAACGCATCGAGCTCGCGCACCATCTGCTCGGCCGTTTTCGTGCGCGGCTTACGACCATTCATCACGATGATATCGCAAAACTCGCAATCGAAAGGGCAACCACGCGAAAACTGGATCGGCATCGTCGCATAATGCCGCAGCTCGATCAGGTCCCACCGCGGCACGGGTGTCTTCGTGACGTCTGGAAATCCATGCGACGACTCGTAGCGATCTTTCAGCTCGCCCAACTCCATATCGCGGACCACATCGTCGATGATCTCTTCGCACTCGCCGCAAACCGCATGTACCTTCCCCGCATACTCTTCGTACCCGGTCGTAAACAGAGGTCCGCCGCCGATGATTGTTCGTCCTAGCCGCTGGCAGCGCGGAATGATTTCCTCATCGATCGATTGCTTATGAACGATCATCGCACCGATCATCACGTAGTCGGCCCAGCGCAGGTCGGCGTCGCGCAGCCGCGTAACGTCCATATCGACTACGCGCAGGTTCCAGGACTTCGGCAACATCGCAGCGACCGTGAGCAGCCCGAGCGGCGGAAAGGCCGCTTTCCGGGCCACGAAGCGCACGGCGTGCTTCAAACTCCAAAATGTCATGGGAGTTTGAGGAGAGACGAGAAGAATGTTCATGACGGCCTTCCTCGACAGCATTTCCCGCTATCTACCCCGTCGCGAACCCCTTCGTAGCACCCGCGCCAGCGAAGGGTGCGATTCCCAGCAAGGTACCCCCCGCGGC
>DASUJR010000065.1:0-2905 GCA_036279175.1 Candidatus Acidiferrales bacterium | reverse complement strand
CGATACTCATCTCTCCGCCTTCGCAAGCGATACATGAGGGAGTCCGACGTCTCGGAAATTACGCTGATGGGCAAAGGCGACATCATCTTTCTGTACACGGATGGCGTTTACGACGGCAGTGATGAGCGGGAGAAGCGCGAGATCGAGCAGATCATCCGGGAGCGCAAGGATGAACCGGTGAAGATGATTTGCGACGCCATCCTGCAATATGCGCTGAAGAAGGACGAAGACCTGCAGCGGATTGGCGAGGGCGAGCGCGTTGACGACAAGACCGTTCTCATCATCAAGAGCGCCTGAGCGAGCGCTACTCCTGGACGACCGCCTTCACCAGGTTTCGCGGAGCGTCGACGTTGACGCCGTTGCGAATCGCCGTGAAGTAAGCGAACAGTTGCAGCGGGACTACCTCCAGCAGCGGCAGCAAAAATTCATCGGCCGCCGGGACCGCGACAGAGTAGCGGCTCAGCGCTGCTGCTTCGGCATCGCCCTCGTTCACGGCTGAGAAGATGGTCGCGCCCTGCGCCTTCATATCGCGCATCAGTTGCACGGTTTTTTCGTAGCGAAGCACCGAGTCGGGATCATCGAGGTCGCGCGTGGCAAGCACCACCAGCGGAGCTTCCGGACTGACAAGCGCGTTCGGCCCGTGCTTCAACTCGCCCGCCGGATAGCCCTCCGCCTGCATGTAGGCCGACTCCTTCAGCTTCAGCGCGCCCTCGCGCGCGATCGCGTAATGGATCGCCCGACCGAGATACAGAAATCCCTTCGAGGCATGCAGGTCATCCGCGATTCCGCTGATCTGCTTTTCCCATCGCGGCAGTGAAACCTCAAGCTGATCGGGCAGCGCCTTCAGATGCTGCAAATGTGCGGACACGGCCTGTCCGGTCATGCGTCCGCTCAATCGCGCCAAATAAAGCGTGAGCAGATAGAGCACGGTCAACTGCGTTGTGAAGCTCTTGGTGGCGGGAATCGCTTTTTCTTTTCCGGCAACGGTGGGCAGCGACGAATTGGCTTCGCGAGCCATTGTGGAGTCGGCATTGTTGGTGATGGCGATCGTTGCCAACCCACGCCCGCGCGCCTCGCGCAACGCGGCCAGCGTGTCCGCCGTTTCGCCCGACTGCGAGATGACGAGCACGCCCGGATCGTGCAGCGTATGCGTCGAGCGATAGCAGTACTCGCTCGCGTATTCAACATCAACAGCGAGACCCGCGAAATCCTCCAGCATGATTTCGCCGGCGAGCCCTGCGTGACGGCTCGATCCGCTGGCGGCAATCACCAGCCGCTGGCGTCCGCGCAAAATTTCGGCGATGTTCGGAAACGCTTCCGCACGCAACGCGCCTGACGGAGCGTAGCGTTCCATGGTGGCGGCAAGCGCCTGCGGCTGTTCGTAAATTTCACGCAGCATGGCGTGGGGAAAGGCGCGGGATTGCTTGATCGGCATGGCTCGTCTTCCACTTTCGGCAGGCGTTTTCGACAATATATATGACTATACGTGAGCGCTTGGCGCGCACGCATACAGGCCGATTCACCGCCGTGATCTAAGTCACGGCGCGAGCATCTCGCTGACTCGTAATCTGCTGCCGGACATATTTGCGCAAGAGGAATGTTGCATCACGCATCCATCGTGCGCGTCTTCGCATGCGAACACGCACAAGCGAAACCCTGATAAACTATGATTTCGTTTCGCCTAATCAGCACTTGTCAATCACCCAAAACGCTGGAACGCTGTTCCCGGGAAAGGACATTTATGAATCGGGAATGGTTGCGGGCACCACGCGGAGCAGCAATCGCAACTCTCTCGCTTCTTTTGTTTTCCTGCCGCGCTTTTGCGGCCGGTCCTCAGGCCACACCCAGCATTTTCGCGCCGGCTTCCACCCCGGCCACTGACATCACTCATCTTGCCTACTTTGCCCTTTCCGTTGTCGGCGGAATTTTTGTAGTCGTCGGCGGGCTCATCGCCTACGTTGTCATCCGTTACCGCGACCGCGATCCCGAGGATAAGCGTGAACCGGCGCAGATTTACGGAAGCAATCAGATCGAACTGGCCTGGACCGTTATTCCAATCCTGATCGTCGTTGTCCTCTTTCTCACCACCGCGCGCATGATCTTCGCCATTCAGGATGCGCCCAAGCCGCCCTCGGCGCTGAACGTCACCGTTGTCGGCCACCAGTTCTGGTGGGAGTTTCGCTACCCCAAGCTGGGCATCGTTACGGCCAACGAGCTGCACGTGCCGCTCAGCAGCGACAAAGAACCGAGGCCCACGTATCTCAAGCTGCTTTCCGCCGACGTGGTGCATAGCTTCTGGGTGCCGCAACTTGCCGGCAAGACGGACGTGATTCCGAACCATTCCAACCTCACCTGGATCGACCCCAAGCACCCCGGCCTGTATGTGGGACAATGCGCGCAGTTCTGCGGCGTGGAACACGCCAAGATGCTGCTGCGCGTTTACGTGGACACGCCGGAGCAGTTCGCCGCATGGGTGAAGAACGAGCAGAAGCCCGGCGCGCAGGACCCGTCCGTGGCGGAAGGCCGCCGCATTTTTGAGACCGAGGCCTGCATGAACTGCCACACCATCCGCGGCACGGCGGCCACTGGACGGTTCGGACCCGACCTTACGCATCTGATGAGCCGCGACACCATCGCCTCCGGCGCGGTGCCGCTGAACAGGCAGACTCTGCGGCAGTGGATTGAGGACCCGGACAGTATGAAGCCAGGCGTACTGATGCCGGCCATGAAGCTGAGCGACCAGCAGCTTGATGAATTGACCGATTACTTAATGACGCTGAAATAGAGGAGCGATGGCAGACCAGACTTTTCCAATTGGAGGCACGCTCGACCTCACGCCCCCGCGAGTGGCGAAGAAGACATTCCTCGAGTGGATGCACGAGTGGGTTACGACCGTGGACCACAA
>DASUJR010000064.1:0-31050 GCA_036279175.1 Candidatus Acidiferrales bacterium | reverse complement strand
GCCGCAAACGGTTCGGCGAATTCCCCACGCATAGCAGTCAACAGTTCTTCCAATTTGCGACCGATTACATCGTGGTAGTCATCGCCCCACGCGTAGCGAGAAATCCATCCACGCGGCAAATCGCCTCTTTCGCCGGACGTGAACTCGGTCGAATGCGGTTCTAGAGAGTTGTAGTTGAGCGCGACTACGATCAGGCTGCGCGCTCCTGGTAAGACGAGTTTTGGATCGGCGCGCCTTGAATCATGCAAGTACTTCATCTCGCCCGCGTAGCCGCGCGAGAGCCATTCGGGAAGATGCGCGAGTTCCGCGAAAGCGTTTGGATGGGCCACGCCGCACAGGTCGAACCCCAGGCTGCGCGCCCGCTCGCAGATCCACGCCCTTCGTTCCATCGGAGTCATCGCTTTCATAATGCCGCACGGGGCTCTGAAGTGCACGAAGGTTGCAGGGCTAGGGTACTCCCGCGCCCAAAGCTCGCGCCTACGCCATTGCTTGGCCTCCTGATCGTACCGCTGGTACAATGCTGCCCCGTGACCGATTGGCGCCAAATTCAAGCTCGCATCCGGAAGGCCAAGACGAGCGGCGATCCGCTGGCCAAGCTTTCCGAGCTCTATCAGGGGACACGCGATGCAATGGTCGCCTGGGAATTAGCCGCAGTTGAGGAAAAAAATGGCCGGATGGAACAAGCTGTGAAATGGTACACCGCCGCTGCTCAGCGCTTTCGCCGGACGGAATGGAAAAAGAAAGCGGAAGAGGCGCTGGCGCGCCTCGGAATCGAACTTCCTGTCGAATCGGGTGAAACAACCGGAGATCGTGCTCCCTCTTCAGACGTTACGGAAGATTCCGGCGCGTCGTTGGCGCTCGGCGAAATTTCAGCAGCAGAATCTCCGGAAACCTCGTCGCGTGAAAGCACTGAAGAACCGATTTCCGGCGCTGCCGATGAGTTTGCTTCAGACGAACAGCCCGTTCCGGCGCAACGCGGTGCATCTGCCGGGACGGGAAACGAGGCGCATCGTCCCGAGGGCCACAAGAAGCGTCGCCGTGGCCGAAGAGGTGGACGCGGACGCCACCGCAAAGCAGGCACCTCGCCAGCTTTGCCCTCTCAGACTTTTACGCCAGCTCCGCCTGCCGAATCAGCCGCACACGGAATTTCGCGCGAGCCCGGGCAACGCGTTACGGAACCAGGTCTGGACCGCCGCCGGTTCGGGCGGGAAGAAATGCCGGCGATGCGCCACGAAACAGCGGAGCCCCAACTTCCGTCCGAGCGCACGGCGCGGGGACGCGCTGGCGACCCGGCCCTCGCTTCGCGGATGGCCCATCTCGAATCGATGCTGCGGCGGCTGCTCTCGTCCCAGCTACATCGTCTGGATGAACTCGAAGAAGCCCCCGCTGGTCCCGGCGTATTTATTCTTTCAGATTCGGACCAGATAACGACCTACTACGTGGAAGCCTGCCAGACACTGCGCATCGGTCTGGGGAATCTCGTGCGAGGCGGAAGTGGACGCGCAAGCAAGAGCCGTGGTGGCCGCGGTTACTCCGACAGCGGCGAGTTGAAGGAGAAACTGGCCGAGCACCTCGGTATCAACCAGTCGAAGGTGGCGCAATATATGAAGGACCACTGCGTCGTCCGCTGGATTCAGCTCGACGAAGACGCGCCCCACGTCGCGCATTTCGCCATAGCTGTCCTCCGCGCACCCCTGAACGTCGAGTAGCTGCCGAGCGTTACTCTTCCACGGCAATTTGGGCCTGTCATCGCGCAAGGCAAGCCCGTCTTCGCTACGAAAAAAGGCCCCTCAGAATGCAACGCTTGCTGTTTAGAACGTCAGGTGCAGCGCCAACTGCAAGAACCGTGGGCTTCCAATCGTGTGTTGGATTTGACCCAACTGTCCGAGTGGTGTACTCAGCACCGGGCCCTCGAAGTCGTCGAAGAAAGACACATCATTGTTGGGTGTGTCGAAGTCGGGATGATTGAACATATTGAACGCGTCGGCTTCAAATCGCAGGCCGAACCGTTCCGTCAAGGTGAACTGTTTTGCCAGCGTCATATCGAAGCGCACCTGGAAAGGCCCGCGGAATATGTTTCGTCCCGAAGTTCCGTAGAGCGACTCCCAGCTGTCGCAACCCGACGCGTCGCAGTTCGGTACGCCGTTCGTCCCAGGCTGCACAAAAACGGGCTGGAAATCCTCCGGGTTCAGGACGGCTTTATTTGCATCCACGCCGAGCGTTCCTTGTAATTGCGCCTGTTGCGGAGTTACCCCGGACTTCAGCGGGACGATCGGGTTTCCAATCTCGTCATCGGTGCCGAAGTACAGGCTGGCGATCGAGCCGGTATAATCGTACACGCTGTACGGTTGCCCGCTCTGCGCCACCGTTTGGCCACCAATTGTCCAGCCGTTTACTGCCTGTGCAAGCAGGCCGCTCTTAACTATGTTCGGGGTTGTATAGCTGTAGTTCACCAGAAAGACGTGCGTCTGATCGAAGTCCGACGACGCATAATTGTCTCTCGGCGTCAGCGGATTGTTCCCTGTAACGAACAGCCCCAGCCCGCTCTGCTCGTCCAGCGAGTGCGACCATGTATATGCGCCCGTCAGTTGGAAGCCGTGGGAAATGCGCTTGTGCACTTGGATTTGCAGCGCATTGTAGTCGGAAATCCCGATGCCCTGGTAGAAGACGGAGTTCATGTCGTACCCCACGTAGGGCACTCGAACGGGAGCATTGCCCGAGAATTCGCTTGTGAAGATCGGCTCGTTGTCGAGATCAATCGGACTCGTTCCACCGTACGACGATGTTTGACCGTTCACGGGATTCTGCGCGGTCGCAATCAACGGCTGGTTGAAGGGAACAGGCAGGATCTCATGCAAGCCGCGATTGCCTACGTATCCCGCCTCGAACATCCAGTTGTTTGAAAGCTGGTATTGCAGGTCCAACGTCCAGTTTTCGGTATAAGGGAGCACGTTATTTGGATCGTACCCGCCAAAAAGGAAAGGCCCGAAAAGATTCCCGCTCGGCCAGCACTTGGCTCCGCATTCCGTTTGCGCGATGTTCGGCAACAACGCCAGGAATCCAGCCGCGCTGCCCGAAGGCGGCGGTGGCTGCGTTGTTCCGAAAGGTGCCGATAGGCTCCCATTCGGCTGAGCGGCGATCGGCTCGACAAAAGGCGGTGCCAGCGTTACACCAAACGGGCCATTGAAGCCTGCTCCGGCACTTGGCGAGAAGTAGCTGAAGAGTTCACCACGATCGTAGTACATGCCGAATCCGGCGCGCAGAGTCAGCTTCGTCATCGGCGCCCATGCGATGCCAATCCGTGGAGAGACGCCCCACTGGCGCGCGTTCATCAGTGACTGTCCCGGCTTGGCGACGTCCAAACCCGAACCCGTGATCGTATCGGTAGAGGCGTCGTAGGAATACTGGCTGGCGTTAAACGCAGTCAATTTTCCGTACTTTTCCGACAGAGGCCCGTCGAAGTCCCAGCGGACTCCGGCGGTCACGGTCAGGTTGCTGCGAAGTTTGTACTCGTCGTTCACAAACGCTCCGATCGTATTCGACCGGTAATACCGGTTGGCACTTCCCTCAAATGCGTCCCCGCCCTTCACGATACCTTCCGCAAAGGTCAAAAAACTGGCGAAGTTAAGCGTATCCGTGTTCGTGTTGTTGTTGATTACATTGAGCTGTGTGTGGTCCAACTGGAACCCGGTGCTGATTGTGTTTTTTCCCTTCACCAGGTTCAGCGTTGAGCCGTACTCCCATTGATTCTGGCGCATGCCGGCGTTGCCGAAACTCGTGCTCGGACCAAACTCGAGGCCGCCGCCCAGCGTCGGATCGTCCTTAGAGATATCAAACTGCGGGAATGTCGCTGCTCCGAGCAGACTGATGTTCATTGCCGAAGCGGAGAAACCTTGTTGCGTTGTCGCATAGGCCCGCAGGCGCGTGAACCCGAACTGTTGCTCCCACGTTAAATTCGGCGACAGAATGGCCGTGTTTGTGAGAGAAAAAACCTGGCTGCCTGCAAGAAGCTGTTGAGAGAAGCCCAACAGGGACCCGACTGCGCCGAACGGGTTCGTTGTCGGATTGTTTTGGATGTAATACTTTCCCGAAAGGTGGTCGCTGTTGCTGACGGCGTAGTCGATATCCGCAATCCCCTGATCTACCGGAGCCAACGAGTCCTGTCCGATCACTACTGCATTGCCGCCGATCCCCTTCGCCGTGTCCACCGAATACTGCGGTGTGGGAATTAAGTACTGTCCATTCGGAAGTTTGGCATTCAAGAGATTCAAGGCTGCCTGGTTCACCTGGGCCGCCTGGAAACACGTGCCTCCGCTGCTGCAGCTCTTGTCGTAGCCATACTTTGGATCATTGATTGCGTTGGCGATCCCCTGTGCGCTCCGGTCATCGGTCAACGATTGCAGCACAGTCACATTCTTCTCGGATGACTGCTGGTCAGCCAGTCGTATGCCTTGGTAGGAGCCGAAATAGAACAGCTTGTCCTTCTTGATCGGACCGCCGAGCGTCGCACCGAACTGGTTTCGGTTGAGGAAGGGCATCGGCAGCCCGACCTGGTTATAAAAATAAAGATTCGCGTTCATGTCGCTATTCTGAAATTGTTCCCACACCGACCCGTGCAACTGGTTTGTCCCCGATTTCGTGGTCACACTGATGTGCGCGCCGCTGTTGTTCCCCTGGGATGCGTTATACATCGACGCGTTTACGTCGATTTCCTGAATAGCGTCGGGCGGAGGCGTTGGAAGCGACTGTCCAATTGCGCCATACACCGACGTGCTAGTCTGGATTCCGCCGCCTGCGCCGAAGCCCTCACCCGTGTTCAGCACGAAGCGGTTTTCACCTACTTGGCTCGTCGAATTCCCGTTGAACAGATTGTTCGTGCTGGTGCCATTCAACGAAAAGCTGTTGCTGGTGTCGCGATTTCCGTTCGCGAAAATCGCCTGATTGCCGAGGCCGCTATTCGATCCCGAGCCCCCTAGAAAGTCGGCGTGAACCCCCGGGCTCAGAATCGCAAGCTGCGTGAAACTCCCCGTACCGAGCGGTGTGTCCTGAATCGTGGCCTGGTCGACCACGTAGCCGTTCGTGGTATCCGTCTGATTCATAAGCGGCGTTGCTTCCACAACGACAGTCGAGGAAACGGTTCCGGGCGAAAGCTTGGAGTTAACGGTCGTCGTTCGGTTGCCCTCGACTAAGATCTTTGAATAGACTTCCTTCTGGAATCCCTCTTTCGAGAACGTCACCTCATACGATCCGATGGGCAACTCAACCACGCTGAACGAGCCGTCACTCTTCGACTGCGCGTTGACGACCAAGTTTGTGCCCACGTTGCGAATCTGTACGCTGACGCCCTGCACCACTCCGCCACTCGAGTCTGCGACCGTTCCGTTGATGGCACCGAGGGTTTGTTGGCCCCGAGCGGGAAAGGAGAATACGAACACAAGAAGAACAGCCAGACACACGCTCACGCGCAGCTTCAGTCGGTCAACCACTCCACACCCCCCTGTCGGGAAAATCCGTCGCCGGGCTTTTACCCCGTCGTTGATTTTTGGTCAAGATGTTCCTGTGGATATCTCGCGTCGACAAGTGTGACTGCCTGACGATTGCCGTACGGCCCGTGGGCCTGTAGCCCTGTTACTTATCGACGAAAGTGTGAACTCCGAGCAAACAAGAGGTTTTTGCTATGCGAACGCGCGCCAAAAGGCGTACGCGCATTTGCTTACCCGTAGGGGCGCGAAAGCGGACCGCTGGCGCGGGGTCTGGTCCGGTGCAAATGTAGGCATCTCGCAGCAAACGATCTGCAAAACGAGAAGCGAATGGAAACGTGGACCTGCTTATGAGTGATCGTTCTTGTCGTCCGGCCGGCAAAGCCCATTTCTCAATGTCTTGGTTCACTTCTCGATCTGAATAGCTCGCGGATTGTCAATTTGCGGAACACTACTGGCCACAACTGTGCATTTTTGCCCGTCGGCTAGTCCCCAAGCTTTTCCCCATTCACTGCACCTAGGCGCATTTCAACCCCTCAAAAGCACATTTCGCCGAAGATAGGTGGACGACCCTCTACTTTTGGCTCAGAATTGATTTGTAAGGACTTACAGGCGTCGTTCTGCCTGTAGGGGGACCATCTCTCGGGGGAATCCGAGTTCCGCCCCGCCCGACAGCGGGTAGGCTCAGCGCTCGCGCTCTTATTCAGGAGAGGTATACGCAAATGCCAACGACAGTTCGCAACCGACTTTGGAAATCTTTCGATTGGGCTTTGTGCAAGACGGCAGGCATCACCTTCGACACGATCCAGTTCTTTAACAAACACAATCCCAATCCCTCGTTCACGCCCAAGTGGTCCGACAAGCCGCTCTTGAAGTCCTGGGAGAAATCGAAACCGACGCTCGGTTGGCCCAGAACCACGGATTCCCTTTGCCCCGAATGCGTGAAGGAAGCCCGTCAGGCGATCCTCGACGGCAAGAAAGATTGGACCGATCTCGTCCACGAGAAGGTTGGCGAGATCAAGGCGCAAATCATCGAGCGCGATGGCCAGGTCTGGATGGTGAAAGAGTGCCCGCAGCACGGCAAATGCGAAGATTTGATGGCTATCGATTCCAAGTTCCTCGAGTGGATCGAGAAAAATTTCCCCGGGCGCGACATCCCTGCGCACAACGACGAGGAGTTGCATCACCACGGCTCGAGCACGGTGCGCCATGGCCGCGGCGCCGTCCTCACCGTCGACTTGACCAACCGCTGCAACATGATGTGCGATCCCTGTTTCATGGATGCCAATCAGGTCGGCTACGTGCACGAGCTGGCATGGGAAGAAATCACTGAAATTCTGGACAACGCGCTGAAGATCAAGCCACGACGCCAAATGTCCGTGCAATTCTCCGGCGGCGAGCCCACCATGCACCCGCGCTTCATCGATGCGGTCGCCTACGCGCGCAAGATCGGCTACAACAGCGTCCAGGCCGCCACGAACGGCATAGAGTTCGCGAAGAGCAAGGAGTACTCCAAGAAAGCCTTCGAAGCAGGCATGCGCTATGCCTATCTGCAGTTCGACGGCATCGGCAACGACGCGAACAGCCATCGGCAGGTAGGCAACCTGTTCGACGTGAAGCTGCGCGCTATCGAGAATATGCACGAGGCGGGCATCGAGATCGTCCTGGTCACCACGATCGTCAACAACGTGAACAACGATCAAGTTGGCCCCATCGTGAAGTTCGCGATGGAAAATCCAAAAAAGATAGCGTTCGTTTCTTTCCAGCCGGTTTCATTCACCGGACGCGATGAAGACATCACACCCGAGCGCCGCATGCGCCAGCGCTATACGCTCTCACATCTTGCGAAGGACGTCAGCGCGCAGGTGGGTAAAATCGAGCCCACGCGTGACTGGTTCCCGCTCTCCTTCATCTCGCCATTCGCGGGCTTTGCGGATATGGTTCACGGCCCGGATGCGCAGTGGGGAGCGCTGTCCTGTGGCTGCCACCCGAACTGTGGCGTCGGCACGGCGATGATGGTGCATAAGGAAACGAAAGAATGGGCGCCCATTTCACGTTTCCTGAACGCGCCGCAATTGGTAAAAGACGTCCACGCAATCACGGATGCGGCTCGCGGGAAGAAGTTCTCGGCATTCATGATGGCTCTCGCCATGCTGCGCAATTACGATCCCTGGCAGGCGCCGTCCAGCCTTCGAATCAAGGACATTCTCAGGAAATTCGACAAAACGTGGGCTGTCTCGAAGAATTCCGACAAGAAATACGGCCGCACGAATCCGAACCGCACGTATCAAGATGCCATGAAGCGCCGCGCCGAAGATCCGTGGAACATGCTCTTCATCGCCGGCATGTGGTTCCAAGACTTGTTCAACTACGACTTCCGCCGCACCGAAATGTGCATCATCCCGTACGCGACGCAGCAAGGCGAGATTTCGTTCTGCGCGTACAACACGGGCATCGGGTGGCGCAAGATCATCGAGAACATGTACAAGAACGCGACGGTCGCCGAATGGTACAAGGACCATGGCAAGCATCAGATTTATGCCAAAGGCAAGAAGGTCGACCTTGCGAACTATGAGCATTCGTTGAAGATCAATGCGGATGACGCAGCTCGCGTTCGCCATCTCGAGCACGACATTCCCCTAACCGCCGCGGAAGAAGACCGCATGCGCCGTAAGCAGGCCTTCGAGGAAGCGGCCAAGGTCCGCAAGATCTACGAGGAGCTTGTTCTCAAGCAACCGAAGGAAGAGGTCGTTCAGATCGGCTCTCTCCAGCAGATGAAGACGGCGGTCCCCGGGGCACCAGTAAAGGACGAAAAAACCGTTCAGATTGGCTCGAATGGAAATGGTAACGGTGCGCACCAGCCCGCCTCAACGCCGGAACCGGAGCCTGTCGCAGGCGACTAAGGGTTGAAGTGGCGCTGGCGTTTCGCCGGCGCATCTGTAGCGCAACTGAATTAAAGGGTGTGTCACGAGCAGCCCCGGTTCAGGCCGGGGCTGTTGCTTTTGGAGCTCATGCTTTGCATCACCACGCCGCGAGCGCCAGATGCCCAGCTCATGGACCTTTGGCTCGGAGGGGCGCAACATGCTACGCCCCACGACAACTCGTTGCGCGTCAACGGCATTCCAGGGATAATTTATTGACGAAACTGTGAGGAACCCACCGATGCCGATTTACGAATATGTTTGCAACGATTGCGGCACGCGATACGAACAGATCGTTATGAGCAAGAGCCAGGCGGTTGCGTGCCCCAAATGCGCAAGCAAGAGTCACACGCTGCAGCTCTCCGTTTTCTCCGCGCCAGCCAATGGAAACAAGTCGAGCGCCGATTCTTCGCCCTCAGGCGGAAGCTGCGGCTGCAACCCCCACTCGTGCGGCTGCCATTAGGCTCATAGACTTCTCCCGAATCGGCCCGCTAATTACGATTCCTGTTTGCAAATGCGCCGAAATTATTGAAACCAAAGCGTCGACAAATTCTTAGCTTGCAAAAAATACCGCTCTCGCCCTCGCCGTTTATTGTGTTCATTTGTGAGGCACTTCGCTCATCAGTTCGATCACGTTGCGGTCAGGGTCGCGGAAGGCGGCGAGCCAGAAATCGTGCTTTTCGAGCTTGGCAACCAGTGACGGCTTGCTCTCAAACGTCACCCCGCGGCGCTCCAGTTCATCCGCTACGGTCTGGATGTCCTCCACTTTGAAATAGAGGATCGGCCGAAACGTTTCGCCGTTTACCTCTGGCAGGCCCAGCATCAGCCGAATACCCGCGCAATCAAAAAATGCCAGATTCGGCACGCGGAACAGGAATTTCAGCCCAAGCACGTCGCGATAAAACTCGATCGAGCGGTCGAGGTCGGTAACAGTGATCCCGATCTGACCGATCGTTCCCAGCTGCAATACGGAGTCAGGTGTCGCCATTTGGCACCTCTAAATTGATCTCCTTGATCGAGAGCCTCTATTGGAAACGCTGTGGTAGCGAAAGGTTACGCTCAACCATGAGGGGCGGTCAATCGTGTAGCAATAGTCTTGAGCGCGAGCGATGATCGAAGGTGATCCGCTCACTGGCAAGCTGCACTCCCAAGTTGCGCAACAAAAGCTCGCACGCTCGTCGTGCCGCGGCTACACTACCGTCCGTATTTGCGAACCAGGAGGTTGTTCATGCTCAAGCAAATGGGTTTCGTGACCGCGCTGTGTGCATTTCTTGCTGCTGCAGGTGCCGCGCCACTTTTTGCTCAGGCGCATGCTGGGGCCGTCGGCGCACAGCAGGGATTTTTGGCGAAACGCGCGGGAAACTACACACGGGTCATAAGGTTCGTTGGGCAGCCTGGTGAATGGAAGGGAACGTCGAAAATCTCTGTGATACTCGGCGGGCGATTCATCATGGAAGAAAATCACGACACCGTTTTCGGCCGGCCGGTTGAAGGAATTCGCATCCTGGGTTACGACGATGCAAGCAAGCACTACGAAATGATTTCGATGTACACGATGTCAACCGGCATCACGAAGTTTACCGGAACGAGCGACGACGGCGGACGAACTGTGGACTATTCTGCGATGTCGTCCGAGCCCCAAGGCCAAGTGCCCCTCCACGCCCTGATTCGCCAGATGAACGACAGCGAGTTCGTCGTCACGCTATCGACGCGCGGCGTAAACGGGAAATTCAAGCCGTTCCAGGAGACGACCTACACTCGCGTGAAGTGACGCCTGGAATATCAGACGCGGATACCGAAAGGAACCGTCGGGCCACTACTTGCCGACGAAATTGCGTGCCAAGAAGAGCAGGTTGGCGGGACGCTCGGCCAGGCGGCGCATGAACCACGGAAACCAATGTGAGCCGTAACAGATGAACACGGCGCTGCGGTAGCCTTGGCGGGCGAGCCGCAATCCTTCCGCACTCTGAATCCCATAGAGCATCTGAAATTCGAGTTCGTTTTTCGCGATGCCTTGCGAAGCTGCCCATTTGCAAATTCGCGCGATCAGTTTGCGGTCGTGTGTGCCGATTGCGGCGCGGACGCCAGTACGGCGCGCATCGACGCCAAGCAGCATCTGCGCGAGCCGAAAGTAGTTCTCATCCACGTCCCCTTTCCTGGAGAAGGCGATTTCCGGCGGCTCGTCGTACGCGCCTTTCACCAGCCGCACGGCGGCGCCCTCTGCGATCAGCGCTTCGACGTCGCGTTCTGTACGAAACAGATAGGCCTGCACGCAGGCACCAACATTGGGATGTGTCTTGCGTGCGCGGCGGATAAAACTGAGTATCGGCTCGACGTAGGGACTCTGCTCCATGTCGATCCAGACTATTTTGTCGTGCGGGACTTGCTTTGCAATACTCAGGAAGTTTTCGAGGCAGAAATCCTTATCCAGATCAAACCCGAGCTGCGTGAGCTTGATGGAGAGCTCGCTTTCCGATCCCTGCTGGCGGATTTTTTCGAGAACATCCGAATAGTGTGCTGTGACGGCCGCAGCTTCGGCGCGATCCTCTACGTTTTCGCCCAAGTGGCTCAGAATCGTGTGCAACCCGCTTCGTTCGAGCTGCTGAGCTGCCGCGAGTGCCTCCTCCGCGTCCTCTCCAGGCATAAACCGCGCGACCGTGCGGCGGGCGAAGCCGTAACGAGGGATCCGTTCACGCAGCCAGGCGCTCTGTGACGCGCGTAACAGCGTGCTTCGTAGCGGTTTCATCTTTTAACCATCATGTTTTTCGCGGCACAAACGACATTACCACACAGGGCGCAACGAACTCCTCGCGAAGGACAATCGTGGTACTGAGGACGACTTGGCGACAACAGCTTGCAATCGCGCTTAACGGACCAATCGCAGGCCACTCATTGCGGCGAAGTCAGTACTTTGATGAAGCGATAGTAGAAGTCGAGACCTTCGTAGAACGACGCGACCGGCAGTCGCTCGTCCCGGCCGTGCGAGCGGTCGTCGTTAATGTCGATGAAGACGCCGGGAACGCCATAGGTCGGTATTCCGTATCCACGCGAAATAGCTCCGTCGCTGGCCCCTGCATCCATTACGGGAACCACGGGCACGCCGGGCCACATCTCGTTAACTACCTTTTCCAGGCCATTCATTACGTCGGGCCTTAGCGGCGAGGGCGCATTCGGCTTCGGCCCAAGTCCGGAATTGTCGACGTAAGTCACGCTGATCTTCGGCTCGTCGAGAACTTTCAGAAGCTGCTGCCGAATCTCCTCCGGCGAATGGCCCGGGAAGATCCGGCAGTTGACTATGGCGCGGGCCAATCCCGGTAATGCGTTATTCGCGTCGCCTGCATCCAGGCGCGTCGCGACGCACGTTGTCCGCATACGCGCGTTGTAGAACGGCTGAGCCGAAAGGCGCTCGATAGCAGCTTTGTCCGGAGGCGTTTTGAGAATGGCCTTCATATCTGCGCCGTCCTGGCCACCGACGATATCCGCTTCTTTCGCGAAATATCCCCGCGTCACTTCGTTTAGTTCGAATGGAAATTGATAATGCTGCAGCCGGCCGAGCCCGTCCGCAAGCTCGTAGATAGCATTGTCGGCGGTCGGAAGCGAGCTGTGGCCGCCTTTGTTCCGCACTTCGAGTTGAAAATCGGAATAGAGTTTTTCGCTGGCCTGGATTCCGACGAGAAGGCGCTTGCCGTGGTCCATCTCGAAATCACCTGCGTCGGGATTCAAGATGTAATCCGCGTCAACGAGATCGCGATGCGTCTTCAGAAGCCAGTCGACGCCATTGTACGATCCCCCTTCTTCGTCCGCTGTTAACGCCAGGATGATGTCGCGATCCGGCGTGTACTGTTCTTTCTTCAGTCGGATAAACGTAGTGACGAAAATCGCATCGCCGTCTTTCACGTCTTCCGTGCCTCGGCCGTAAAAATATCCGTCCTTTTCAATAAATGCGAAAGGGTCCATGGACCAGTCCTGCCGAAGCGCTTGCACCACATCGAGATGGCAGATCAACAGGATCGGTTTGCGAGCGCCGGTTCCATGGATGCGTGCGACCATATTGTACTTGCGCGGATTCGGTCCGAGCACCTGTACATCGGCAGACGGAAATCCGGCTGCGAGCAGACGCTGCGCCATTGCTCTCGCGGCTGTGGTCACATTCCCTGAAGGCGTGTCGGTCGTATTGATCTCTATAAGCTGCTCGAAAATCGAACGCCCCAACTGCTTTGTGGCATTGTCCACTTGCGCAGGCACAACGGCGGCCACAGTGAGCGACACGAGCGCGAGTGTCACGAAACGACGGAATTTCATCCGTACCTCCGGGGATGATGACGGCAAAGCCTACCAAACGCGACGGATTCCCGCCAGCGCGGGCGCAACAATTGAATCGTTCAGGAATCAGAACGGCGGCGGTGCGAACGGCTTTTCCGAGGGCGACTCCAGGATGAAAATCGCGTAGCGATAGACCGCAAACTTCATAGCCATGCTGATTTGGTGTATGCCCACTATTTCGCCAAACGCCGCATGCACCTGATGCGCTTTAGCGTCCGGAAGGACACCAATGAGCTCGCCGAATCGATTTTTAGCCTTCGTAAATTCGAGACCCTCGTCGGGCGTGAGCGGCGGATGCAGATCCTTTTGCTGATATTCGCTGTAGAACTCATACCGAAATTGCTTCTGGTACAGATGCGTGTAGGAAATTTTCGTCGCGTCCGGCGGCGTTTCTGCGTCCGCAATCGCCGTTCGCGTGAACACATCCACCGCCCTTTCAAATCCTGCGAAATCCGTGAGGGCGCCCTTGCTTGGGCCGGCGCGTTTGCGGGCGAGCAACGACGCGATTCGGTTCGTTCTTTCTTCGTAACACTTCCCGTAGACGTCAACCGCGTGAATTGTTTTTTGAGTACCCGGGCCTTTCTGCCCCTGAAATTTCGTGACCCAATCCGTCGAGCTCATCCCCAGGATCTCTGAGCAGGTGAGCCCCAACTGGTCCGCGTTAGATACCGCTGGTCGGCGCTTAAGCTGATGCTGCGTCTGCCCCGGCAAGGGTTGAACCATAGCTAGCAACACGAGGCTCGCAGCGAAGAGTTTCATTTTCTTGATTCGGATGCGACGCGCTCTGCCCGAGCGTTTCGGGTGCGCGAAGGTGGGCGATTCAGGCCCAGCAAAGCGCGCTTGAGCAGCATGTCGATCACGCGATCGATACGACGATTGCGTGTGGCTCAGTGACTGTTTTGAGGCGCTCTGCCGGCGTCCGAGCTGGCAGCCGAAATCCCGAGCAGCAGCGAGGGAGCTCAACGCAACGTCTACTTGTAGCCCCCGGCCAATCTGCGGAAAAGTGGTCGGGACGACTGGATTTGAACCAGCGACCTCACGCACCCCAAGCGTGCGCGCTACCAGGCTGCGCCACGTCCCGACTGCGGAAAGCGTTTATGAGCGTATCACTCGCGTTCAAGAAGGGTCAAGATTGCGAGCAGCTCCTCATGCAGGTCTAGCAGGAATTTCTGCTGTGCGCGTGAATTAACCGGCGTCTTCAAAGGCTTCTCTTCCGCCGCTTCGGGATTCGCGCTCGCCTGGTTCGAAAGGTGCTTGCGGGCGCCCGCTATCGTAAATCCCTCTTCGTACAGCAGGCGTTTGATCTCGAAAACCATTTCGATATCTTCGCGCCTGTAAAGACGGCGTCCGTTGGGTGCCTTCACCGGCTGCAGCATAGGGAATTCGCTCTGCCAGAAGCGCAAGACGAAGGGCTTGGTCGAAGTCAGGCGCGCGACCTCCGCGATCGTAAAGAGACTCTTGTCAGGAATTTCCTGAGCGGTTTGCGCCACACTCGCCATTCTGCCGGTTTCGCCCTTCCGTGTTTCCTTTTTCTCTCGTATCGTAGGCTGTTTTGCCGCGATGTCAACCCGATTGAGTCGCCGGGCAGCCGGTCAGTTTGGGTTTTCTTGATCTCGGCACAAGCAGTTCAAATTCAATGAATCCGGTACCGAATCGCGAGAACTTGGTCCAATCGAGGTGGCCGCCAAAACCTATCGCGAAAGACGCCGGTATGGCACAGCGTCCCGGACTTGTTGTAGAGTGATAGCCTGCCTTGCCGGTTCCCCGGTAGCTCAATGGTAGAGCATTCGGCTGTTAACCGAAGGGTTGCAAGTTCGAGTCTTGCCCGGGGAGCCAAACTCTTTATTTCTCAGTCGCTGCGGACGCCACAAAAAACCCACATTCGATTGGGTCAAGTTGAGATTCTACTGCAAACACTGGGTTGTTCCGCAGTTGGAAACAGAGGCAGCGAGATTCACGCCTGGACCGCCACGGATCGCGAGCGCCCCTCGTCCTTGCGAACATCGAGCACCTTCTTGTGCGGCTCAGCCTAAGGAAACCGACTCAAAGGCGGGGCATTCCGCAGCTAGATGCGAGCAACCATTCTGACTGTGTTTCGGAAAGCTGGGTGTTTCGCGACATCGGCGACGCAGTCGCCGCCGATCATTTCTTCGCACCCTTCGACCGAAGGTCCTCCCTCATCATGCGGTAGTAGTCCGCATCCTCTGACTGTGCACGCCGCGTCAGAGCGTCGTCCCACCGAACCCCTCGGACCTTCATCTCCTCCCTGAGAGCTTGCGAGGGGATGAGTTTCGTATACGCATGAGGTACGTAGAATAAACCCGCCGCCGGTGCCCCCAATTTGAAGCTGATTAGCTTCTGTTCAATGACGGTCTCAATCGAGCCGTTAGCTTGTATCGAATCCTTTGTATACTGCAGCCGTTCACAGCCGAGACTCGGAGCACGCCAAGATGTTACCCCCGAACTTCCCTCAGGGAGCATCTTGAGAATCAATACATTTTCGCCTTGAAGCGTTGTGTGACCGGCGACATATTCGTCCGCTTCAACGCAATCCGAATCAGTACCCAAAATACGTGCCCTCCTTAACGCAACTTCTCTACGGGACGCTCGGGGCCAATTGATTACGCCGCGAATTGGATCGAATATTTCTATCGTGCGACCGTCGAGGAACTTGAGGGTTCGTATAGGGAAAGTGTTCGCGCCGATGTGCTCCGCTCCTGGACCGTCGGGAGCCGAAACAGCAAGTACGGTTGTTCCATCGGAGCGCCTCGCTAACGTGTATCGTGAGACCACCTTGCCCCTCGGATCGTGAGCATAGTCATAGGTTCTCGCCGTTAGCGTGAATGGTGTGACTGCCGTATTCCTAGCTCCAGCTTGTGACACCGGCGGTATACCGGCCGTTGATAACGCCAGAAGCATCAACGGCAGCAGTACCGCAGGACGCCTTCTTTTACGACCGCTGGGAGAGCTGACTCTACAGACAGCGCCAATGACATTCAAACGCATAGTGCCTTTCTCCTACTCGAATGGAATCGCATCCCAGGATATGGCACAAGATGAATCTGAGAAATAAAGGTTTTGGCTCCCCGGGCAAGACTCGAACTTTCAACCCTTCGGTTAACAGGTGATAAGTTCAATACATGAAAAGGGCGTTTAAGAGCCTGTGACGAAGAGTCCCGCTACCAGAAACAAAGCGCTTAGCAAAGTCTAAACCTGTAGTGCTCCCCTCTAAACTAGACAGTCAGGGCCTCGGAATTTAGTACAGCTTTGAACGCCAAGAAGGCCTCGTGCGGGGTGCGATTGCGAACTCCGCGATGAGGCCGGTCGTGATTGTACTCCTCGATCCAACGCGCGATGCCGGCTCGGGCTTCTTCCAAGCTGCGGTACTCTGCTGTCCAGACTTCCTCTTCCTTCAAGCTGCGATGGAACCGTTCGATGTAGCTGTTACCTTCCGGGTGATGATAAGCCGTGCGCCGATGGGTGATGCCGAGCCGCCCAAGCGTTTCCAGGAAACGCGAGGAAGTGAACTGCGTGCCATTGTCGGTCGTGAGGGTGACGTTCGCCTCACGGCTGCCCTCGGGCAGCCGTGCCAGGACGGCTTGCTCCACGGCAGCCAGCGCATCTTCGGTGCGGCAACGGTGCGAGAGATTCCAGCCCACGATCTCCCGCGTGCAGCAGTCGATCACACACACCAGGTAGGCCCAGCCCACCGCTGGCCCCGCCCAGATCTTGGTCATGTCCGACTGCCAGATTTGATTGGGTGCGCTGGCTTCCACACGGCCCCATTCTTTCCGGCGACGAGCGCGAAGCCGCCGCGGTCGCACCAGCAGCCCGCGTTCGCGCATCACTCGCAGCACACGTTTTTGATTCACCGGCAGACCTTTCTTCCGTTGCAACCACCAAGCCACGCGGCGATAGCCCCAGGCCAGTTTCTCTCCGCAAGCCACCACGATCTGCTCATCGTAGGTACGATCGGCTCGGCTGCCTCGCGGCTTCTTCTTGTAATACAAACTCGACCGGCTGATCGCCAGCATCCTGGCCACCAGCGTGCCCGTGTAGCCCTGCGCCACCAACTCCCGCGCCTGGGAGTGAACTTCCCCGCAGCTCACTCCCCCACGACGTTTTTTAGGATTTCAATCTCCAGCGACTTCCGCCCCAGCGTCCGTTCCAATTGCCGGATGCGGCGATCCTTCTCCGTTTCGGCCGCGGCAGCGCTTCTCCCCCCAAGCGCTGCCTTCGCTCCCTGCTCCGCTTCATCCTTCCAGCGGTAGAACAGATTCGGAGCGATCCCATACCTCCGGCATGTCTCGGACACATTTCCGCTCTTGATGCCTTCCTGCACGATCTGCCACTTCTCTTCTGGGGATCGATCTACCCGTGGTTTCCTGCCCATGTTGCCTCCTGTTTGGAGGCCCTGAGTCTACCTAATCGAGGTGTCCAGTTTTAGAGGGGAGCACTACAAATCGCTCGGCAGCAGGTGGTCATTGCAGAACTTAGCGATCGTTACTTTCTGCTGCTTTGCCTCGTCAGAAGCCCAATCGAAGAGCGACTTAGCCTGCTTAGCCTTGTTTTCGTTCGCATCCAAATGGCTCAAGTTAAGGATGGTATTCCAGTTGCCGGGGTTGTGATAGAAGGCGAGATTGCCATCGATGATGCCCGCCGCCTGTAGTTGCCTCTTCCTGAATGCCGAAGCGGGATGTAGATGGTCCTTATGGAAATTTCCGTTTCTATAATCCAAGTTGGGGGACAGGAGGGCAAGAATCGTGAATGCCTGCTTTTCTTCGTATTGGGTAGACAGCAATGCATCGATAAATTCGTCGGTAACTTGGGGGTCCTTGCCCTGCGCTCGAATTATCGCCACGATGGATTCTACGGGGAAGCGCTCAATTTCCGGTCTGATATATGGTGCGGCGAAAACATCGCCGATGAAAGCCCTGCGTATTGCCGCCAATATCGTGTCGGCAGCCGACCCGAACACCCCCTTCAGAAGAACCGTGTGCAGCCATCGCTGTATGGTTGCTCTTTCGGGCCGCAACGGCACCGACGAGCAGATACTTGTTGAGAGATTTTTGTGATGAATCCAATAGATTACTGGTAGGAGAGCGTTCTTGGAGGTCAGGGATGTTTGGTTATAGCCAAACTCTCGAACCAAGTCGAATACCGAGAGAATACTCGCGCGGATAGCGTCCCAGTTATCTTCGAACGGCTTCACGCTCGCCGCTTTGAAATTGGATACCTTGTATCGGATATCGGAGTTATATAGGTAGAGGCAACCTTTAAGTATCAGGTCCTTGTCTATGAAAAAGCCCTTCTCTTGAATGTTTTCCACGAGTCCGAAAATTTCCTTCCGAGCATCCCTTGTTTTCCAATTCGCAATAGCGGTTGACATCAGCATGTCTGATAACGAGAGAGGCTCGCCGCCACTGTTGACACGGACAAAGACGTTTAAGGCACCCTCCATGTCGGCCTTCTTGACGGAATAATAGTTAATGATGCGATCGAGATGGACGACAGAATGCAAGCGGGATAACGCGCGGGCAGCGAACTTGTTCTGCTGATAATCCTGGGCGAGCATTTCATTCAGCTCGTAAGCCTCGACCAAATTCAGGATTCGATCAATGCGAAACCATTTAGGACGTTCCTCAGAATACTCGTCCGCGGTCAGAAATTTGAACTCGTAGATTCTGCCCGCCTCTTCGTCGTCTTCCGGTGCGGGCCCTTCGACGTTCAGGTAAAGGCGTCGTGTGGGCAAGGCGCGCTCGCTGTCCTCCCACCACACGCGCGGTTTCTTGTAGGCGTAAGTGCCTGTGAGGCCTATATAGAGCGCAGTTAAGCGTTGCTGGCCATCCAGGACGACATCGAAATCGAAATGACCTTGGGCGTTGAATTCGGGGTTATGCGTACGGTAGCGCTCCCGGAATTCACGCAGAAATTCGTAATACGGCTCCTTCTTGCTGGCGTCGTCGCGGACTTCCCAAAACAAGAAACTGCCGATGGGATACCCCTGAAGGAGAGAATCGCAGAGCCACTCGACTTTCTTCGGTCCCCAGACGAACTCGCGCTGTATGGCCGGGAGTAATAGGCGGCGTTCACGAATGCGAGCAATAATGTCAGAGATGCTGATTGGCGCTTGGAATGACATGACTGAACCCTCTCTTCGGCGGCGAGATTAATGACATTTGTTAGTAAATTCAAGCTTTGCTCTAGCATGACGGCAGAGTGGTTGAGCAGTGAACGTGAATTATGCCACTTTGTCGCCGATGTTCGGTTGCCCGCGTCAAGCGGGCGGCGCGGATGAATCATCCGCGCCGATTGCATTGAGGATGTGGGTTGCTGTCCGCTGGACATATTCGAGGCTCTCGCCGAGCAACTTGGCATCACCGCCGTACAGCCCGATGTAGTCTTGCGCGGCCGATCCCGTTTCTAGCCCGATTGCGCTGCAAACGACAAAGGCGACAGCCTCAGCTTCAGTCTCGCGGATACGCTTGGTCGTGCTGCTGCGGCGCTCGTCGCGGTGCATTGTCTCATGCGCGACCTCGTGTACCAGAGTCGCAAACTCCTCAGCCGGAGACTGGCCGGGTAGCAGCGTAATCTTGCCGCCTGACGAAGTGCCACGTGCTGGCGCGATGTCGTCGGAGTATTCGAGCGCGATGCCCTGGCAAGCTACGAAGTTCGCAAGCCGCTCGCGATAGCCGCGTGGATCGCCGTTCGCGCTGCCGATTTCGGGCAACGGCTGGCCGTCCGTCTGGCTGATGTCGAACACGTAGGCTGCGCGGAAACCGACTGCAACGGAGGATTCGTCTTGCTCGGTTGCGCCGACGCTCTCGGCCTTCTTCCGAATGATCGGGGCGAGAATCAGAATGCCCTTCTCGCCCTTCTTCACGAAGCGGCCCAGCTTGTGCCAAGCCTGAAAGCCTGCGACCTGCGTTGCGTTTGGCTTCTGTGAAGCGATGAGCATGACGTTGCCCCACGAATAGCGCCGGAAGCGCGCCATCGCCGCGAGATGATTTTTGAGCCGCTCACTGTGGCCCGCTTCGAGAGCCCGCCGGAGTTGCTCGATTGCGTTGCTTGCGATCTGTTTTGCTTGTTCGACTTTCATTTTTCCTGTCCTCCTGTTTCGGGGAGTCTTCGCTCCCTTCACCACAGCCGGGGAGCGAGGACGCGAAACAGGGGACAGAAGCGAAGAGATTGGCGCGTCCAGGTCGGAACGGGCCGCACGCGTGAGTGACACTGCGGTTGGGTGGCGCGAAGCGTGCTAGTGCAGACCGGAGGCGAATGAATCACACGCCGGGACGTGACAACCTCGGAGCGAAGAAAAGCAAAAGCAGACGAGCAATCAGCGAATCGGAAATCAGGCGGGACAGAACATTTCAAGGACAAACGGCATGACAAGAGGTATGCTGTTTGCAATCGGGCAAGCAGAGGTGATCACGTGGAACTACGCTGCCCACAATGCGATAGCACCGATCTCAAGAAGCTGTCCCTCGCCTACCAAGAAGGAATCTCTCACGTGAATGCGCGTACACGGCTGCGTGGCGTCGTGGTCGGAAGCGACGGTCCAGATTTGGTTGTCGGCAGCGGGATATCGAAAGGAATCGAGCAAACCGCGATTTCTAAGGCGGCGGCTCCGCCCACCAGGTGGTCGTACAAGAGGCTCTTCCGTTGGTCAGTTCTGTTATTTCTTGCGGTGGGTTGGATTGTCTTTTATACGAACACGGTGACGACCAATTCCGAAAGCGTCTTATCCGTTCCGTTGACGCTCTATATGGTCGTTGCGCTCGGCATTTTCGCTGTGATCCTCACATGCTTTTGGAAACACAACGCTGGCTACAGACTGAAATTGGCGAAATGGGATCAGTCATTCCTGTGCAACCGTTGCGGAACTATAAGCACGCAATAGAATGCCGCGTCGTTACTAGCATATAGCAGCACCGATCTTGGCTTATTATTCTCGTGACTCTGAGAAAGCGAAGCAGACGGACGCCATTCTCTTTACAAGGCGTATCCGCAAATCGCCTCTCATATCAGCTCGAAAGCCACTCTCGATCCCGCACGGCGTCCATAATAGAGCGAAAATATATTGCGTGTTGTGTGTTTTCGTTATAGTCTCCTGGCCCTATGACGACCCTCGACCGTGCTTCGCAGGTTTTGCATGAGACGGAGGGCAAACTCCGCGACCTCCTAGCCGAAGCTGCTTCATCGGGTGACTACGGCAGCGTCGTGCAAATTGCGGCTTGGGCGCGGAGCTTGGTCGAATTGGTCAACGGCCATACTGCAAAGAGTAAGACCAATGTCTCACCACGGGCGAAGTCCGCAACTAAAAATGGGAAGGCTCGAAAAGAAAGCTCAACAGCTAACCGCCCATCTCACCGTAATCCGCAATTCTTTCGACAAGGAGACCAGCTCCTTCGGCTGGCGTGGTCTAAGCGCGAGAAGAGAGAGTATTGCCACAAAGCGCCTCACGACATTCTCAAAGTTCTTGCGACCGCGATAGCGGAACAGGGTGCGGACGGCCGTGTTTTTACGACCGAACAGCTTCTGCCGATCCATGATCGTGTCGACGGTGCGGTGCCCAACTATCAAGCATACGTTGGTATTTCTCTGCTGAAGCATACCGGTCTGATCGAGCAGCACGGGCGGCAAGGCTACTCAATCCCGCGTCCGACGAACTTCGTCGAAGCTGTCGAATCCGTTTGGAAAAAGCTTCCGCAATCTTCAAATCAAGGAGCCATTCTGTCATGACGCAGGCAAGTACATTTGGGACCCGCTCTCCCATCGATTTCATAAACGATGCCGTTAAAGCTGTGACTATTCGGCACGTCGAATCTCTGCTTTCCGAACTTCCCATCACTCCTGAAGATGAATACATCTACGATCAAGACAACCCCGAAGCCGGTTGGCGGCACGGACATCTTCATTGGATTCCAGTGGGTGGTGAACGTGGGAATGCCGGTCGCATCAAACAGGCCAACCAGCCCGTCAACCCAATCGCCGAGCGGACGATCAACGGGATGGAGGCAATTATCGAAATGGCTCGAAAACGTGAACTTCTAGCCGATCCGTCGTCTAAGCCACCATCCAGCCCACGCGACGCCGTGCGCCGTTACTTCGGATTGCCATCGCTTGATCAACTGCCGAAGTTCGATTCGTCGGATGCGTCAAAAGCTATTCGGACGAAGGCAAGGGATATGGCCAGGCAGCTTCGCGTTTACCTTGGCCATGACAGGTCCGCAAACGCCTTCACAGTCTCAATCCAAGATGACGGAATCGGACAAGCGCCTGAATGGATGCACCGCACGTTGCTGTCCCTGGGATCGACTACGAAAGCGGATAAGTGGTACCTAATTGGCGTATTCGGGCAAGGAGGCTCATCTGCGTACGCGATCAGCACTTATTCATGGGTTTTATCGCGTCGCGCGCCGGACCTACTCGAAGGGGCTAGTGGTGGGGCCGGCTGGACGATAATCAAGCATTGCTTTCCCAAAGGTCGCCGCGATGACTACTTCGCATATCTCGCAAGCAGCCCAGACGGTCAGGTGCCGTCGATTTCGGCGACCGAGGCCGACACTGCCCGAATTCCTCACGGAACGCGGTTTGTTCACATCGGATATGACTTCGGAAGAGGTGGCTCAGCTATTACGCGGCAACTCTACCCAGCATTAAATCATGTTCTATACAACCCAGTTTTGCCTTTTGAACTTACCGTTGGCACTACCGCCGCCGTTGTTTACGGCAACGGATATCGGCTCTCGAACTTGAGCGTTAGAAGTGCACCGGGTCCCGTGTTGGACAAAACTTTCCCGCCGCAACCCGTTGGCGTCTGACAGGAGATTTATCGCAATGGCCACAATCGCCCAGCTCGACAAATCAGTAGATACGTCCCTCAGCGAAGGATATGGCTCGATCACAATACGGGTCGTCGTCTTGGAAAAGGGCATGGCTGCGGCACCGTCACCAAGTGCGGCAGATGAAACACCTGCTGATGCCTTACCTGACGAAACTTTGCCCGACACAGATCGCCGTCCTACCGCCAGTTTTCTCGAAGAGCCGAAAAGAGGACGCCAGTGCTGTGTCTTCCTCATCAACGGGCAGCGGCAACACACATGGGACAATCAGTTCGTCGTTCGTGATTTGGAGTTGAAGTACCTGCGGAACCGGATGATCGTTGTCGTTGATTGCGATGGACTAAAACCCGAGGCAATAGCACAGCTGATGCAAGGCTCTCGACACCAGTTCTTTGAAGGGACGGTTTACTTCGCGTTGGAATCGCGCGTGGTCGCGACTCTGAAAGGTGACCCCGATCTCCGCCGATTAGAGGAAGAAGCGGAGGATGAAGTCTCGAATCTGCAGGCGGGCGATGAAGCGGTGAAAGCGGCTCTCGACCAGCTTATTGAAGCACACCACGAAGCCGCATCGCACCCAAGCCACGGTCACAGCGAAGGGGGAGAAGCGACCCGTGCCGAGGGTGCGAGTGGAATGTTGCCTCAGGGCCAGGATGTAGTCGTCGAAGCCGATTCTTCCGAAGGCGAGGCCGCATCTGAACCAACTATCAATTTGAGGCCGGATGTCGCCACGATCAGGCTCAAACCGAACGATGCGAGACGGTACGTTGTTTCGGCGAGGCCAGAATCGGCGTTCAAATCGCTTGAAAGTATGTCGTTGACAGTCGATCCGCCCATAAAAGAAATGCAAGTAACCCGGACGTCGCAGGCGGCGAGTGAAGAAATTACACTTCAATTCGTCGAACCGGAAGAGTTTGACGAGGACGAATACCCGATTGAAGCGACGCTTCGCCTAACCGCTCTGTTCAAAGGCCAGCCGGAATATCGCTTATTGGAGCGACGCATAGTGGTTACGCCTAAGAAAGAGAGAACCCCGCGACCGGCTCCATCATTGGCTGATGACCCGACGGTTCTAAAAGTCACTAGCCGTCAACCGATTAAAATTCTCACGGGAGGACCAGATGTTCACGTAAAGTTCCGCTGGAATGGTAAGGATGAATTGACTCAGGGTGATCCTCCCGCATGGGCATTTCGGGTTTCTTGCGAATCACCTTCCGTCGAACCGCAGACGTTCCTCACGCGCCCCGTTGGCGGACGTTTTGAACTCCTCGTTCAAGCGGCATCGGGTCTCAAAGCAGGCGAGCAACTCAAGTTCGACGTGGAGGCAGTCGGCCCCGGAAAGACCTTGGCGACCGCCTTCCTAGCCGATGTTGTTGACCCTCCTGGGCCACGAAAAATTGCTACGAAGCTGCCAGGGGGTGGACAGCGAAGACCGCCATACGACCTGCGCTACGTCACGAAAGCGGCATGGAACGACGGCACTTGCTGGGGCGACAATTGGAACGGAGAACGACCGGGTGCCTTCGACGAGCCAAGCCCGAAGTCGCCCCTCACCATTTTCATTAATCAAGATATGGACTTGCTGACAGCCTACCGCGACCAGATGACTACGAAGAAGCTCGCGGAGACTACGATTCACCAGCGCATAAACAAGTACACCGCACACGTTGCGTTCCACCTCTATCAGATGTATCAGCGCAACAAGCAGGTAAAATCCGAGGCGTCGTCAGGAATTGATCCGCTGAACGAAGATCAAATGCGTGACGAAATTCTACGCGTCGCGCGGACCATGATAAAGCTGATGGAGGTCGGCTAGGTCTAGATAGCGCGGTGGATGAGGACGACTTCGTTCGACGCATGAGTTTTGCCGAGAAGGCTTGCATGCCATTTACGGCCAGGAACCTCGCGCCAAATGCGAGATGCGCCCGTACGTACTTCCTGGAAACCGGCATCTTTCATATTCACCAAGTATCGCTGAAGCTGGTCGTCTGGCCGATTGAAAGCAACAAGTTGGACGACGTAGCCTCCGTTGCGCATCACGCGACGTATTGCCCTTAGGGTCTCGAATGAGGTTCGGAAGTACGTGTCTGCCGCTCCTTCGCGTCGGTCGCCAAAATTATAGAACGAGACACCCTGACCATCGTTGCAGCCCGCGATCCAATATGGGGCAGGTGTCTCGCGCCTGCCGTCAACTTGCCAACGATGGTAAAGGACGTGGACACCTGGGTAGGGAGGACTCGTTATGACTAGCGATACCTTTTGTCGCATTTGCGCGAACACCTGTGATTCATCTAAGTGCGCGGCGTTCATGTTAAGAACCGTTGCCCGTCCGCCGTTGCCCGCAACACGAATGCCCAGCCTGTTTATCGCTTTGACCATTTCGACTGAGGTGGTGACGAGCTTCCCTCGGAAGTCAGAAAGCGAGGTGTGGGTCTCCCGTCCGTCAAGAGCCCATTGTGATACGCGAAGGACGATGCACTTCGCAAAATTCTGTGCGTTTTCTGTTGGCAACAGACTTAGAGAGGCAATCGCTGCGGCTACAGCTTTCTTGATAAAGCGTGCACGCACGAGCGACAGATTCTTGGTCTTCGCGGCATGCACAAAAGGCTCTAGCTCGTGAGCATCACGCCTATAGTTGAACTGCGGTACCTCGCGCACCGCCCACGCTTTGACGGCATCCGTTTCGAACTCTGTGAGAGGTGTTACTTTTGTCTTCGTGATGAAACATGCGAGCGAGTTGAGATCGTTTCCAATAATGTTGCGGCCACACGCTACAGCTTCAACGACCGATGTGCCACCGCCCATATACGGATCAAGGATCAATTCCGATGATCGCGAGAAAGATCGAATCACGGCTCCTGCGAATTGCGGTGAGAATCTAGCGGGGTAGCGGTAAAAGTTGTGAGTCCATCCGGTGACCGGCTTTCGGTCATGGGCCGCTTCCGTTAAGACTGAGATCAGATCAGACGAGACCCGCAAAGGCTCAGGCACGTAGTTTCCGTCGCTCCCATTTGTGGCCAAGGATGCTTTTCACGCGATCAAGCAAGTACATTCGGACAAGAAGATTCTAAATACAGATCTCATCGAACGATCCTCATGTGTGCGGGTACCACGCGAAAGTATAAAGCGAAGAATAAGCGAAAGCAAATTGAGTAGCATGAACTGCTAACCGGGAATCGCCTGCATTTCAGGACGTTGAAGCCCACATGAAATCTCCGTCTGGGTACATCGTACCATTGACGCGTGTACCCTACAAGGGTACACTGGACCTCGTAATGGGTACGGCGACCATTTTATCCGATACTTTGTTTGGCCGCACCCGTGGAGCCGTGCTCTCAGTGCTCTACGGCCACGTGGGCGAATCGTTCTATCTGCGGCAGCTCGCGCGCCTGACAGGCAAGAGCCTTGGTCCTGTGCAACGCGAGGTCCGCCAATTGGTCGATGCAGGTCTGGTCGCTCGAAAAATCGAAGCAGCGCGCCCGCTCTATAGCGCAAATCAGGATAGCCCCGTCTTTGCCGAGATTAAGAGCTTGGTTGCAAAGACGATTGGAATGCACGATGTTTTGTATTCCGCCCTCGAAACGTTGCAGACGAAAATCAATCTCGCGTTTGTATACGGTTCCGTTGCCCGGTCGGGCGAAACGTCCCGGAGCGACGTTGATCTCATGGTTGTTGGTAAGGCCAATTTTGCTAGTGTTGTTGCAAAGTTGGCGGACGCTCAGAAAGCCCTCAATCGTGAGATTAACCCTACGGTTTATTCCGTCAAAGAGTTTCGGTCGAAAGTTCAAGGTAATTTCTTGAAGAACGTGCTGGCAGAGAAGAAACTCTTCATCATAGGCGATGAAAATGTCCTTCGACAATTGGGTGAAAAATAGCTGGCTCGAACGACTGCAGTCGGACGCTCCAGAAATTGTGCGTTTGCTGGCACTGGCTGACGGACGCCTCGCCGACTACGAAAAAGCTGTCACCGGGAAGCTGTCTCCTGATGTGCAGTTGGGCTTGGCATACGACGTGATTCGAGTGTGTGGTACGGCGGCACTACGTGCAGCGGGGTACCGGGTAATGAGGGGCAATAACGAGCACTATCGCACGATAGAAGCTTTGGAATTTTCGATAGACCCGGAGCGGAAGATCATCCCGACGCTGGACAAGCTGCGCAAAAAGCGGAACGTCGGCGCTTACGACGACTACGGGTTGGTCTCACAAAACGAAGCCGATGTCTGCGGCAAGATGGCCGTGCGAGTGCGGAAAGATGTCGAAGATTGGATTCGAAGGAACTACCCTGATAAGCTCGCCACCTGAACGTTTGGCGCGTGGCCGCCATGGAAGAACTGCCATACTCACGACCGAACGCGCAAATATCTATTGCTGGCGAATCCATGTATCCGGAATGAGAGGTTGGTCGTGCCCCTCTCTCCAGTTTCCAACGAGATGAACGTGTGGCAGACCGCGCCAGGTAATTGAGCCGGCATGTTCCGTTACGATGATTTGAAACTGCGCGGAGACCCTGTCGAGGAATGTGGAAAGTGCGGCGAAGATGCGATGTACACCTTCTATGTCGGGCGAGCGATCAGTCTTGCCAGGTGCAGCCGGGGTCTGCTCCATTGAAGGCCAGGCTTCCGGGAAATACACTTGACTTGGCTGGTCGATCACAAGGAAGTTGGCAACCGGACTGTCCTGCATACGAAGGAAGTGCTCATGCAAGGCGAGCATTCCAGCAACATGATACCCAACCCAATTTTGACCGCTGCCGACTTCCCAAAGAAAATCTGTTCTTCCCGACAATGGACTAAATTGAAGGGTCAGTTCCCGTAAATTGAACTTCACGTTCTCTGTCGCGTGCTCCAATTGCAGTAGCCGAGCATAATTTGCAGTGCCTGCTGAAACTTGGTCAACAGCCGCTCTCAGTTTATCAGCTTGAGATTTCGGGTCGAGTTCGCGCCTCAGTCGGGCGATTCTTGTCGCCAACTGTTGTATTTGCTTGCGTAATTCATCCACGTTGCTGCTCGCAGCTACGTTTTCGAGTGCTTGTTGCACGCGACCGACAAACAGATAGATTTGCCGGACTCGCTGACGTTGCGCCGCGAGCGTAGCCGATTCCGCTTCCAGGAATTTGCGCTTCTGCCTCGCTTTGCCAAGCAAGGCCTCTTTTTCACGCAACTCGATGCGCAATGCGGCGAGTTCGCGGTCGAGTTTTGCCGGTGCTTGGTGGACCGACGACGTTAGGGTCTTCATCTCCTGCGCCAGGGTTTGGAGTTCGGCGAGACGAGTATTGCCGTCGTTATGGACCGCGGCACATACCGGGCACACGTGCGTGTCTTGCAATTTTTCTCCAAACCATCCAACTCCTTGCAAGCGGTCTTCTTGGCTGACAAGATCTGTCTCGTACTGGTTGAGAGTGGTCGAAAGCTGCTCGACTTTATCCAAGCGCCGACGGATCAACCCCGTTTCTTCTGCGAGGTGATCCTCATCATTGGCTACGCGGCTGAATTCTACGGCAGCCGCCTCGCTGGTGCCCTCCCGGACATCGGGTATATCCATTGATTGGACCAACGGCGGCACTTTGCGTAGTTCCAAAATATATTTTTCAAGTGACCAGTTAGGGGCAACGGCTTCAGAATTCGGAAGCAAACCGAGACCACGCGCCTGCAAGTAGTAGCTCTCTACTTCCGCTTCCCACGCTTTGGCGGCAGCTAGGCGCGCGTCGAGTTCACGGCGCAGACGCTCATGTTCCCGTTCGAGGTCTTTCAGTTCCCGTTGTGCAGCCAGAGTGCTGGCCGTAATCGCCCCGAGAGCGAGAGGGAAGATAACCTTCAGTTTTTCGCGATTCTCGGTGGTGTCTGCTTTGTAGAAAAATGTGTACGGGTTGGCGACAATATGTTGTGGCTGAAAGTTGAACGAAGCCATATCGCGAAAACTAGGCCGACCAGCAAATCCAATGTCTTCTCCTCCGACAAAATCCAGTGAAGGAAGATTAGAGAGTTGGTTGAAGCGGTTCTTCAAATCCTCTACTCGGGCGTTTTTTCCGGCTACCACAGGGGGAACGTCTAGTTGAAGCCCCTCGGCCCAGTATAGGTCGGTCGTTGTTTGCTGGTCACCGGGGTTTCGACGAGCGATCAACATTTCGGTGTTGACAAGCTTGGCGTGTATTCCAAACCACTCCGTAACGTTGCGGATCAGACCGACCGGAATGGAACATTTCTCGCTTCCGAGACAATAGTCGATGATCCATGTGATGGTGGATTTGCCAGTCGCGCTTTCCCCGCTAATGATGTTTATTCGTCCCGGCTCAAACGGGACGATGCGCGGGGGGAGGCTCGCGTCTTTAGGCCAAAGAATGACTTTGAGAATCGCTAATTTCATCAGAATCGAATATTCAAATGCACAGCCAGTTGCACAGCGTTCATCTCCGCAAAACTCCGGCCCACTCGCTTTGCTGCATTGAGTATCGTTTTGACTTCCTCCGTTACGTGCGTTACGGGAGGAGTCTTCTTGCCTGGAAAGAGATCACGGGTAGAGCCACTATCAAGAGTGAGCAACCCGGTGTGAAAAGCGATGGACAAAGCCTGAAAGGTGCGATCTGCCAGTGCTTCCATTCGGGCCTGAAGACCGACTGTTATTTCACGATCATCCGCAAGCGCTTTGTACAGAGCGCCTGGCTGCGTCTTGGAGGATAAAGTGGACGCGCTGCGCTGGTGAAAGGCGAGAGGAAGTACCAGAAAAGCCAGCGGAAACGGGACGCCCTCGGACCGACCCTTGGCATCGTAAGCTTCGTATACCGCTTGCCAAATCGCCTCGGCAGCAAGCCCCGTATTTTGGATCACATGCTGTTCGAAGAGGACGTCTATCATTATCTACCTAACAATTCTCGCATCAGGGCCTTGTATCGGGGGTGCCAACCGACACTGAGTAAGTCGGACAATCGATGATACGTTCCTGATGTCAGATACACCTGCTCGGTGTCGGTTCCAGCAAGCCTCTCTTTGTGATTCTCGGTTGTCTCGGTAAAGATTTCAAAACCAATATCGCTTTCGTCCGCTCCCGCTCTCATGCGTCCCACACGCGAGCGAATCTTGTTCCAACGAGCGAGTAGTGTTTCTTCGAACGTCTTCCAGTCAAGGTCGGTGATGTCTCCTTCCCGTGACAACCTGGCTTTTTCGATGTTGCAACGGATGAATTCGCGGATTGCTGTATCGACTACAGCATCGTCTTCGGTAACCAAATGCAGCTGCTTGACGAAGGGTCGCCCGCTTTCGCGACCCACATGCTCGTCGGCGACTGGTATCAAGAGTTCCGCTCGTTCTCTTGCGACTTCGCGCTTTCGCCGACCGATGATCGCGTGAAGTTGATTGACGAAGTGGTCCCGCTCTATCCACGCCGGTCGATTGTTTTGCCACGCTGACATGACTTCCGTATGCAGCCAACCCAAGAGTTCACTGGCAATTGAATCGCAATGCCCGGAACACCAGTCTGGTAGCTGCAGATGCCCAATCGTTTTCTTCCGCAGATCCACACTGGCTGCCCCGTCACATGCGTCCGAAAGGTCAATTCTCTGAATTACCGCGCGCAACGTACCGCTGGACTTAGGCCGGAGAACTCGCTTTACCAGTTTGACGATGTGATTTGGAGGGTTCGCTCCAACTGTTTGGAGTTCCGCGATACAGGTGCTAATTTGGTTTTTTGTTTCGGCACGAGCAATTCGTCGAGCAATGCTTTCGGAAACCGTAGTGTTAGTAACCATCAGAAACGATGTTGTTTCGATGGACTTTTCGCCGGAATCGACGGCCTCGATCCACGTCGCCAAAGTGTTCCAGAGTCCGTGGGACCGATCATCGAATGGTTCTGCCGCTTTGCGGACTGAGTGCTTATCCTGTTCGAGCACCAACGTGGAATCAGAGTTACGTACAGCGATGTCGTCGTCGGTCTCAATGCCAATGCATGAGCCTGCGTCTTTCTGAGCGAGCCAGTTCAGAGCGCGCTCGAACTGATACGCGAAACCGGCGGCGGAGCCCGGAGCTGAGTGGCGGGTAGGCGTCATGAAATTAGAGCAGGATTATAGTCCATCTCCGCGCAATGGCTGTGTTTGAAAAAAAGGCCCGGCATTCCCCCGATCTCTGCCTTTGGTCCTTTTCTTCAGTAATGCAAGCTAGGGTCGAAGTGCACCCACGCCGGTCCCCTAAGCGGCGCGTATGAGTTCAATGCAGAATGCGATCACCAATAGATTCGGTACGTTGCAGGCCCCCGCAACCATCCGAATTCTTAGCGGGGCCGCAATATTGGGCCCTTGTTTCTTTTGCGGTCAGATCCGACGTACCTTCAATGGCTCCATGCTCTTTAGCGTGCGCCACCATCCCGCGAGAGTGAGATCTGCCACACCTGCAAACGGCGGGACCGGAACGATCCAGCGCTGGCGAGGAGATAAAACTTCCACATCCTATGGAATCGCTCGCTATATTTTGCTTTTAACCTATCCCAGTTGGTCTC
>DASUJR010000063.1:0-3606 GCA_036279175.1 Candidatus Acidiferrales bacterium | reverse complement strand
TCCGCCTTTTGATTCGTGACAAGAAACGTGTCGCCACTTGCCTCGGCTTCGGTCCGCGTTTCCTCCACTCGACCGGCCAGGCTTACAAGGGCGGACCGAATTCCGGAGTTTTCCTTCAGATTACGTGCGACGATGCGACGGACCTGCAGGTTCCCGGACAGAAGTACACGTTTGGCGTGGTCAAGGCCGCACAGGCGCGAGGAGATTTCCAGGTACTGGCCGAGCGCGGACGCCGCGCGTTACGCGTTCACGTCGGCAAAGACGTTTCTGCCGCCTTTGCAACGTTGGCACAAGCAGTCCGCGACGCACTGGCTTAGCCTAACAGGCTCTACAGGTCTGGCCGCGCGCGTTGCGTAGGAACCGCGATTGTCGTTCCGTTGCGCGGTCGGTGAAACCGGGACGGCAAGCGGTACGATTTGCCGATCGCGGGCACAATCAGCAAGGCAACGGAAGCTGCAGAACAAAAGAATTTAGTTTGGGAAAGTAGATGACATTGCGACACGTATTCGATCGGAGGAGCAGCGAATGAGCTCGAATGATTCCGGGGCATTGACGCAGCCGATGCGCGGCTTGCGCAGCGGCCCATGCGCTATGGTGATTTTCGGCGCGGGCGGCGATCTGACAAAACGCAAGCTGATGCCCGCCCTCTACAATCTCGCCAAAAGCAATTTGCTGCCCGAACAGTTCGCCATCGTCGGAGTCTCCATCGAGTCCTACACGAGCGAGCAATTTCGCGACCTGATGACCAAGGACATCCGCGAGTATGGCGACGTGCAGGTTGACCTCGCAACCTGGAACGATTTCGTCCGAAAATTCCATTACGTTTCCGGCGATTTCGCCGATCCCGGTCTCTTCAAGAAGCTTGGCGATAAGCTGGCCCAGATCGAGAAGGAACAAAGAACGGATGGGAACGTACTGTTCTATCTTGCGATCGCGCCGAGTTTTTTTACGCAGGTGGTGAACCAACTGGGTGCAGCAGGCCTGACCAAACAGGACGATCACAGGTGGCGCCGCATCGTAATCGAAAAGCCGTTTGGCCACGATCTTCCGAGCGCTGTGGAATTGAATGAAGCGCTCGTAAAGGTCCTCGACGAAAAGCAGATCTATCGCATCGACCATTACCTCGGTAAAGAAACCGTCCAGAATATTCTCGCTTTCCGCTTTGCCAACGGCATTTTCGAGCCGGTTTGGAACCGCCGCTACGTGGATCACGTGCAGGTCACCGTTGCCGAAGAACTCGGCGTCGAGCTTCGCGGCGGTTACTACGAGAAAGCCGGCGCGCTGCGCGACATGGTGCCCAATCACATCTTCCAGCTCATCACGCTGACCGCGATGGAGCCGCCCATCTCATTCGACGCGGAGGCAGTTCACGACGAACAAACCAAAGTCCTGCGTGCGATTCAGCCGCTGAGTCCGGAGCGGGTCCTCGATCACGCCGTCCGCGGCCAGTATGATGCAGGTGCCGTCAACGGGCGCCACGTGCAGGCGTACCGCGCGGAACCAAACGTCGCGCCCGATTCCAACACGCCCACGTTCGTCGCCATGGCCCTGCACATCGATAACTGGCGCTGGGCGGGCGTGCCCTTTTATCTCCGCACCGGCAAGCGAATGTCGCGTCGCGTCACGCAGGTGGTGATTCGCTTTCGCAGGCCCCCGTTCGTGCTATTCCGCAAGACTCCCGTGAACGCCATCGATCCCAACGAGCTGGTGATCAACATCGCGCCAACGGAAGGAATCTGCCTGAACTTCGAAGCGAAGATACCCGGTCCGGTCGTGCGCCTCGGTGCCGTAAACATGGATTTCCAGTACTCCGATTATTTCGGAACGACGCCTTCCACCGGCTACGAAACTCTGCTCTACGATTGCATGATGGGCGATCCAACGCTGTTCCAGCGCGCGGACATGGTCGAATCGGGCTGGGCCGTCGTGCAGCCGATCCTCGACGTGTGGAAGGCGCTCCCTCCACGCGATTTTCCGAATTATGCCGCCGGCAGTTGGGGACCGGCTCAGGCCGAAGAACTCCTGCGACGCGAGGGCCGCGAGTGGCGCGATCCCGCGTGCCTCCCCGCGCCGCATCACGACCGCGCGGCACAGCCCGAGCAGCCCGTCACCACCTCGGCGAAATCATGACGCAGTAGCGCTGTCGGCCCTCCGGCGTTTGGAAAAGATCATCAGCTCCGTAGCGTAATCCATCGCTAAAGCAGGCTTGCGGTTTACAGCCGATTGAATTCTCCGTTTCTGCCCCTAGCTTCTAACTACCAACTTCTGACTTCTAACTTCCGTCTTCTATGCGATGCTTCTGCGCATGAAGTCTCGCCCGGATGCGCTCGAAGCAATTGCGAACCGATCTTTCGACGTGTGCGTCATCGGCGGCGGTGCGACGGGCTGCGGCTGTGCGCTCGATGCGCAACTGCGCGGGCTCAAGACCGTTCTCGTCGAGGCATCTGACTTTGCATCCGGCGCGTCCGGCGCGTCTACCAAGATGGTTCACGGCGGCGTCCGCTATCTGGAGCAGGCTGTTCGTCGGCTCGATCGTACGGAATACAACGTGGTGAAGGGCGCACTTCGCGAGCGCCTTCACATGTTGCGCAACGCTCCGTTTCTCACGCGCACTCGCGAGTTCGTCACGCCCTGCTATAGCTGGCGCGACGTTGCCTACTACGAAATCGGCCTGAAATTCTACGACTGGATCGCGGGCAGCGCAGGTCTCGCGCCAAGCCGTTTTCTTCCGCGCGATGAAGCATTGCGACGCATTCCCGCCCTAAATCCCGTAGGACTCGCCGGCGCCGTTGCCTACACCGACGGCCAATTCGACGATGCGCGCTACAACATCGCGCTGGCCGAAACGTTCAGTGAAGCGGGCGGCGAGCCGTTGAACCATGCGCGCGTCGTCGGCTTCCGCAAGAACACCGGCGGCAAAATATCCGCCGCCGAAATTGAAGATCTCGCATCAGGCAAGCGCTTCGCCATTCGCGCTGAAACGTTTGTCAATGCGACAGGAGCATTCGCCGATTCGCTGCGCCAGATGGCCGCCCCGGGCGCTCTGCCGCGCATGCGACCCAGCCGCGGCGTTCACATCGTTCTGCCCGTCGCAATACTTTCATCCGAAGTTTCAGGCCCTGCCAAAAGCGAACCAGACGCATTGCTGATTCCGAGGACGGAAGACGGCCGCGTCCTCTTCGCGATTCCCTGGCTCGGGCGTCTGCTCGTCGGCACGACTGACGAGCCCGTCGACGGCCCCGAACCTGCCGCCATATCGCGCGACGAAATCGAATATCTGCTGCGCCATCTGAACGGCTATCTCGCGCGGCGCGTGACTCCCGATCAGATCGTCAGCGCTTTCGCGGGTGTTCGCCCGCTGGTTTCGTCGGGCAAGTCACGCGGTGCCGCGACGAAAGAGTTGGCTCGCGATCACGTAGTCGAAGTCGACGAGGCAAGCGGACTCGTCAGCATCATGGGCGGCAAGTGGACCACCTATCGCGCCATGGCTGAGGACGCGATCGATGCGGTCGAGCGCCGGCTCGTTCGCCCGCACGTTCCGTCTGGCACCGCGAATCATCCGCTCGCCGGTTCCGATCGCTTCACAGATGGTCTGTGGCAGCAGCT
>DASUJR010000062.1:0-17120 GCA_036279175.1 Candidatus Acidiferrales bacterium | reverse complement strand
TCGAAACCGATTTCGACCGTCGCCGGCCGGTCTGGCGCCTTCGCGGACGACGTGATCCATTGCCACATCGCCTCTTCCGGTGCGTTGGCGGGATCTTCCAGCACGCCGCCTTCGTGGCTCAGGTGCCAGATGTTGCGGTCGCGGCTGTAAATATTCTTCGTGGTCTGGTCCACCTGAACGTTATGTGCCCGCGCGTAAGCAATCGCCTCCTCGCGCGAAACGATCTTCCATTCGCGCCACGGCGCGATGATCTTCAGCTCCGGGGCCAGCGCTTTGGCAGCCAGCTCGAAACGAACCTGATCGTTACCCTTTCCGGTGCAGCCATGCGCAATCGCGTCTGCGCCGACCTGCTTTGCCAATTCAACTTGCCGCTTCGCAAGCAGTGGCCGCGCGAACGACGTTCCCAGCAGATATTTGTGCTCGTAAACCGCGCCGGCGCGCAGCGTCGGCCAGATGTAACTCGTAATAAACTCTTCACGAAGGTCCTCGACGTATGCAGCGCTGGCGCCCGTGGCGAGCGCCTTCTTCCGCGCCGCTTCCAGGTCCTCCTGCTGGCCCAGATCCCCGACCATGGCGACCACTTCGCATCCGGGATAATTCTCCTTCAGCCACGGAATGATGATGGAGGTGTCGAGGCCTCCCGAATACGCAAGCACGATTTTCTTCGGCAACGGTTTCTCCTTTGATTTCGAGGGTTCAGCTGGTTTCCCAACTTCAGCCCATCAGCGTCAGCAGGATCGCCTTCTGAACGTGAAGCCGATTTTCCGCCTGGTCAAAAACAATGGAACGCGGTGAATCGATCACGCCGCCGCTGACTTCAAGTCCGCGATGCGCCGGGAGACAATGCAGAAACACGGCATCGCGCGCTGCATGAGCCAAAAGATCTTTGTCCACCTGATATCCGGCGAATGCAGCTTCCCGCGCAGCGGCTTCCTGTTCCTGCCCCATGCTGGCCCAAACGTCCGTGTAAACGGCTTGAGCGCCAGCCACGGCATCATCGGGAGAACGCAGGACTTCGATTTTCCCGCGCGTCTCGCGAGCTGACCGCTTCGCCTCCGCAACAATCGCCGCATCGGGTTCATACCCGGCCGGCGTCGCAACCTTTATATGCGCGCCGACGCGAGCGCCCGCAAGCATCAGCGAATGGCACATGTTGTTGCCGTCGCCGACATAAGCGAATTTCAATCCCCGCAATCCACCGAACCGTTCTTCGAGGGTGAAGAAATCGGCCATCGCCTGGCACGGATGAAACTGGTCCGACAGCGCATTGACAACCGGAACGCACGTGTTCGCCGCAAGTTCGTCGAGAGTTCCCTGGGCGAAAACGCGGGCCACGATTCCATGGACCCAGCGCTCGAGGCATTTCGCAACGTCCGGCACCGACTCGCGTTCGCCCAGGTGCGTCGTCGTATGGTCGAGGAAGACGGACGAGCCGCCAAGGCTCGCGATTCCAACCTCAAATGTCACGCGCGTGCGCAGCGACGGCTTTTCAAAGATCAGCGCGAAGGAGCGACCGGCGAGCGCGGTTCGGTAACGCTCGGGCTGCGCCTTCACCTCACGCGCGAGGTCGAACAATTCGCGCACTTGCGGCGAAGTCCATTCCATTCCGGTCAGAAGATCATTCGGCAGCGTTAGCGTTGCGGCAACTGCGTTCATGTTCACCTCGTGCCGGCCAGAACCGGCTGTGCATGCGTTTCAGTAGACTTGGCGGCGGAACCCGCCGAGAAGCTGTTCGCTTCTTTCGGCGCGCGGGCGAGAACCTTCTCGAATTTCTTCAGGAATTCGCTCACGTCTCGGAAGCGAATGATGAAAGGTGGAAGCAACCGCAGAATATGCTCGTGCGTGCAGTTGATCAGCAGCCCTTGTCGCAATGCTTCCTCGACGAAAGGCGCCCCGTCGACGGTCAAATCGATTCCCAGAATCAGCCCTTCGCCGCGAACTTCGCGGATGAAGTCGAATCGCGCAGCCAGTTTCTCGATCCCGGCGCGAAGCTCCGCGCCGCGAGCGCAAACGTTTTCGATCAGCTTGCTATCTTCCACTACGTTCAAGAATTCGAGAGCTGTGGCGCAGATTAACGGGCCTCCGCCAAACGTTGTTCCGTGCATTCCCGGCTTGAATGCCGACGCGAATTTCTCATTTGCGACCAGCGCGCCAAGCGGAAGGCCGCCCGCGAGCGGCTTGGCCACTGTGACGATATCCGGCAGCGAATCGAATTTCTGGTACGCGAATCGGCGTCCCGTGCGGCCCAGTCCGCATTGAATTTCGTCGGCGATCAGCGCCGCGTCGTGCTTCGACGCCAGCTCGCGTGCGCGTTCCCAGAACGCTTTGCTGACCGAATACACTCCGCCTTCCCCCTGAACCGTCTCGAGCACAAGCGCGCAGACCGAATCGTCAAACTTGTATTCGAGCTCCGCCACATCGTTGAAGGAAATAAATTCCGCGCCGGGAACCAGAGGCGCGAACGGCTCGCGATACTTCGCCGGATACGTAATCGAAACGGCGCCAAACGTCCGGCCATGAAATGAATTTTCCAGTGCCAATATGCGCGTTTTAGGTGCGACGCCGCCCGCGGATTTCTCGCGCGCGTAAGCGCGCGCCAGTTTCAGAGCGCCTTCAATGGCTTCGGTGCCGCTATTGGTGAAGAAAACGCGGTCGAGGCCGGACCACTCCGCAAGTTTTCGCGCAAGCGGCGCCTGATAGGCGTTGTGAAACAGATTTGAAAGATGAACCGCCCGTGCAGCCTCGCGCCGAATCACGCGTACCAGCCGCGGATGCGAATATCCGAGCGCGTTCACTGCGATTCCGCCAAGGAAATCGAGATACGCTCGCCCTTGCGAATCGTACAAATGACAACCGCGGCCATGCGTAAATACGACCGGCGGACGCTTGTACGTATTCATCAAATAGCGTTCTTCCGTTTTGCGGATGTGCGCCAGCGAACTCTTCCCCCCCGATTCGTTTTTGCTTCGCATTGTCAGCGCGCCACCCCGCGCACGGATTTCGCCGCACGTCGAATCACCGGAACCACCCGCGTTCCGGGGGCCCGTCCACCGTTTGTCGCCGCGAGCAGCGCGCGGGACTGTGCTCCGCCAACAATTCGTACCTCGCTCACTCCGCCCGCGAGGGCGCGCTTCGCCGCCTCAAGCTTCAAAATCATGCCGCCCGAAACCTTGTTGTAGCGAATCAGCTCTTCAATTTCGGCGCCGTTCACCGCTCGCAGCGTCTTGTGGCCGTCAAGCACGCCGGCCACATCCGTCAAATAAATCAGCCGATCGGCGCGGATAAATTCCGCCGCCGCGGCAGCCATGTGGTCGGCATTGATGTTGTAGATCTCTCCGTCGGCCCCGAGCCCCAGGCACGAGGCTACGGGAACGATCCCCGCTCTCCAGAGCGAGCGCACGAAATCAACATTCACCTCGCTCAGGTATCCAACGAATCCAAGCTGATTGCCCCACTCGCCCAGTTGCATCGGCTCGGCAAGAAAGCACGTCGCGTCCGACGCGCCGATGCCCACAGCCGGCTGCCCGGCCAGTGAAATCGCGCCCGCCAGCCTCTTATTGAGCAAGCCTGCAAACACCATCACGGCTATGTCGCGCGTCTCGCGATCCGTCACGCGCAAACCGTTGATGAAGTTGCTCTCAATGCCCATGCGCGCGAGCGTCGACGTGAAGATCTTGCCGCCTCCGTGCACCACCAGCAGTTCGTGCCCGCTGCGCGCAAGCTCGGCAACCTGCCGTGCGATCGAGTGCACCGTCTCTTCATTTTCCAGCAGCGCGCCTGCGACCTTGATCAGGAGTCTCATAGCACCTCTATAGAAGACCAGCCGTTTCGGGATAATCCTGCATTGCGTTCATGTTCTGTACCGCCTGCCCTGCCGCGCCCTTGCCCAAATTGTCGAGGCAGGAAACGACGACGAGCCGTTCGCCCGAAGCGTCCAAGGCAAACCCGATGTCGCAGAAGTTCGTCCGCGTCACGTCCTGCAGTTCGGGCAGTTTGCCGGCCGAAGAAATCCGAACCATCGGTTTTCCCGCATAAAACCGCCGGTATAGTGCATCGATTTCCTCCGCCTTTCGCTCACCGTCGAGCCAGACATACATAGTCGAAAGAATGCCGCGCTCAAGTGGAAGCAAATGTGTGGTGAAGACAAAATCTTGTGCCGCCAGCCCAAGATGATCCGCAACCTCCGGCGTATGCCGGTGGATAAACAGACCGTACGCCCGGAAATTCTCGTTCACTTCGACGAAGTGGGTTTCTCGCTTCGGCTCCTTGCCCGCGCCGCTCACTCCCGATTTGCAGTCGCACACAATTCCACGCCGCATGTCGATCCAGCCCGAATCCACCAGCGGCCGCAGTCCGAGAATCACGGATGTCGGATAGCAACCCGGGTTGGCGACGATCTGAGCCTTGGAAAGCTTCTCTGCGTACAGTTCCGGAAGCCCGTACACGGTTTCGCCTAGCAGCGCGGCATCCGGAGGCGTCATCTTGTACCAGCGCTCGAATGTTTCCGGCTCTTGAAACCGGAATGCGCCGCTCAAATCAACGACGCGCAACCGCGGATTTGCGGCGAGCAGTTGCGGAACCAGCTCAACCGAAGCCTCGTGCGGTGTTGAAAGGAAAATAATTTCGGCGCCACTTGACGCAATCGCGTCAACTGAAAGCGTTTTGCACGGGGCCTCGCCCCATCCGCGAAGCTGCGGAAAAAGCTGCGTCAGGCAATGCACGTCTGCGTGCCCATCGCGCAAATAGAACGTCGGTTTTTCGATTTGGGGGTGCCGCAGCAGAAGCCGGGCCAGCTCGTAACCCGCATAGCCCGTTGCCCCGATGACGGCGACCCTTCCCGCCGTCATCGAAGAAATTCCTCGAGGCGCTTGCGCACGTTCGCCGATGCTCCGACCGATGGCGTGATGATGAGTACCGTGTCGTCACCGGCGAGCGTGCCGGCCACTTCTTTCCAGCGCTCCGCGTCAACCGCCGCTGCCAACGGCTGGGCTCCGCCGGGCGGCGTCTTCAAGACGATCATGTTCTGCGCTGGTCGAATGTCGAGCAGGAATTCTTTCACAGCGCGACCGATCGCAGCCAGAGGGGCCGGCTCTTCAGCGGCAGCAGCGTCCGCAAGAGGGCGATAGCCTTCCGTCGTCTTCACCAGGCGAAGCTCGCGCAAGTCGCGCGAGAGAGTCGCCTGAGTGACGCGCAACCCAAGGTGATGCAGACGGCGCCGCAACTCGTCCTGGCTGGCCACCTGCTCGCTGGTCAGCAGCTTCAAGATCTGTCCTTGCCGGAACCTCTTCTGTACGGCCATCGTCAGGATGCTCGTCGAGTGAATATTCACTCCGCTGCATAATCATACAGTCGCCTTGGGAGGTGTCAAGAAAAATCGCGATCGGGAGAACGACAGTGCTGGTAGTTGCCGTTTCGAAGAGAAACACCGCCGGCGCGAAGACAATCGGAGTAGAATGCCCGCGGCGGCAAGACTGCATCCAGTAACATCAGATCGATAGAGAGTAGCTGGAAGACCGGCCACGATGAAGAGCATCAAAGTTCTCGCAATTGACGGCGGCGGCATACGCGGCCTCATTCCCGCCTTGATCCTAAGCGAAATCCAGAAACGCCTTGGCGCCGATCTCTACAAGTTTTTTGATTTGATCTCGGGCACCTCGACGGGCGGAATCATCGCCCTCGGTATCGGCACGCGATCCAACAACGGACAGGCCGGCTATTTTCAAGAAGTCTTTCATCACACCCATAAAAAACTTCGGCCGTCCGAAGTACTCGCCTGACGCGCTCCAAAGCACTCTCGTCGAATTTTTCGGCGACACACAGTTCAACACGGCGCTCAGTCCCCTGTTGATTTCGAGCTACGACTTGCAGGACCAGATCCCATTTTTTTTCAAGAGCCACCGAATCGCAGAAAATCCGAACTACAATTGGCCGGTGGTTTCCATCGCGCGCGCTACATCAGCTGCGCCGACATTTTTCCCGCCGCTGCAACTCGTCCGAGGCACTGACAATTACGCACTGGTCGACGGCGGAGTGTTTGTGAACAATCCGGCAATGGCCGCATATGCTGAGGCGCGCGCGCTTTACCCCGATGCTGCGCAATCCATCGTTGTCTCCGTGGGCACCGGAAACAGGCAGGACCAGATTACCTATGCAGCAGCGAAAAACTGGGGCCTGCTGCAATGGGCGCGGCAAATCGCGCCGGTCTTCATGGACAGTGTTTCGGAAGCAGTCGATTACGAACTCAAGTCGATGCCCGCCTGCACCTACTGCAGGCTACAGGTCGAAAATCTCGATCCCGCATCGCCGGAGATGGACGACGTTACGCCGCAAAACCTGGCAAATCTACAGAAAGTCGCCGCTAACTATCTCGTTTCTATCTCTCACGAACTCGACACAATCTGCGCCGCATTGGCGGAAGGTCGCGGAAGTGATATGCCGGGTATCGGGCGCGCTAGTCTGACGCACGCATAAGTCCGGGCATCAGTCTTCACCAGGAACAATCGCTCCCCAATCACACGCACCTGCAAATCACAGTTGGTCCCCGAGATCCATCCGATTTGTCCACAGTTGCTGCTTGACTCCGCCGTACGGGGTGAATAGATTCCTCGCCAAGGGGGCGAAATGAATATCGCTATTCTTCGTCGGAATGACGCGCGGGACACACGCAATCGCGCCTTTACGAGTTTTGTGGTCCTTGTTGCACTTCTCTCGGTGGCAGCGCTGGCCGTTGCTGACACCGTTCCCACCGGCAAGCTCATCAGCAAACTGAAATGGCGCAGCGTTGGCCCCTACATCGGCGGACGCGTCGTCACCGTGGCCGGAGTGCCGTCCAATCCCAACCTCTTTTATATGGGCACCGTCGGAGGCGGCATCTGGAAGAGCACCGATTACGGCGTACATTGGGAAAATATTTCCGACACCAAGCTTCACAGTTCCAGCGCCAGCGTCGGCGCGATTGCCGTCGCGCCGTCGAATCCGAAGATCATCTACGCTGGCATGGGCGAAAGCGATATCCGCAGCGACATGATTCCCGGCGATGGAATATATAAATCGATCGATGCGGGCAAGACGTGGGCTTACGTCGGCCTGCGGGACACCCACACCATCAGCAACATCGTCATCGACCCCAAGAATCCGGACATCATCTACGCGTCGTCCATGGGGCACGTCTTTAAGCCCGATCCAAATCGCGGCGTCTTCAAATCAACAGACGGCGGGAAAAGCTGGAAAAAGATCCTCTTCGTGAACGACGAAACCGGCAGCATCAATCTCGTAATGGAGCCGAACGATCCTGACGTTCTCTATGCGGCGATGTGGCAAGCCCAGCGGACGCCGTGGTCGCTCATCAGCGGCGGGCCAGGCAGTGGCATCTACAAGACCACTGACGGCGGCGCGCATTGGACCGACATCACCCGCAGCGAAGGACTGCCCAAAGGCGTGCTGGGACGCATCGGAATCGCCGTCACAGCCGCCAATCCGAATATCGTCTACGCCATCATGCAAGCGAAAGAGGGCGGCGTTTTTCGCTCCGACGACGCTGGCAAAACGTGGAAGCGCGTTAACGATGACATGAGCCTTCGCCAGCGCGCTTTCTACTACATGGCTGTTTTCGGCGACCCTAAAGACGCGAACACAGTCTATGCGCCGCAAGTCGATGCGCTCTGGGTGTCGCATGACGGCGCTAAAACCTGGAAGCGGCTCCGAACACCCCATGGCGACAATCACGTGGTATGGATCAACCCGAACAACACGAACATTCTGCTGGAAGGCAACGACGGCGGCGCTACCGTCTCGACCGACGGCGGCAAGACCTGGAGCAACGAGCATAATCAGCCGACCGGGCAGTTCTATCACATTAATCTCAACGATCAGTTCCCCTATCACATTTACGGCGCTCAGCAGGACGAAGGCTCGTTCGAAGGCCCGAGCGCCGATCCCGGCGGTTCCATCCCCACTACGTCCTGGAACCGAGTCGCCTATGGCGAAAGCACTTACAGCGTGCCTCAGCCGGACGATCCGAACATTACGTTTGGCAGCGGCTACTTCAGCATTTTCATGCGGTACAACAAAGTTACAGGCCAATACGAAGGCATCAGCCCATGGCCGAATTATCAGGAAGGGGCTGCCTCAAATGAACTGAAGTATCGGTTCGGCTGGACGCATCCGATCCTGTTCTCGCCGACAAATCCGAAGGAGCTGCTCATCGGCGCGCAGTACGTCCTGAAGAGCGACGATTACGGTCAGACATGGCAGAAGATCAGTCCCGACCTGACGCGCAACAAACCCGAGACCGAACGGCCCAGTGGCGGTCCCATTGATACGGACCATTCGAGCGCAGAAGTTTTCCCAGGGATCTCAGCACTCGGCGTTTCTCCAAAGGACGGCAACGTGATCTGGGCCGGCTCCGACGACGGCCTCGTGCACGTTACCACCGATGGCGGCGCCAACTGGCAGTCCGTGAATCCTCCTGGACTACCCGAAATGGCGTGGATCAACTCGATCCAGCCGTCGTACGGCGATACCGGAACCGCTTTCCTGGCCGCGCGCAATTACATGCAAGACGATTTCACGCCCTACGTGTATAAGACGACCGACTATGGCAAAACTTGGACCTCGATCACCGACGGCTTGCCTGCCGATTCATACGTCTTCGATCTTCGCCAGGATCCGAACGATCCCGACCTGCTTCTGCTCGGAACGAAGAGCACGATCTACGCGAGCTTCGACGCCGGAGCACATTGGCAGGCGCTCACTCTGAATCTTCCCACAGCGCAGGTCCGCGACATCGCCTTCAACACGAAACAGGATCAAGTCGCGATCGCCACGCACGGCCGCTCGTTCTGGGTGCTCGATAATCTCTCGTTCCTCGAGCAGATGACCAAAAACCCGCAGGTCGACTCCTCGTCAACGCATTTGTTCGCTCCGCAAAAGGCTTGGCTGACCCATTCCTATGGCGGTGGCAATCCGGAGTTCCAGCCGCCCAATGCCGGAACGAATCCGCCTTTCGGTGCGACTGTTTTCTTCAATATTCCGGCGAGCTACGACGGCAAGACTTCTGCCACGCTCGAGTTCCAGAACGCGCAGGGAGAAATGGTCCGCACCTTCAACCTGCACCTGAAAAAGCAGGAATCGCACGAACAGCAGCAGAAAGAGCGGGAGGCGCTCGCCAACAAGAGCCAGGAGGAACAGGACAGATACGCGGAAGAGCAACTCACCGGCATCGAGCCCGGGATGAACAGCTTGCAGTGGGATCTGCGTTACCCCAAAGCGACCAACGTGACCGACTTCCATGCTCCCGTCGCTGCGGGCGGTCTCGAAGACAACGTCCTTGGGCCGGAAGTCGTACCAGGCACTTACACCGTTGTGCTCGATTATGCCGGCAACAAGACACAGCAGCAATTCGAGGTGGCGCTCGACCCGAGGATGAAAGCGAGCCAGGATGACCTGCAAGCTCGGCTCGCGCTGGAACTGAAAATCCACACCTCGCTCGACGAACTCGACAAGAAGATCAATGAAGCAATCGGAGTTCGCGACAAACTCGAAGCGGGAATGCGCGGACACCACCTGACAGAAGCTCAAGCTCGACCAGCGCTGACTGACCTCAGCCGTGAAATTGGAGACGCCGTTCAGTTGCAGGTCAGGTCCAGCGAAGGCACCCTGCTCCACGAGGCGAAGCTGCACAGTTATCTCGCCTATCTTGCCGCTAGCGTCGAACTCGGTTACGTACGACCCACGGCAGCGCAGGAGCAGGTGTTCGACACGCTAGACCAACAGGCCAAAGCAGCCGAACAGAAACTCGACGCCGACATCGCCGCGGGCGACAAGCTGCTGTAACCAGTTCTGGAGGAATAGCCCTCACTTCCGGGGAGATTCTAAGGAGCGGTGTCTCATTCTGGGCTTGCCGACCGTGGGGCGGCGGAGCGAAGGGATCTCTTCGGCTTTCATCTCAGTTGCTGGTCCGTAAAAAACGCGGCGTTGTCGCGCACCGCGTTTTACCGCCGAGACCAATCAAACCGCACGCCCGCGCGGACGGCAATTGGCAATCCCAGTTGCGGCACGGGCGTCGCCGCGGTGAAATACTGCGCGTTGAAAAGGTTCTCGGCCGACACGAAGACTTCCGCCCCATGACTGATGGATCGCGACACCATTCCATCGAGCACGAAAAACCGTCCCATTGGGAATTGATTCTGGTCGTCGTCGAATTGCTGTCCCACCATGCGCCCAGCGATGGAAAAGCTGATCCGCGCCGGATCGTCGTACCGCGCCTGAAATGTAATGACGTGATGCGGCACCTGCGCGACCCATAGTCCCACCAACGCCCGGTTCACCGGAAAACTCGAAACGGTGGCATCAACGTACTGATAGCCCGCCGTCAGAGATAAGTGGCTCGTTATCGAAGTGGAAGCATCAATTTCTGCGCCCGGAGCGGTCGTCCTGCCCAGGTTCTGGCGCTGCCGTGTAATCAAAGTAGGCGTAGTGCTCAAAGTGATGTTCGCCACAGGGTCGACGATCTCGTTGAAAAATCCAGTTCCGCGAAGCGTCAATCGCCGCGGAACAACATCGACCGATACTCCCGCCTCGCCGCCCGTCAGGCGCTCCGCGCTCAAATTCGAGTTCGCATCGGTCACAACGTCCCCCACACGAAACGCGCGATACAGCTCGTTCAAAGTGGGCGCGCGAAACGCCCGGTAGATCGAAGCCGACCAGGAAACGCGGGCGTTCACTTGATGGACCAAAGTTAGCCGCGGGCTGAACGCGTTGTACGAACGATTTGCATACGGCGCAATCGTCGCAGCCACCGACGACCCGAACGGAATGGTGATCAGCGAAGCATCGAAATTGCTCCAATGATCAAAACGAACGCTCGCCGAAAGCGTCCATCGCGGCGTGATCTGGATGATATCCTCGCCGAAAATGCCACTCGTTCGCTGCCGCCCGCCCGACGATGTTTCTTTGCCGGCGAGCACAAGCTGTTCGTTGCTGCGGCCCATCACTTCCTGCGTGTCCAAACCGGCCACGAGCGTCTGTCGTTTACCGACCGCTCGCGACCATACCGCCGATCCCCCCACTCCCTGCGCAGGCACGGCCTGAATGTCCGTCAGAGTTTCGCTGTCGCGATCCACGGCGACCGAAGAAAAAGTCTGGTTGTAGGTCTGGGCATCTCCGTAGAACCGCAGCGTAAGCGCACCGAACTTGCCAAGTTGCAGGTCGGCGCCGAGCGCGCCCTCGCCCATCCGCGTATTGTTCACCTGGTCCGGCGTCCCATTCGCGCGCGATTCGTCAAGAAACCAGCCGCGCGCGAAGACGTCGCTGCCATTGCCAAACTTGCGGCCAATCCTCAGGTCCGCCGTGCCGTGGGCTGAGCCGGCCTTTGTATCCACGGTTCCGCGGTAAGCTTCGGGAATCAGGACATAGCCGTCCGTGTGAAACACCTCGCCCGCAAACGAGCTTTCCCATCCGTGCCACGCTCCTCCAGCCCACAAGGAAAGGTCGGGCGTGTCCTGGTTGCCGTAGGAAGTCTCGAGCGAAATGCCTTCTTCTTCCGGCGAACGGGTGAAAAACTCGAGTACCCCGCCGAGCGCGTCGCTCCCATAAAGACTTGATCCGCCTTCCTGCGATACCTCGATGCTTTGCACCGATTGCTCCGGAATCCGGTCCCAGTAAATCCACCCACCAAACGGATCGTTGATCGGGATGCCATCCTCCAGCACCAGCGCTCGGCTGGAACCGTTCGCTCCCAGCCCTCGCAACGAAACTCCCTGCGCCGTGGGATTCGCCGTTCGGCTGCCCGATCGGCGGAAAAGGCTGAACCCTGGAATTTGGCGCAGGGTGTCATCGAGGGTGACGTTCGGGCTATCCTGCAGGTCCTGATGCGTAAGTTCCTGGTTGCTCGTTGGCGATTCGACCAGTGGCGTAGGCGTTCGCGCCGTCACGGTCACGTTTTGCACCAGACCCACGGGCCGCAGCGTAATTGCCAGCCGTACCGGCTTGCCATCCGTCGCGCTCCACGTCAACGGCACCTCCCCGAACCCGCGCGCGTGGACGAGGATGGTTCCCGAAGCGGCGCTCACATTGTCGAACGAAAATTCGCCGGCAGCCGAAGTCGCGGTCGAAGCAAAAAAGTGTCTCGCCCTTAGTTCCACCTGTGCCCCGCTGACGGGCGCCCCGCTTGCATCCAAAACCTCACCGGTGACGCGGACACTCTGCGCGGCCCGTTGCTGTGCCGAGAGGGGTAGGACACAACAGAGAACCAGGCATTGGGCCGTGAAAAAGAGAAAGAGAGCAGTTCGATTCATGGATTCTCGATGAATATGGATGAACAAAGGAACTGAACAACCGAGACAAACCTGCGTGCGGCGCGCGGGCCTGCCAGCCGCGGCAGGCACCAAGCAAACATCATAACGGGAGTGTAGCGACGTGGGAACTGTTTTGCGCGGGCGGGCAAAGGGCGCGCCACTGAATGGGACGTGAGCCATAGAGCGAGATGCAAGCGTAATTGGAATTCTCTGAGTGGGACGGGAGAGACCAAGTGCCTGATTTTGTGACGATTGATTTTCTGGATGTGATTGAGAACTTGCGAGTTATGGGAATTATTTCCGGCACCGTGTGACGATTGATTTTCATGGGCTGGAAGGGTTTACCGAGCGTTCGGCGGGGAGATGTTGGTGGGTGATGATGACGCGGCGGGTGGGTTCGTGCCAATGGCCGTCTTCGTCGAGGCAACTATAGGCGCGAACCGCGCGGATGATGTCATTTGCGGTAGGCGTGACGTTTGCGGCTTGTTCCATGATCAAGCCAAGGCCGTGGCGGAGTTGGCCGGCGCGCTGCTTGAAGAGTCCCAAAGCGTGAGCGTGGCGGTAAATACCCCGGCGATGGCCGAGATTGAATTCCTGGGCGATCTCGGCGGGACTGCGCCAGTGCAGGAAATCCTGCTCGATCGTCTTGCGGTCGGGATGCTTGCAGATGACGCAGCGAATGCCGTGGTAGTTGAGGCGGGCGGGCCGTTTCGTTCGCGCTTTCGAAACGCGACTGGCTTTGTCCGGCTTGCGGCTAACCTGGGCGGCGGGTGCTGATTCAGCTGCGAAGCTGCCGTTTGATTTGCGCGTCTGAAACGCGGCCGGAAGTTGAAGCTCGCGTTCGAGTTGCGGATGGGCGAGCTTTTCGTATTCGGCGAGCTCCTTCTTAATGAAGGCCTTGAAGGCGGGGTCGAGGCCGTCGGTCGGCATAATCTGTCAGCGATACTTAACATCCGTCGTCGTGCTGGGGGTCCTTTCTGTGCGGCCGATTGGGCTGCACGCGAAAACATGCAACCCTAACACGGAAAACCTATTTTGTCAATAGGTAATACTTACATAGTACTAAAACCAGTCGGCAGGCGGCAGCTGCAAGGCAAAAGGGCCGGCACGGCCGAGGGGCGGCTATGCCACGCAGGAGAACCCGTTTGGCCCGAGGAATGGCCAGGCCTCGCTCCGTAGCGAGGGTTGCCGATCCGAGGGCAGGCGGGGATCGTGACCGCTAACAAACCGCTTCCGTGTGATATCTTGAAAGGACTTTGGGCTCTGCGGAAACCAGTTATTCGGGAGGGGTGATGACGCCGGAAGGTGTACGTCGCAGTGACCGCGTTGCGCTAACGCTCTTGCTCGAGGCTTCAGGACACGACGTGAATGGCGAAGAGTTTCACGAACTTGCGCGGACGCTGCTGATCAACCGGCATGGAGCGGTGATGGTGCTGGACCGGGAACTTGCCGCGGAGCAGCGGATTCACCTCCGGCGCCGGGCGCCCCTCGAGAGCCATCGGGAAGGCGAAGCGCGAATCGTCGGCCAATTCGGAAAACAGAACGATGGCGCCGTCTACGGAATCGAAGTGCTGGGCGACATCGATTTGTGGGGAGTGGAATTCCCTCCCGTCGCCGAATCGGCGGAAGCCGTGGCGCGGATGCTGCTCGAGTGTACCTACTGCCGCAGCCGCGAGGTGGTTTACCTGAATGAATTCGAGCTGCGCGGCTTTGAAACGAACCGCGGAATTGCACGGCATTGCAAGCTGTGCGCGGTGCCAAGCATCTGGGTTCAGGCTGCGCATGAGGACGAGAAGAAGCTGGGCGGCCGTTCGCGTGGCCGAAGAGGCGGCGAAGCGGGAAAAGGCGCGGGAGCGGAGTCTGACCCGGAGGCGCCGAAACGCGAACGTCCGCGAGTGCGAACGCGGCTGACGGCGTGCATCCGGCAGGCCGATGCTGACGATGAATTGGCCGTCTGCGAGGATATCTCGCCGATCGGGATGTGTTTCCGCAGCAAGCGCCGCTATGAAGCGAATACGCCGGTTGACGTAGCCGTTCCCTACTCGCCGGACGCTGCGAATATCTTTCTGCCGGCGCGAATCGTTTATTCGGAGGCTATGCCTAAGGCCGGTTTGTTTCGCCACGGAACCGAATACCGACGGCGAACGCCCCCCGCGAGCTGAGTTGGTTCGGCAACGCGATGGCTGGGTCGGCAACGCAGTCCCGAAGACTCACCACAGAGAACACAGAGCAAAATCTGAAAAGGCCACGGAGAGCATTGCGAGAGTTCACACCTCGCGCGATTGCGTCCAGTCCAGCCACTGAAGCGAAAAGCTAAAGTGCGAGGGCGGGCGAATGCTCGTTCTTGCGGCGAGCGTGGTACGAGAGGCCAATGTTCAGATGGACGTTCCCGCTGGGTGTTTCGAAGCGGAGAATCGTCGCCTCGGAATCCTGACCGGCTTTTTCTCCGTGTTCCCGCGAAAACAGCTCCGGCGGGAACACCTTGAATGTAAAGCCGCGATCGTTCAACTGCGTGACGGCGTTGCCGATCACCATGTTCGCCAATTCGCCGACGGCTTCTGAAACGATCGCTTCCGACGGATCGACTTCGGCGCCGGCGAGAATTTCGGCAACTTTGGCGGCAGCACTGGGATCCATGTCGAGAATGATCCGGCCTTCGATCTGTCCTTTGAACGTGACCACGGCGGCCAGACCCTTCGTCCGATAACCGTCTTCCTCCATCGTAAGACCGGCGATGGTAGTCGGCGACTTCATCATCTCCGCGAGCACGGCATCTAACGAATCGATGAACGGCTGGATCAGGTCCATTCTCATCGTGAGTTCTCCCCAACCGGGGCCGTGACGCCGTCGTCGCTGAGGACGTACCGGATAATTTCGTAGAGAGCGTCCGGTTTCACAGGCTTCTGAACGAAATGGCGCGCGCCCTTCTGCAAAGCCGCGAGGATGTTGTCCTGGTAGCCCACAGAGGAAACCATCACGACGCGCGCGTCGGGATGCTGCTGGACGATGCGCTCGACGGCCTCGATGCCTTCCATCTGGGGCATGGTGATATCCATCAGGACGATGTCGGGGCTCACGCGGCCGTATTCGGTGATGGCCGCGCAGCCGTCGCCCGCTTCGCCCACCACCTGTCCGCCGAACGATTCGACCATCTTCGCGAGGCTTTTCCGCGCGAAAACGGAGTCGTCGACGATCAGGTAGCGCACGGGCTGGCTGTCCTTGCGCGTCAGTGCCTGAAATTGTTTCATGGCCTTCTCCTTCACCGCTTGGTTCGACCAACGCCTCCGCTGGGAAGGCTTGCTACGAAATTCTCGCGCGCGTGCGAAGCCGTCTCGCTGGCGCAATCGGATTGCAGAGCACCGGCAATTCCGGCGAGGCTCACCACGCGCGCCGCGAATCCACGCTGGATGGCGGAGCGCGGCATGCTGTCGACCACGCACGTCTCCGGGCTTTGGGCGATGGTGAATCCGCCCGCCGCTTGGATCGCGCCCATCCCCGCAGCGCCGTCTTCACCCATGCCGGTCATCAGGACGCCCGTCGCCTTCGCGGCGAATTCCTGAGCGAGCGATTGGAACAGGACATCGACGGACGGGCGATGCCCGTTGACGCGCGGCTGATCGACGAGAATCGCGACGTCGCCGTGCTCCATCCGTCGGACCTTCATGTGGCGGTTTCCCGGGCAGATCAGCGCGCGGCCGGCGAGGATCAGGTCGCCGGATTGCGCTTCCTTCACTTCGATCGCCGACGACTCGTTCAGCCGTTGCGCGAACATCTGCGTAAAACCTTCGGGCATATGTTGCACGATCAAGAAGCACGCCGGAAAATCCGCGGGAATCTGCGCGAGGAGATACTGCAGCGCGTTGGGTCCGCCGGTGGAAATGCCCACACCGATAACGCGCGAAGGCCAGCGCGAGCCGGTCGAGAACGGCCGCGGGCCCTTTTGCTTCGACTCCGGCACAGTGATGATCAGCTTGGGCGCCCCGGTCGCCGCGGCAACTTTAATTTTCGCGGCAAGCTCCGCCGCAATCTGTTCGAGCTGTCCTGACGGCGCCTCCTGCGGCTTCGTCACGAAATCGAATGCACCCAGCGAAAGAGCCTTCAGCGTGATGGTGGCGCTTCGTTCGCTGTAAGAGCTGACGATGATTACGGGAAGGCGATGCTTGCGTGTGATCTGGCGCAGCATCTCGATGCCGTCCATGCGCGGCATGTCGAGATCCAGCGTGACGACATGGGGATGGAGCTCTTCGATCTTCTTCAGGCCGATCGCGCCGTCCGCGGCCGTTCCTACGACTTCAATCGAAGGATCGCGCAGCAACACCTGCGTGATCAGTTTTCGCATCAGCGCAGAATCATCCACTACGAGAACGCGTATCTTCTCGCTCATGCAGTGGCTCCCACGGGCGGAATTCTCGACAAGTGCGCCAGCACGGCCGGAACGTTCAGGATCAGGACAACTGTGCCATCTCCCAAAATCGAAGCGCCACTGACGAGCGGCGACATCACCAGGCGATCTTCGAGCGGCTTGACGACCAGCTCTTCTTCTCCGGCCAGGCTGTCGACGGCGAGGCCGAATTTGCGATTGCCGCTGGCGATGATCACGACGAAAAGGCGTTTGGCACGCTCCGTTGTGCTGAGCGCTGCAAGTCCATCGAGGCGAACAAGCGTAAGAACCTGCTCGCGAAGGCGAAACACCTGCTGGTCCTCGACCAGGTGAATTTCGTCTTCGCTGATCCGATTGATTTCCACAACGGAGGCAAGGGGCACGGCGTACAGGCGCTCCTTGACGCGAAATAGCAGCGTCTGAATGCTGGCAAGCGTCAGCGG
>DASUJR010000061.1:0-9614 GCA_036279175.1 Candidatus Acidiferrales bacterium | reverse complement strand
CGGAAGCGTGTGAACCCTCCCGATGTGACCACCTTGCGAATGCGTTCTTCGCCCGCCTGCGCGCCGAGCGCCGCGCCAACTTCCTGCGACAGAGACGCTGGAGTGCAGATCATTGTCGACGCGGAGTAGAAAATGCGCCCGATCGGATTGTGATTCGCCTCCGTCTTATCATTCGCGAACGGTTCGACGATCATCCACGTGCCGTCCGGCTTTAGCGTGGAGAGAACGTGCGCCGCCGCGCCTGCAGGATCGCCCATGTCGTGCAAGCAATCGAAGAACGTGACCAGATCGTAGCCGCCGTTTGCGGGATAGTTCTTGGCATTGGCAACGTCGAAGGTCAGCTGGTCCGTGAGGCCGTCGCGGCTGGCCAGCTGGCGCGCGTACTCGATCGAGCCGGGGTGGTAGTCGAACCCGTATAAATGAGACTTCGGGAACGCTCGCGCCATCAGCAAAGTGGAAGACCCGTGGCCGCAGCCGACATCGGCAACTTTACCGCCAGCCTTCAGCTTCTCAACAACTCCATCGAGCGCAGGGAGCCAGGCCGTGATCAGGTTATTCGCGTAATTAGGCCGGAAGAAACGCTCCGTCCCCACAAAGAGACACGTGTCATGCTCGTGCCAGCCGACGCCGGCGCCCGTGCGGAACGCCTGCGTGATTTTCGGCTCGTCCTTGATGCAGGCGGAAATGATCTGAAAGGCCCCCGGCAGATCCAGAGTGGTCAGCGCGAACGCTTGTTCGTCCGGCAGGCGATATCGCTGGGTTGCCGGATCGTATGTAACGTAGCCACTGGCGGCGTTGGCATTCAGCCACTCGCGGATGTAGCGCTCGTTGGTTTTCGTTTTCTCGGCCAATTCGCCGGGCGTCATCGGTCCTGCTCCGGCCATTGCCTTATACAGACCCAGGTTGTCGCCAACAATAATCAGAGCGGCGTGCATGGCCGCGCCCATATCGCCGACGGCCTTCATCATAAACTCGTGAAGTTTCGATTCGTCAGGTTGAACAGTTTGACTCGCTGTAGCCATATGGCACCTCCAGAGTGCTTAAACGGGCCAGGGAAAGGTTGGACGCATTCTACGAGCCAGCGCGGCCCACGGCAACACTAAATGCCGCATTGAAGTAGAGAGCGTCGGAAATTTGTGCCGGCCGCCTCATCCTGCCGGCACGGATTCTACTGATAGAGAATTTAGGAACGCTACAAAGTCCGATTCCTCCTGCGGCTTGAAACCCTGTTTACACCGGCCTCGTTTTTCTCGATGGCGCCTCGCGGGTACGGCGTCCCGTCCTCTTTCGATAAAGATTTGCCAACCAATCCGTCAATCGGAATTTGGGCTTCTATTTGGTAAATCGAAAACGGGAGGCCAAAGGCGACAGGGTGCCAGAAAAATTCTGTTCGGAAGCTCCGCCGGATCAGAACGGCCTCCGCGGGAGTTCGTCTCGCCTGCCGCGTACCCTTAGGGCTCCAGATCGGCACGGATTGTGCGGTGAAGATAGATACGCGCCTTTTCCCACTGGCGCTGCACGGTCCGTTCCGAGATGGCCTTCATTGTGGCAATTTCAGGGAAGGTGAAACCGCAGAAAAATCGCAAGTCGACCACCTCGGCAAGTGCGGCATCATTTTCAGCAAGTTGATCCAGGGCTTCGCTGATGCGCGTGAGTTCGCGGTCGTCCGGCATGCTCTCGGCATTTGGCCCAAGCGAGGTGATCTCGAATTGCCCGCCGCGTTTCTGCGCCCGCCGGTTCCGCGCGTAGTCGATGATCAGCCCGCGCATCACGCGCGCGGCGTAGCCCATGAAGCGAGCCTTGTCCGGGAAGCTGATGCGGTCATTCCCCGCCATATCGATATACGCCTGGTGAAGCAGCGTAGTCGCGCTGATCGTCACTGGCAGAGCGACGCTTGCCAATTCGCGCTTCGCCAGGCGGTGCAGTTCGGAATACAGCGCGGCAAAGAGCGCTTCAGCCGCGGCACGATCTCCGCTATCGGCTGCGGAGATCAGCGACGAGAGTGATGATCCCAGATCTACCTCCAATTCAGGACAAATCGCGCTGATCGTGAGAGCAATTGTAGGAGAGGAGTATGGCCCGTTCAAGCAGGCCGCTCGGATCGACTGGCTCAAGAATCAAAAACGGAAGCTGGTTGCCCCCGAAGACAAACGATTGACACTTTGCTGTGCTTAAAACCATAATCGACGTGGCGTCCCAGCCAGTATCGCCCGGCGATTTGCTGGACGGGCTCTGCGTTCGGCGTTGCCGTGACCCGCGACCTCGAAGCTGCGGCCATCGCGGAATCGTTGCTATCGGTTCATTCCAGGGCCCATTTACAAGCAGTGGAGGAAATCCTGTGACGTGGGTGTATGCGGTCGCACTGTGGCTGGCGCCTGCGGCGAATCCAGTAACTGAATACTGGAACCAGAACATGGACCCGCTGAGAAATCCCTTCCGCGGGCTCTATCACCTGAATTCGTTCGATTTGGCCGTCATGCTGCCGTATTTCGTCGTGATGATCGTGCTCGCGGCATATGGCACGCATCGCTATGCTCTCGTTTACCGCTTCTTCAAAAATCGGAAAAATGTCGCTTCCCCACCACCCGAAATCGACAAGTGGCCCAAAGTCACAGTGCAGTTGCCGATTTTCAATGAGCGATACGTCATCGAGCGGCTGATCGATGCGGTGTCGCAATTCGATTATCCGCGGGACCTACTCGATATTCAGGTGCTCGACGATTCGACCGACGAGACGCGACAGGTTGCGTCCGACTGCGTGCAAAGGCATCGCGATCTCGGTCTGCCGATCACCTATATTCACCGGACGAACCGCGAGGGTTTCAAGGCCGGGGCGCTCGCCCACGGGCTGAAATCAGCAACAGGCGAACTGGTCGCAATTTTCGACGCAGACTTCATCCCTCCGGCAGATTTCCTGCGCCGCACGGTGCCCTACTTTGCGGATTCGAAGCTGGCTATGGTGCAGACCCGCTGGAGCTACATCAACCGGAATTATTCGCCGCTAACCGAAGTGGAAGCGATCCTGCTGGACGGCCACTTTGCCATCGAACATTCGTCACGGTTCCGCAGCCACCTCTTCTTTAATTTCAACGGCACCGGGGGCGTATGGCGGCGCGCTGCGATCGACGACTCCGGTGGCTGGCAGCACGATACGCTAACTGAAGATACGGATCTTTCCTACCGTGCGCAGCTTCGCGGCTGGCAGTTTTTGTACTTGCCGGAAATCGATTGTCCCTCCGAACTCCCCATAGAGATGAACGCGTTCAAGACGCAACAGGCGCGCTGGGCAAAGGGACTGATGCAGACGGCGAAGAAAGTTCTGCCGCGCGTGATGAAGTCCAACGTGCCGACAGAGGTAAAGACCGAAGCGTTTTTTCATCTCACGGCAAATATCAGCTACCCCTTGATGGTTGTTCTGTCGATCATCCTGCTGCCCGCGATGATCGTACGGTTTTATCAGGGATGGTTTCAGGTGCTGGTGATCGATTTCCCGCTGTTCATGGCCTCAACGTGCTCGATTTCGTCCTTTTATTTGGCCGCGGAGCGCGCGTTCTATCCGAAAACGTGGAAGCGAACGTTCCTTTATTTGCCGTTCGTGATGGCCGTCGGCATCGGACTCTCGGTGCGCAACGCGTTTGCCGTAATGGAGGCGCTGTTCGACGTGAAATCGGAATTCGTGCGCACGCCCAAGTACCGCGTGGAAGCGAATGCCAAGACGACCGCGGCCGTGAAGAAAAGTTATCGAAAGCGCGCCGGCTGGATGCCTTTTATCGAGGTGGGATTGGGCCTCTACTTCGCCGCCACCGTGTTGTATGCGATGCAGAACCAGAATTACGCCACCGTTCCCTTCCTGATCCTGTTTGTGTGGGGATATCTCTACACCGGTTTCATGTCTCTAGGGCAAACTTATTTTGAGCGGCTACGGCTTGTCGAGACTGCTCCCGAAACTCAGACGGCGCCCAGCACTGCGGCGCCGGGTTTCTAAAACGCAGAACGAGCCGTACAAAAGAATCGCAACTTCTTTTTGGCCGTCATCGGGCTCACGTCAACCGATTTTTTTCATCATGGTTTTCCCCGATCGCTTCTACTTTTTCTTCGCCGTTGACTTCTCGACTCGCTGCGCTAGAATACGGCCCTCCCTGCAACACAAGGACAACAACTCCGTGGCTTCTCCACAACTGAACGTAATTTCCCAGACGGATTTTCGCGGACTCAAACTTCGCGCCCGAGGAAAGGTTCGGGACATCTACGAACTCAACGACCGGCTCTTGATCGTCGCCACCGACCGCCTTTCGGCGTTCGACGTGGTTCTTCCCACTCCGATTCCGGACAAAGGACGCGTCCTGACGCAGCTTTCTCTGTTCTGGTTCGACAAGCTGCGCGGCGTAGTCCCCAATCACGTCATTTCCGGCGAGAAATTCGAGGCCGAGCTCGCGCCATACGCGGCCGATCTGAAAGGCCGCGGGATGGTCGTGCGCCGAACCGATCCCGTGCCCATCGAATGTGTCGTCCGTGGATATCTTTCCGGCTCGGGCTGGAAGGATTACCAGAAGACCGGTGGAGTGTGCGGCATTCCACTGCCTGCGGGCTTGCGCGACTCCGACAAGCTGCCCCAGCCCATCTTCACGCCGTCGACGAAAGCAACAACCGGACACGACGAGAATATTTCGTTCGAAGAAACTACTAAGCGCGTCGGGCGCCAGCTCGCGGAAAAACTCCGCGATGTGAGCATCACTCTTTACAATCAGGCGGCCGAACATGCCGCCGCACGCGGCATCATCATTGCCGACACGAAATTCGAGTTCGGGCAAATCGGCGGCGAGCTGATCTGGATTGACGAGGCGCTCACGCCGGATTCGTCGCGCTTCTGGCCTGCCAGTGAATATGCGCCAGGCAAGGCGCAGCCTTCTTTCGACAAACAGTACGTTCGTGATTATCTGGAGCACGTTGGCTGGAACAAGCAGCCTCCCGGGCCCGTCCTTCCGGCAGATGTCGTCGCAGCCACTCGCGACAAGTACAGGGAAGCATATCAACGCGTCACAGGCCACGCACTCGACTGAACTGAGCTGGCATGCCTGAATCGCCGGAGGCATCGACCCTCCGGCTGATTTGCTTTGGGGAACTGTCGTTTTCGCGGAGCGTGCGATCGTGAAAGATCAACTGGAAGCCCTGATCGGCTTGATGGTGGAACGCGGCATCCTCCTCGAAGAAGCTGTGCTCGAATTCGAAAAGAAATTCATCAAGCGAGCGCTCGAACGCGCCAACGGGAACCAATCGCGCGCAGCAAAGATTCTAGGCATCCACCGCAACACCCTTGGCCGCAAGGTCGAAATTTACAAGCTGAACCGCGTTGGTCGCAGCCGCTAGTCCTGGATTCCATAGGGATCTCTGAAACCTCAGCACATCCTTGATGAACCATTGATGTTGGCCGACCTGTTGCGGCCTCGGACAACACCAGTGGACCTTATTGGGACCTCGAAGTGTTATGCACGAAGATCGCTGCGCTACGGTGCAAGAAACAAAAAGGGCGGCTCGATAAGCCGCCCTTTCGCCTTCCTGTAGGTCTCGTCTTACGATCAGCCGCCTCTGGACCCACGCTTATGCGGCGTAGCTCCCTTCGACGGAATGATGCTGGGATCCACCTTCACCTGATCCCAGTGCAGAAGGAACGGCGAGGGATCGTAGCTGACAATTGTCCCCGAGAACTTGATCGCTTCATCTTTTTTAAGACGCGTAACATCGGGTTGGGCGGTGACCTGATCCGCGCCACTGGCTGGCCCCGACATGGCGCCCGCCGGCGGTGTAGCCGTCCAGACCTTCACATCCATGTTCGGCGTCGTCGCCTTTTGCATGTCGTCCGGGGTTGCTCCCGTGTAAACCTTGAATTCCACGTAGTTGTCACTCGGCGTGATATCGATGATCTTGCCGACGACTTCCGGAAATTCGGCGTTGCAAATGGCGAGCCATGTCTGTTTCGCTTTGTCGCCGCCGCCGCTCAGATCAGCGATCACGCTTAGGATGTTGCTCGACTGGCGGATCTGGTTCAGGTCGGCCTGGCTCGGGATTGTCCAGGTAGCCGGACGGTCCGGCGCATTCTGCGCGAGTTGAAGCAGTTCGTTGAGTTGATCGGTAGCTTGCGAATCGCAACCCGGTTGCTCGTAGGCGAGAATCTGCTTTTGCAGGTAATCCTTGATCTTGTCCGAATCAGGCACTTTCAGGTCGATAGCGCGAGCCAGCGACCAGAACCCGTCAAGATACTGCGGCGGCGCGCTCTGCAGGTACGCAAGACCGAGCCGATACTCGGAGACGGCATCATCCGGCTTGTTCTGGAGGGCATTCTTGAAGGCCTGGATCGCCGCGGCGTAATCCTTCAAATTGAGATCGGCAAAACCCGCGGAAGAGTAGAAGAAAGCGAGACCCGGCATTTTCTGCTTTTGCCATTCCGTGTCGTCGCCCTTAAAGGTCGCCGGCTTGGGGAAGGATGCCAACATATTCGCCCCCTGCAACGCCGCATCCCGGTCTTTGGTCCATTGGTCCTGAGCGTTCGCGGGAGGTGGACTCATTTGAAAAGCCTGCACGCGCGCTTGGAGCGCTGTCAGTCGCGTGCCGGCATCGATTTGACCGCCCATTGCAACCAGCTTGTCCGCATATTCGATGATTTTCGGGTAATCCTTCAGCTGCGTGTACGTCTGGAAATAGAGGGTTTCGACATACTTCATCAGCGTCGAATTCGGATACTTCGCAACAAACGCGTCGAGCAGCTTGATTCGCGTCTGCGGATCCTTCTCCGAATTGGCCGCTTCAAAGGCATTGTACTCGGGCAAGGTGTAGCCCGGCTTCGCCTGCTGCTGTTGCGGGGCAGGACTCGCCGCCGCTGGCAGGGAGTAACCGGCTGCTATCGCAGCCGCAACGGCGAGGACTAATGAGAATCCGGTGAAACGTTTTCGCGTATTCACTTACCTGCCTCCTGAATCACACTCAGTTTTGGGAAAACGGTCAAACTAGGAAACGCAAGCCTGCAGGCCGCCAAGACTAACGAAATCCACGGGATTATAGGGAAAGGACTTTTCACGCGCAAGGCCAAATCGAAGTCTGTCCAGCGACTCGGGCGGCGGAGCGGCGCCTGTTGACCTTCACAAGCAAATGATAGCATGGTGAATGAAACGCGCCAATCCAGCTCCAAGGAGAAGAGCAAACCATGGCGAATGGATCGCCGCTCGGAGGAAAAACGGCTCTCGTTACCGGCGGGACCCGGGGTATCGGTTTTGCAATCGCACGCAGACTCGGCCAAATGGGGGCAAATGTCAGCGTCTGCGCGCGCGACGACAAACAGCTGGAACGCGCTGTCAGCCAACTGAAGAAGGAAGGAATCAGCACGGTGGGTGTGCACGCAGATGTGACGCGTGCCGCCGATATCGAGTTGCTTCTCCAAAAGACCCAGACCTCCTTCGGTACAATCGACATTCTCGTGAACAACGCTGGAACTGGCTACTTCGGCCCCGTGCACGAGGTGTCCGAGACGAACTGGGACGGTGTATTAGACACCAATTTGAAAGGAGTGTTCCTGATGACGAAGGCCGTAGCGCCGGGAATGATCGAACGCCACGACGGACACATCATCAACATTGCGTCGCTCGCCGGCAAAAATGCGTTTCCCGGAGGCGCTGTCTACTGCGCTTCGAAATGGGGACTGCTGGGATTCACGTACTGCGCCGCAGAGGACTTGCGCGCCCACGGCATCCGCGTGAGCGCCATCTGCCCCGGGTCCGTCGCCACCGAATTCGGCGGCCCGCACAGCGGGAAGAACGTCGAGAAAATGCTTAAGCCCGAGGACGTCGCGCACGCGGTCGAAATGCTCGTCACGCAATCGCCCCAAAGCTTCATCAGCGATCTTTCCATCAGGCCAACGCAAAAGCCGTAAGGCAGCGGAGGAACGTCAGCGCAACTGTCGAGGCTTGGACGATCCGGGCACGAGGACTTCTTCGAGAGGAGCGAAAGCCATGCGAAATTCATCAGGCAACGGATTCGTTTCGTTGTTTGGTCGCATATTGCTCAGCGTAATTTTCATCGTAAGTGGCTTCGGGAAGCTTTTTACCTTCCACTCCGTCGCCGGCATGCTTGCGGGTAAAGGATTTCCGCTCGCGACGATTGCGGCAGGCGTTGCAATTGCGATCGAGCTTCTCGGCGGCCTGGCGATCCTCGCGGGATTCCAGACGAAGCTCACCGCATGGATCGTGTTTCTATATCTGATCCCGACGACGTTGATGTTCCACAATTTCTGGGCGATGCAGGGAGCCACCCGCATGGACAACCAAGTCCACTTGTTGAAAAACCTGGCGATTATGGGCGGCCTTCTTTTGCTGGCGTCGAACGGCGCTGGAGCCTACTCGCTGGATGCAAGCCGTAATCGCGGCTCGATGAGCGAAAGAACGGTAACAGCCGCCGAAGCACCTTGAACCACCCAAAAGACAGACGCGTATCAGTAAAGCCAGTCGAGCAACCCAGGACGCAAGCGCGCGGTTCTTATTATCCTGCATCAAACACAACTCTATCGAGGTGAACCGATCGATGCGCAAACTCCTGATCTTGCTCGGCGCTGTATGCCTCACAGGCTTTCTCCCGCGTGCAGCCCACGCTCAGGTCGAACTATTCGGCGGCTACTCATATATGCGCCCGTCGGTTGCCGTTCCCAGTGGAACGGACCATCCTAATTTTAACGGCTGGGAATTGACCGGCGTGTACAACGCCTACCACTGGATCGGCCTCGCGGCCGATTTCACCGGCGAGTACGGTTCGGTGGAAGGCCTGAGCACGCACGTGAACACGTACATGTTCGGCCCTCAGGTGCGGCTACACGCGCCTGTGTCGCCCTTCGCGCATGCCCTGTTCGGAGTCGCGCACGAGACTGTCGCCGGAGCCGAGGACAGTGCGTTCGCGACGGCTATTGGCGCCGGTATCGACGTGCATGTTGCCCCGTTTGTCTCCTTTCGCCCCATCCAAATCGACTATCTGGTGACGCGCTTTGGCTCCGGCACTCAAAGCCAACCGCGGGTGTCCGCCGGCATAATGCTCCATTTCTAACGCACGGCCTGCAGGATTTCCCGTGCGGAGTTATGTCTTCGCCCAGCGCCGGAATACCTGCTTGTCCCGATTTCTGACCTCCCGGTCGCGCAGTACCATTGCTGTAGTGATCCGTTTGGACCCTGCCCATCTATTTGCGTCGGAGGTTCACAAATGAAACTGTTCGCAGGCGCGGTCATTCTGTTTTTCTTGGTGGGCGCACCCACTTTCGCGCGCCAACAGCAGGACGAAAAGGCTCAGCAACAGGATAATCACCCGAAGCAGCAGCAAAAGCCGGAGCAGCAAAAACGGCCGCAACAAGAGCAGCGGCCAAGCCATCCCCAGAGACAGAACCAGCAACGCACGAACCAGAGGGAACAGCAACGCCAACAGCAGGAGGCGGCGAAACAACAGCAACGGCAGGCTCAGCAGGAGCAGCAGGCCAGATCCAAGGAACAACAGAATCAGCAGCGCACAGCTCAGAAGGAACAGCAACGCCGGCAGCAAGAAATGGCCAAGCAGCAACAAGCGCGGACTAGGCAACAGCAGGAGCA
>DASUJR010000060.1:0-2629 GCA_036279175.1 Candidatus Acidiferrales bacterium | reverse complement strand
AATCCATCGTGCCGAAAGCATCGCAAACGTGCTTCGGGATGAAAAGGGACGCGATGGGACGCGTGGGGGAGAGCGCTAATGGCTCTGACGCTCACCCTCAATGATGCCGAGCAATCCGCCTTCGATGCGGCTATTGCTGCGCTGGAAAACTTCAGCCCAAAACGGAAACGCATCCGTGGCGATCAACAGCAAGACCGCTCCGCACAAATGGAGTCGCTCTATCGCGCAGGCCTTACCTTGGAAGAAATAGGTGCGCGTTTTGGAGTTACACGCGAGCGCGTCCGCCAGATTCTCAAACAGCAAGGGCTTACCTATCGCGACGGCGGCATTGCCAAGCGCGCGGCGGAAAAGCGTGCCGCGAGAGCCGCCCGCGCAGCCGTCGAAACGGCGGCACGCAAAGACCCGAAGTGCGTTGCGAAGCTCGGGTGCACGCATGCCGAAGCGGTTCGCCTGAATGGCGGACGCGAGCCATGGTCCCCTCGAAGCTGCGCGTTCTTCTACCTCAGGCGCCAACGCCACGCGAAACGCGATGGCATCGAATGGCAACTGACGTTCGCCGAATGGTGCGCGCTTTGGGGTGGCCGTTGGACGCAGATAGGCCGCACGCGCTATTCATTGGTGCTCGCGCGAAAAGGGAGCGTCGGGCCGTTTTCTTTTGCCAATTGCTACATCACGACACTCGCTGAAAGTTCGCGTACGACGAGGGCAAAGACAATTCAACTCGGTCGCGCCGTCTATCGGAAGCGGCGCATATGACTCAGATCGAAGCCCGCTGCCGCCTACAGCAAATCCGCAACATCAAGGTCACGGTCGCGGCATTCCTGCTGCGTATTTCTCTGGATCGGAGGTTCAAGTCATGCAAGCCATGAACGAACGCCGTCATATCCACACGGAACGAATCACCGCGCTGCACAAGCTCGCGCGCTCAACCGATGACGCCGAGCGCCGGGTAGCTGCGCGATTGCTACAGCAAATCGACGCCGAACTACGCGCACGCGACGAAACCGCAGCACAGCGGCAAGAGGCTGCATGAGCGAACAGATTGTCAGTGCTGCCGAAGCCGTGATCCACGGCCTGACCGAGCAGCTTGCCCAAGCCTGCCGCGAGCGCGACCAGTACAAGCGCGAACGCGACGAGGCAAGGGCGATCCTGGCGCACAGCAGGACATCGCTGGCGGAGGCGGTCAACGACCCAGCGATGGACGGCCAGCCATGAAGGTGCGCCGGAGGTTGAAGCGTGCACTGGTGTGGATGTTCTGCTGCGGGGTGCTGCCCGGATTTGTGGTGACGATTGGGTTTCGGTTGTTTCGATTGCGGAGTGTGTGATGCAGCTTGCGCGAGTCAAGAACTGGGCGTCATTCCAGCACTACAAGAACCGCAATCCGCCATGGATAAAGCTCCATAGGAGCATCTTGGACAACTACGAGTTCGCTTGCTTGCCACTTGCTAGCAAAGCGCTAGCGCCTCTGCTTTGGCTGCTAGCTGCCGAATCGCAAGATGCTACGTTCCGCTCCGATTCCGACTGGTTGGCCTTCCGACTGCATATCGACAAGGAAGATGTCGATGCAGGGCTGAAGCCCTTATTCGATGCGGGATTTATCGAAAATGCTAGCAAGCCGATAGCACGTCGCAAGCGAGTTGCTACCCCAGAGGCAGAGACAGAGACAGAGAGAGAAAAAGACCTTGATCATCGTTCCGATGATCGCGCGACTGCCGAAAACGATTTCGACACGAAATTCTGGCCCGCGTACCCACGCAAAGTCGGAAAGGCGAACGCTGAAAAGGCGTGGCGAAAGCTGCATCCCGATCCGGAAACCGTGAAGGACATCGTGGCGGCGATCGCGGTGCAGCGCGAAAGCGATCAATGGTGCAGGGATGGTGGGCAGTTCATCCCACATCCGGCGACCTGGCTCAACGGCAAACGCTGGCGTGACGATGTCAGCCAAAACGCGGGCGCGCCTGACGTTGCGAGGCTCGCGATATGACGGCGAACGAACTCGCGGAACGGTTGGCGAAGCAGGCGGAAGCCGTGGCGTCGATGCTGTTGCCGGGCGGCAAACGCAATGGCTCGGAATGGCGCTGCGGGAGCGTGCAGGGCGATCCTGGTGATTCCCTTGGTGTTCACCTGACTGGCGCCAAAGCTGGCGTCTGGCGCGATTTCAGCGCGGATGTTGGGGGTGATCTGATCGGTTTATGGATGGCGGCGCAAGGGCTTTCGCTGCGCGAAGCATGCGAAGCCGCGATGGAATACCTGGGCATCACCGCCGACCGTCCGCAGCACTTCGCCAAGGCATACCGGAAGCCCGTGAAGGACGGCGTGCATCGCCTGACGCCGGAGCATGCGGCGTGGCTGCGGGACGTGCGCAAGCTGCCGGACGAAACCGTTGCCGCCTACAAACTCGCGAGCCGCGGTGATCGGCTGATGTTCCCGTACCTGCGCGGCGATGAGCTTGTATTCGCCAAGTATCGGAAGCTTCCGAAGCAATTCAGCGCCGAGGCCGATTGCGAGCCGATCCTGTTCGGCTGGCAGGTGGTCAAGCCTGATGCGCGGGCGGCGATTCTGGCCGAAGGTGAACTGGACGCGATGGCATGGCACGCCTACGGCTACCCGGCGCTGTCCGTGCCGACTG
>DASUJR010000059.1:0-38102 GCA_036279175.1 Candidatus Acidiferrales bacterium | reverse complement strand
GGGATTCGTGAAGACGCTGAACCATAACTGCGACCGTTACACTCGGCTGCACCTCGTCTTCACCCGCAACCTTCATTTGGCGGGCGAAGCTCACCGGAAACTCCTCCAGGCGTGTCGAACGGGCGATCCTCAAGTCGCTAGCGACGCTCTGTGGAGCCACATCGTCGATGCCGGCCAATATCTGAAGGAGTTCATCGCCAAGCGCCGCGAGCAACACGCCCCGCACCCGGCAAGCCTCTCCCACGTCTGAAAATCCCGAACAATCCTCATCGCCATCCGGTTTCCGCCCTATGCCGCCCCAAGGCTCCCGGATGCCCCGGACACCGGACAATATTCTCTCTCGCCGCTGGTACCAGCTCACCGTCTCGATCGAGCAACGAACTGTGTAGTAGACGTGCCCTCGGCACCTGACCTGACCCTCCACCACCGCCATGCCTTCGTCGAGGGCGGCACCCTTTCCTCGTTGCGACTCTGGGCTAAGCTGTATCCCGGCCTCCAACCATTCTGTTCTTACGGACAGCCCCGAATTTTGTGCCACACCCTATATCACGGCGAGCCCATCTTCCCCTTATGTAGACAGGGCAAGAGAGCGTCTGTTGGCAACGAGCCTCGGGGGTAGGTTCGCATCTGCCGTTTGTGAAAAGGTCGCATTCAAATCCCCGGGGCTTGGGGGAATATGGAAGAGACGTACGACATCTTTGAAGCTTTGCCTGACGGGTCTCTGGAGTGGCGTGAGTGTATCGCCGGGCGTGACGCCGCTTTCGTCAGGGCAGGCGAACTCGCATCGCGTTCGGCGAACGAATTTCGCATCATGCACCTGCCGACCAGCTCCATCGTGCTCGTTTTGAACGCAAAACAGCCGCCCGCGGCATCGCGTGACGCCTCCGTGAATCCAAACGAAAGCGACATCGTCCAAGCGGAGCTGCCGCGGCCTTGGTGGAGCTTCGTGCGGCGGCACACAAAAACTGTGAGCTGATTCTGTTCCGGCGGGTGGGCATGAACCCCCTGCTCCCGGGAGTGCCGGGCATCCGGATTACCGCCGCTCCGAATGCCGATTACAACAGGGGACGAAGGTTCTTGTAGCTTATGCGCAGGCACTCCAGCGGACCCGGTGGCCCGGAATCCTGCTCGACGAAATAGTGCTGGATGCCGTCGCGCTTTGCGGCCGCGATTACGGCCTTCCAATCAATCGTTCCCGTGCCTACCGGAGTAAAATGCTCGGCCTGCGCGTTCAGGCTGGTTGACGTCGCAAAGCCTGGCTTGCGGTCCTTCATATGAAGCAGCCGCACGCGCCGCCCTAGCTGCCGAATCATCTGTACGGGATCGCGTCCGGCCTGGGTAACCCAGTAGCAGTCAATCTCGACGCACATCAGCTTCGGATCGCTGCGCTCCATCAGCGTGTCGAAGCCGGTGGTCTTTCCGAATCTGCGGAATTCGTAATTGTGTGTGTGGAAGCCCAAGCGCATGCCCATGCGCTGGATTTTCTCCCCCCAATTGTTGAATTGATCGGCCGCGCGCTTGAAGCCGTCGAGCGATGTCTGCATTTCCGGCGGGAGCATCGGGCAGACCACATATTCAACCCCAAGCGTCTTTGCATAATCGAGTTTCCCTTCCAGCCCCTCGTAGTTGAAATGCCCGCTTGGCACTCGTAGGCCATGGTCGTCGATCATGCGCTTCAGTTCCGCGGCCGGATGCGTGTAAACGTCCCAATAGGTTTCAACCTCCTCGTAACCTATCTTGCGAATCGTCGCAAGCACGCCGGGAAGATCCCGCTGCGTGAGCGTCCGCACGGTATAGAGCTGCACGCCGACCGGTTGGGTCGACGCCAAAGCACGGCGCGCTGCTGCGCCGCCGGCTATCAATGCTGCAACTGAAGATTGGAGAAAGTCTCGGCGAGTGAGCATCGTTCGCGGTGGATGTTAATCCAAAGTTGGGTAAAAAGCATTGCGATTCGCGGCTTGACACAGCACCGTGGACCGGGAGGTCATCGTGACAATGGGTACAGGCACCATGCCGTCGCAATGCTGAAGAGGACGAACATCAGGAACGTCCAAAGTATGTATTGCAGCCGCCGTTTCGTCGTGCGGCGTGCCAGCGAGCCGACGGCGATGGAAATAAGCGCCGCGAAAATCAGCATGGCCGTCAAATGGTGTAAGTGACCCAAGAACACGCCAAAACTTCCTTAATGTTTGTGCCCGCGCGCGACCGCGAAAGCGTCGCAGACGCCCATAATATTGATTATTCCGGCGCCCGCAATGAAGCGCGTGCCGTCGTCTCCCATTGCTCGGGCGACATCCGGCCCGGACTTCTCCAGCACGTGGGCGACAAGATAGAACACGCCCGAACTCGCGTCGGCCAGAAAGCCGAGCGTGCCGAACGGGTCCTCCGAGTGCGGCGCGAAGACGTTGCCGCGCATCAGGTATCCCATCACGGCTAGTCCGCCCACCGCCACAAAGAACGCCAGTGCGCGCTCCCACCGCCGGAGCAGAAGGTGACCAAGCCCCGGAACGAACCAAGCGATGATCGCAATCATCGTCGGCATAGCCGCGCTGGTGACGCGCGAGATCAGCCCGTGTTTGGAAGAATGCGCAGGTGAAACCGCAGCCGCGTCTTGCACAATTTGCGGAACGAGTTCAGGCGCCCCCGGCTCGTCGATGGGACCGGCATTGGTATCGGCGGATGCCATCTTTACGGCCGGCGGATTTTCGTCGGGGTTCTGCAATCAATGTCTCGAATCGCCGCTGTTCGTTCAGACTGCCCGCAGCAACAGTGCTTCTACCAGTCAGTTGGCTTCCCAGGACGGCGCGAGCCGCCTCCGCCTCAGGCAAGCAGCGGCAGAATTTCTTGTTGGATCGCGCCGGTCACGCGCGCGTCTTTTTCTCCCACGTAAACGTTCACCTCGCTGCGCACGCCAAACTCGGGCAAATAGATCCCGGGCTCGATCGAAAAACACGTGCGCGGCACGATTTTGCGATCGTCGCGCGTCTCATATCCGTCCATGTTGGCGCCGTTGCCGTGCACCACCTGGCCGATGCTGTGTCCGGTGCGGTGAACGAAATATTTTCCGTACCCTGCCTTCCGGATCGTTTCACGCGTCACCCGGTCAACTTGCCAGCCTTGGATTTCTCTGCCCTTCACGACGTTTTCATTCACGAACTCGACTGCATTGTCGCGGGCCTGCCGCACGATGCGAAAGATTTTTGAGTATTTATCCGGAACGCGATCGCCAAGATAGCCCATCCAGGTGATGTCGTAATAGACGCTGCCGGGCCGGTCGAGCTTCCCGAATACGTCCAGCAGGAGCAAATCGCCTTTGTTGATCGTGCGCGAGCCGTTCTCCTTCGGCTCGTAATGCGGATTCCCGTTATTCGGCTGCACGGCCACAATCGGCGGCTCGGGGCGCAGGCCGCTTGCGCGGAATTGTTCAACCATCCACTGTTGCAGCTCGTATTCCGAAAGGGTTTGCCGTTCGCGCACGAACGACGCCGCCCTGGAAAACGCGTCGCGCGTCACGCGATCGATGATCCTGCCCGCCGCTAAATGCGACTCGAGCTGCTCCGCCGACCAGCTTGCTTCGAAGATTTGCACCAGGTCCGCCGAGCTCACAACTTTTTTCTTCAGTTTCCGAACCAGCTCCACCGTGCCGGCATCAACCAGCCCGATGTACGGAATGTTGTTCTCCGGCGAATATTGCATCGCGATTTTTTTACTGCCCTTCAGCAGCTTGGGAAGCAGCTTGTACAATTCCTCCCAGCCGGAGTAGACCAGCTTCTTGCCCGGCACGGCGTCCAGAGAACCTTGCTCGATCCGGTGCACGAGTTTGCGAGGTTCGCCTTTGGCGGGAACGAAATAGTACCAACGTCGTGTGGCGAGCCCGTGGCCATTCAGCCCCAGGATGTTCGCGGCTATCGGATCGCGCCGGTGATGATCGTAAAAGAGCCAACCATCAATCTTATTAGCGCGGAGTTCGGCCTGGATTGCGGCTATGTCGGCCATATTCAGTGACTCTCTTTCCGCGGCGGAGCGCAAAGGCGAGGGACCTGTGCGGCGGCTGCGAGGCGTGGATCAGGCGCTCGATCCTGCGGGATTCAGCGCGTCTGCTTTCTCCGGCGACGATTCTAACAGCGGGTCACGCCACATTCAAACTGTGATGTGGTGGAGGTCTGGTCCCTTCGCGGATCTGAGAAGTGCGGATTGCCGCGATTTCGGGTGTGTGGGATTCTCGTGTGTGGCAAACTCGATGCTGTTCCCGGCGTCGGCCTACGATTCTCCGCGAATCTGCAGCCCCAATTCATCGCCGCCCTGTAGCGGCGACAATTCCAGCGAATGAGGTCATCGAATGAAAGCGATCGTGGTTCATCAGTTCGGTGGGCCTGAAGCACTGAAATACGAAGACGTTCCCACGCCCCAACCTGCAGCCGGTCAGGTACTGGTGCGCGTTCACGCAGCTGGCGTAAATCCGTACGACACATACATGCGCAGCGGCACCTACGCCATCAAGCCTCCGCTCCCCTACACGCCTGGATCGGACGCGGCCGGCGAAGTCGAAGCGGTCGGCCAGGGCGTGACGAAATTCAAGCGCGGTGACCGCGTCTATACGGCCAAAACCGTTACTGGAGCGTATGCGGAGTACGCCTTAACGCTCGAGAGTCAGGTCCACCGGTTGCCGGAAAAGGTCAGCTATTCGCAAGGCGCAGGCGTGTGGGTGCCCTACGGTACGGCATATCACGCGCTGTATCAGTGCGCGATCGCTCATGCCGGTGAAAGCGTCCTCATTCATGGTGCAAGCGGCGGAGTAGGAACGGCAGCCGTTCAAATCGCGCGCGCTCTGGGCATGACCGTTCTCGGAACGGCCGGCACTGACAAAGGATTGGACCTCGTACGGCGTGAAGGCGCTCACCACGTCTTCAATCACTCTCAATCGGGATATCTCGAAAAAATTATGGAAGCCACCGGCGGTCGTGGCGTTGACGTTGTCCTTGAAATGCTTGCGAACGTGAATCTCGGGCATGATCTGAAGCTGCTTGCCCCCCAGGGACGCGTGATCGTAATCGGCAGTCGCGGCGATGTCACCATCACCCCTCGCGATCTGATGGCGCGCCGAACGTCCGTTCGCGCGTTTACGTTATGGGGAATCAGCGAAGCCGAGGACAGGGAAATCCACGCTGGGCTGTTTGCCGGCCTCGATAACGGCACGTTGCGACCCGTCGTTGGCAAAGAATGGCCGCTACGGGACGCAGCCCGCGCCCATCAGCAAGTGCTGGAGCCCGGCGCCTTCGGGAAAATTGTCCTCGTTCCCTAACCGAGGACTCTGTAACGCAGACTCGGTAACACAAAACTTTCTGACAAAAATAAAGAGCCGGGAATCGCTTCCCGGCCCTGGTAATTGGCGGTTGTTGGGTCAGTTTGAATTTTCTTGATCGTGACGCCGGGTTTCAGGGTTTGATGATTCAAACCCTGAGATGAAAAGTCAAAATTCAAACTGACCCAATACGAATTCATGCGCGCTTTCTTGCCTACAGCGCCGCGCACACCGCCTTGGTCTCTGTGTAATGTTCAAGCGCCTCGTGGCCCATTTCGCGGCCCCAGCCCGACTGCTTGTATCCGCCGAAGGGCAGTGCCGCGTCGAAGATGTTGTAGCAGTTCACCCACACGGTTCCGGCGCGCAGCTTGGAAGCCAGCATGTGAGCCTTCTTGATGTCGCTCGACCACACGCCTGCCGCAAGGCCGTACACCGTATCATTCGCCTTCGGAAGAAGCTCCTCGGGATCGCGGAACGGTATCGCAGTCACCACTGGCCCGAAGATTTCCTCCTGCACCACCTTCATCTTCTCGTTGGTGTTCACCAGCACCGTCGGCTTCACGAAGTATCCCTTGTCTCCGTGCCGCTCTCCTCCAACCAGCGCCTTCGCGCCTTCGGCCTTCCCGGATTCCAGATAGCCGCACACGCGATTCATCTGCTCTTCGGAGACCAGCGGTCCCATGTCGCTCACTGAGTCGAGCCCGGGGCCAACGCGAATCTTCGTTGCGCGTTGCGCCACGCCGTCGACCACTTCGTCAAACGCCTTTTGCTCCACGTACAGCCGCGAACCCGCGCAGCAGCACTGGCCGTGATTGAAGAAGATTGCGCTCGCAGCTCCCGCAATTGCCGACTTCATATCGGCATCGGCGAACACAACGTTCGGCGACTTCCCGCCCAACTCCAGCGACACCTTCTTCAAGTTGCCGGTTGCGGCGTGCACGATCAGCTTGCCAACTTCAGTCGAGCCGGTGAACGCCACCTTGTCTACGTCCGGATGCGCCGCCAGCGCCGCGCCGGCCGTTTCGCCGTAACCAGGGACGATATTCACCACGCCGTCGGGAATTCCCGCTTCCTGAATCAATTCGCCCAATCGCAGTGCCGAAAGCGGAGTCTGCTCGGCGGGCTTCAGCACCACCGTACAGCCGCACGCCAGCGCAGGACCCAGCTTCCAGGCGGCCATCAGCAGCGGGAAATTCCACGGGATGATCTGTCCCACCACTCCCACGGGCTCGCGAAGCGTGTAAGCGAGATACTTTGCGCCGGGAGTATACGGAACGGAGATGGGGATCGTGGTGCCTTCGATCTTCGTCGCCCATCCAGCCATGTAACGGAACAGGTCCACCGCCAGCGGCACATCCGCCGCGCGTGCCACCTTCAACGGCTTGCCGTTGTCCAGGCTCTCGATCTGCGCGAACTCCTCTGTGTGCTTTTCCAGCAGGTCGGCCAGTCTCCAGATCGCTCGTCCGCGTTCCGAGGCTGTCATTTTCGACCACGGGCCCGTTTCGAACGCCGCGCGCGCAGCCTTCACCGCTCGATCGATGTCCTCGCGGTCGCCCTCGGCAACCTGCGACAGCACTTCGCCGGTTGCCGGATCGAATGTTGGAAAAGTTTTGCCCGAAGCGGACTCTGTCCACTTCCCGTTGATCAGAATCTTATGTTTACGTGAAACGAAGTCGGATACGCTTGGTTCAAGGTTCGTTACCGCAGCTGCTGTCGCCATAAATTTTCTCCTTTTTCGACGTGCCGCGCTCGCAGTCTCATTTCAGAACAGCCCGCTTAACGAGCGACCTCGGCAGAAACACGAAGCTCCGGCGGAGAGGTGTTTCGAAAACCTTGAGGATCGGCGCGATGGAAAGCTCAGACGTAATCCGCCTCCAAGTGCGTCAGTCGACGGGGACCGACCAGCCGGAGTCAACCCACAGAAATTACGCCCGCCCGCGCCCGAATTCAAGCAGCGCTTCGACGTTCCACGAGATTTCCACAGCGCATAGCCCGTCGTCCGGATCCCGCATCCGGCGGACTGCCATCTCGCAGCCCGCCGCCTCAGCCTTGCCTATCCCGAACCCATCCCGAACGATCCCCAATGCGCTCTGATTGTGGCGCGCCCGACCCTGTCTTGGGCCATCGGCGCGCGCTGGCGTCACTACCCTAGCCGCTGCTCGACGCCGCCGCGTCCAGTCTGATCCAGACTGATATCGTCCCGCATGCGTCTCAGCGCTGTCAGTAACAAAATTACCCATCTGCCGCCGACATCCGCCGCAACTCGCCGCAGTCCATGCAACTCCCGTGAAATCAACAGCAGCATCCGCCGCCTGCCCCTTATATCTAGGTGGTACATCGGGAGGTCTTTTCTCGACACACGTGCTGAGAAAAGAGTCCGCTAAGTCCTTTACCATCAGCAAAAGTGGCAAAATTTCTCGACACACTTTTAGCTGTTTGTGCATCTCCGCGCGATTGCACCAGGAATGGTGCAACTGGAACCGAGAATAGCGGATTGGGGATTGGCCGTGAGTCAGTCAAGGACGACAAAATCAGACGCCGGTGAGCAGGTCAGCGGGGCTTTTCGAGTTCTTCGATCAAGGCCGGCACGATTTCAAAGAGGTCGCCCACAACGCCGTAATCGGCAATCTCGAATATGGGCGCGTTCTGATCTTTATTGATGGCGGCAATCGTCCGCGACCCCTTCATCCCCACCACGTGCTGGATCGCCCCGCTGATGCCGAGCGCAAAATAGAGTTTCGGCGCGACCGTCTGGCCGGAACTGCCGATCTGCCGGTCCATCGGGAGCCATCCTTCATCGCATATGGGTCGTGACGCGGAAACTTCACCGCCCAGCAGCTTCGCCAACTTCTCCGCCAGCGGAATGTTTTCCGGGGCTTTGATGCCGCGGCCCACTGAAACCAATATGGGTGCTTGCGTCAGGTCAACGGCTTGCTTCGCCTCGCGGAATAGCTCCAGCGGCTTGGTGCGAATCTGCTCCGGCTTCAGATCAACGGTGACCGGCTTGACTGCCGCCTTACTTGCGCCTTTCGCCGCAAGATCGGCCCGAAAAGCCCCAGCCTGGAACGTAGCTATCCAGGGCGGCTCTCCGGTGAACACAACGTCGGCGTTGGTGCGTCCCTGAAACATCTGGCGGACGAAAATCAATTTGCCGTTTTCGTGGCGATATCCCACGCAGTCGCCCACCATGCCTTTGGTCAGCGAAGCAGCGAGTTTTGGCGCGAAGTCGCGCACCTGGTAAGTGTGAGGCAGCAAAACGAGGTCCGGCTTCGCGCTTTCAATCACCTGGCGAAGGGCGATGGAAAAACCGTCCGGCGTGTATTTGTCGAGCAGATCGTGTTCGACGAGGAGAACCTCGCTCAGTTGGAACGCCGCGAGTTGGTCCGCGAGCGAGGCGACGTCTTTGCCGACGACGGCGCCTGAAATCGCGCCGCTTGTTTGCGAGGCGATCTGTTGTGCCGCAGCTAGCGTTTCAAAGCTGACGTTGTTCCATTTGCCTTCGCGCTGTTCGGTAATGAGGAGGATTTTCATGTTTGTTCTGACTTAACCCGGACAATCAGCCGCGTTACAGCACCCGTGCTTCGTGGCGAAGCTTTTCGATCAGCTTTGCCGCGATTTCCTTCGGCTGGCCCGTAATGAATTCCGTCTTCTTCGTCTTTTGCGGCACATAAATGCGCTCGACGCGCTGCGTCGGCGTGTCCTGCACGCCCAGCGATTTGCGGTCGATGGTCGCGATCTCCTTCTTCTTCGCGGCCATGATGCCTTTCAGCGTTGCGTAGCGGACCTTATTTATGCCCGACTGAATAGATAGCACCGCGGGCAGTGGCAATTCGACCCATTGGAACCAGCCGGATTCAAGTTCGCGTTTCAGTTTCATACGCCCATCGAGAACTTCGATGGCCATGATAATCGTCGCGTGCGGGCGGCCGAGCAATTCAGCGAGCAGAACCCCTGTTTGGCCGAAGCCCTGATCATCGCTTTGAAGGCCGGTGAGGATCAGATCGAAATTTTCTTTCTCAACAGCCGCGGCAAGTGACCGAGCGGCGCCCAGCGGGTCGAGTTTATAGAATTCCGCGTCGGAAACGTGAATGCCACGATCCGCGCCTTTGGCGAGAGCTTCCTTGATGGTTTGCTTCGCGCGTTCGGGGCCCATCGAGATGGCCACCACTTCGCCGCCATGCTTTTCCTTCAACCGCAGCGCCTCTTCAAGCGCGAAGCTATCCGGCTCATTCGTTTCGAAGCTGATGTCCGACTCGCGAATCCACGCACCGCCTTCAACGATGGCGAGAGGAGCGTCTTTCGCAGGCACCTGTTTAATGCAAACGCAAATCTTCATTTTATTTTCCGTTCAGCGCGGGCGGGTTTGAGACTCGCCCTAGAGATTGAATCGGCGCGAACCGAGGCTATTTGCCGTCCCAGCGCTTGAATACGAGCGACGCATTGGTGCCGCCAAAGCCAAATGAATTAGAGACCGCATAGGCGACTTCCGCTTTGCGGGCTTTGTTCGGCACGTAGTCCAGATCGCAGGCCGCATCGGGATTCTCGTAATTGATCGTCGGCGGCAGAATCTGGTCGCGCAGCGCGAGCACGCTGATGCCGGCCTCCAGTCCGCCCGCACCGCCGAGCAGGTGCCCAGTCATTGATTTTGTCGAGCTAACGGCAAGTTTCTTTGCGTGATCCCCGAACACGCGCTTCAGAGCCGTCGTTTCGATGGCGTCGCCGATCGGAGTAGACGTGCCGTGCGCGTTCAGATAGTCGACATTCGTTGGAGAAATTTTCGCGTCCTTAAGCGCGGCGAGCGTCACGCGATACCCGCCATCGCCGCCCTCAGCCGGCTGCGTGATGTGGTACGCGTCGCCTGACATCCCGTAGCCGACAATCTCCGCCAAAATCTTAGCGCCCCGCCGCTGCGCCAGATCGAGCGACTCGAGAATCAGCACTCCCGAGCCTTCGCCGATCACGAAACCGTCGCGCTGTGCGTCGAAGGGCCGGCTAGCGCGCTCCGGCTCATCGTTGCGCGTCGAAAGCGCACGCATCGCGGCAAAGCCACCCACGCTCATTGGAGTAATCGCAGCTTCCGCGCCGCCGGCGATCATTACCTCTGCGTCGCAACGTTGGATGATTTTGAACGAATCGCCGACGGAATGCGCCGAGGCAGAGCACGCCGTCGCGGTGGCGGAATTTGGGCCCTTCGCGCCGTAACGAATCGACACATGTCCCGACGCGAGATTCACGATGGAACCAGGAATGAAGAAGGGCGAGATCTTGCCGGGCCCGCCCTGCAGATATTTCGAGTGCTCGCGCTCGATCACGTCGAATCCGCCGATTCCCGAGCCAATGTAAACACCGACGGCAGGCGCCAGATCTGGCGTGATTTCGAGGCCTGACATGCGTACCGCGAAATCGGAAGCGGCGAGGGCCATCTGAATAAACCGGCCCATTTTCTTGACTTCTTTTTTCTCCACCCAATTCAGCGGATCGAAGTTGCGCACCTCGCCGGCGATCCGGCAATCGAAGGCGCTTGCGTCGAAACTGGTGATTGGACCGATACCGCCCTGGCCTGCAAGCAGATTCGGCCACACTTCATCCGTGCCGATCCCGCACCCGCAGACCAGTCCAACACCCGTAACGACGACTCGGCGGCTCAAAAAGAGGTCTCCTGTTCGAAGGCGGGACGACAGCCGCAGCGCGAAATCGCAGTGCGACGATCACGCCCCTGGGACTACTTCTTGGAATGTTTTTCGATGTAATCGGTGGCGTCTTTAACCGTAGCGATTTTCTCGGCGTCCTCATCCGGTATTTCGATGCCAAAGGCTTCTTCGAAGGCCATCACCAGCTCGACCGTGTCGAGCGAGTCGGCGCCCAGGTCGTCCACAAACGAGGCCGTTGGAGTCACTTCGCCTTCATCCACACCGAGTTGCTCGACGATGATCTGCTTCACGCGTTCTTCGACGCTGGCCATTCTGGTAGTTCCTCCGGTCTCTCGATCTTGAACCCCAGGCCGATTGCCACGATGATCGCCTGCTGCTGCAGGCAGGGCTCGTTCCCGCAACAGGCTCAGCGGCTGGAATGCTCATCACGGCGAGCACGCCCGCCTGCGGTGACACTCCGCGCTTACGGCATGCAAACGCCGCAAGCAATTCGTCCCTTAATTCCGCTCTGAGAATATACCCTGAAACGCCGTAGTCTGTCAGACCCGGTCATTGTATTCGGGGAAATATGGCAGGGTCAACCCATGAGGCGCGTAAACGTGCCTGCCGCCGGTACGTGTATCTTCCCGTTGCTTAACGAATGATCTGGCCAAAGCACAACCTATATCCGTTGCAATCCTCGATGTCGAATTCGCGGCAGCCGTGCTCCTGATCGCAGATTTCCCGCACGACCTTAACGCCTTTGTGCTTGAACTCCGCATACAGGTCATCGACGCCTTCCACCCCAATGTAAGCGTCTAAAACGAAGTCCTCTGGATCGGGGGTGCGGTTAGGCCGTACGAATCCAGGAGATCCAACTTGGCGCAACATGATATAGCTTCCGTTGCGCCCAACAATCGTAAAGCGAGGCGGCTCTCCCCAAAAGCGATCGTAGCAAAAACTGAGCTTGTCTCGATAAAAGTTGGCCGCGGCGATGACGTCGTCCACGATAAAAAATGGAGCGACGTTCCAGCGGGAGTGCGGGTCAGTCGACGGGTTTTGGGGCATCGTCTCCTACACCTTCTTGCCGCTTACCGTTCGGCTGGCCTCGCGCCAAATCTCACGCGGCGGTTAAAAGGATTGGCGCTCTGTCGGTAATGACGATGGTGTGCTCGAAATGGGCGGAAAGGCTGCCGTCGATGGTGCACTCGGTCCAGCCGTCTTTCGCCGTCGCACACTGTCCCGCGCCCATGGCGATAATTGGCTCGACGGTGATCACCAGTCCGGGCGTCAAGCGTTCGCGCGAATTGAGATCGGCATAATTCGGCACGCTGGGAGCCTCGTGAATCGTGCGGCCGATTCCGTGTCCGCAGAGCGCGCGAACAACGGAGAAACCGCTGCGGCGGACTTCACGCTCCACGGCGCGGCCAATTTCGTTGACGCGAGCTTCCGCCTTCGCGACACGCATGGCTTGATTGAAGGCGCGCTCGGCGCAACGCGCCAGTCGCCGCGATTCGTCCGTTGCCGGTTCGACGGGAATAGTGATTGCGGCGTCGCCCATGTAGCCGTTCTTTTCGAACGTCACATCCAGTTTCACCAAATCGCCCGGCTGAATCTCGCGAGCGCCGGGAATCCCATGAACTGCTTCGTTGTTCACGCTGATGCAAATCTCGCCGGGGAATCCATAGACCATTGCAGGCGCAGACCGCGCGCCATTCTCGCGCATCACCTTCGCGCCAACGTTTGCGATTTGTAACGTGGTCACACCGGGGCGCACGAATCGCGTCATGGCCGTGAGCGCAAGATGGCAGATGCGGCCGACATGCTTGAGAGCAAGTAGCTGATTGTAGGATTCAATGGACATTAGTGGTTGAAGCTCCTCAGTGCTGCTGCATCGGAAGACTGTTCCAGGATTCGAGTTCCACTTTCCACGGGCCGTCTGCCTGCCGCTTCAAAATCAGCAACCATCTTGCCCGCGCTCTCAAACGGTTTCTGCGGCGCCAGTGGATCGATCTTCTGGCGCGTAATGCCCCATTCATAGGCCCAATCGCCGGTGATCTTCAGGTCGTGCCAGTCGATGGTGCAATACTCCATTTTCGCGCCCCTGAGCTGCGGCGCCAGGCTGTCTAGCCAGTCGGAAATCGCCTTCTTTCCAATCATTGGCTGCAATCCCTGGATCAAATCGACACCATCGTCGGCCCAAAGCGTTTTGGTGATGGAATTATCCATCGTGCGGCAGGAATCCGCTTCCTTCTGGTTCAAGGCTTCGATCGCTTGCTCAACAGACGCTTGAGCATGCGCGATGCGGGGCAACAAAACAGGAGCCAGAGAAACGATCAAGGCCGTGGTGAGCTGTAGGCGTAGATTCATCGTTCGCTCCTCGGCAATCCGTTAATACCCGTTTTGATTGAGCTGCAACCTAGCCCATGTGCATCCCGCCGTTGATACCCAGGACTTGCCCGGTGATGTAGCCGGCTTCCTCGCTTGCGAGAAAAACAATCGTCATGGCGACATCGCGGTCGGAGCCGAAGCGGCCCAGCGGTATCAGCGACTTCATTTTTTCTTTCAGCGCGTCCGGCAGCGGATCGGTCATCGGGGTTGTTATGAATCCGGGCGCCACAGCATTCACAGTGATATTGCGCGACGCAACTTCGATGGCAGCCGCGCGCGTGAGTCCAATCAGCCCAGCTTTCGACGCGACGTAATTCGCCTGCCCCGCGTTTCCCGTTTGCGCGACGACGGAAGTTACGTTGATGATGCGGCCGGAGCGCTGTCTCAGCATCGCGCCGAGCGCCTGCTGCATACAGAGATGCGCGCCGGTCAGATTCGTGCGCAGGACGGCTTCCCAATCTTGAAGCTTCATGCGCAGCTCAAGGGTGTCGCGTGTGACGGCGGCGTTGTTCACCAGAATGTCAAGACGTCCGAATTTCTCTAGCAGGCGCTGAAATCCGAGCTTGACCTGCGCCGCGTCGCCGACATCCATTGCCACAACGAGAGCCTCGCCGCCGGCTGAACCAATTTCTTCGGCCAGCATGCCAAGCTGTTGCTCGTTGCGCGATGCGAGCACAACCTTCGCTCCCGCCTCGGCGAGCGCGCGAGCAGTGGCGCGTCCGATGCCTTGCGACGCGCCGGTAACTAGAGCGACTTTATCTTTCAGCGAGAACATTCGTTATGTGCCTAGGAGAAAAAAGACTCTCACGATGAACCGCGCAGCCGGACCGGTCGTTGCTGCCAAAGATCTCACGAATCCGTGGTTCCCGCGCGGGCCTGCGTGATCTTGTCGAGCGTGGACTTCAGGCTCGCCGCGTCTTCTACATTGAAGCAACGCACCGAGCGGTCGATCTGCCGCAGCAGGCCGCACAGCACCTTGCCGGGACCGACCTCCACGAAGATCGTCACGCCGGAACCGATCAGTTCGCGAATCGAATCGAGCCATCGCACCGGCATCACAACCTGGCGGATCAAGGCATCCCGCGCTTCTTCACCCGACTTAATCGCTTCCGCATCTACGTTTGTGATCAGCGGTGTCCGCAGCGCGCTGAATGCCGCTGACCGTAGTTCGGGTTCGAGTTTCTTCTGGGCCGGCTCCATCAAAGCGCAATGAAATGGAGCGGAGACCGGCAGCATCACCGCACGTTTCGCGCCGGTTTGGGAAGCGATTTCGACCGCGCGTTTCACCGCAGCAGCGTTGCCGGAAATGACGGTCTGCTCAGGGGAATTGAGGTTTGCGGGAGAAACCACTTCGTGGTCGGCAGCCTTCTTGCAAATCTCTCCTACGTCTGCAGGCGAAAGGCCCATGATCGCGGCCATTGCGCCTTCGCCTTTGGGCACGGCTTCCTGCATGAACTCGCCACGCTTGCGCAGCAGCTTGATGCCGGTGGAAAAATCCAACGCACCCGAAGCGACGAGTCCCGAATATTCGCCGAGGCTGTGTCCGGCCACGAAATCGGGCACGATCCCGCGCTTCTCGATCGCGCACAGAGCCGCAATCGATACCGCGAAAATGGCCGGCTGCGTATTCTCGGTGAGCCTCAAGTCTTCTTCCGAGCCGGAGAAGCACAAGTTGGAAACCGAAAATCCCAGTGCGGCGTCCGCTTCATCGAAGACGCCGCGCGATTCCGGAAAATGTTCCGCCAATTCGCGACCCATGCCCGAATACTGAGAGGCCTGTCCGGGAAAAAGGTAGGCAAGCTTGCTCATCCCATTTACGCTTTCACTTGAGAGATTCGACCTTGAGAATCGCCCGTATCAACCTCGTGCCGCTAAGGCGGTAGCGGCGGAAAGCTCCTGCTCGATTTTTTCGTTTACGTGCGAACGGCACATTTCCGCAGCAACGCGGATCGCGTTCTTGACGGCGTTCGGATTCGAGCGCCCGTGGCCGATGATCGTGATTCCGCGCACGCCAAGGAGCGGAGCGCCGCCATACTCCGAATAATCGGTGCGCTTGCGGAAATCGTCAAACGCGCCCTTGGAAAGCGCGTAGCCTATTTGCGATGAAAGCCGGCTCTTGATCGCTTTCTTCAGCATGCCCGAGATGTGTTCTGCAACGCCTTCGCTGATCTTGAGCGCCACATTCCCGATGAAGCCGTCGCAGACGATCACGTCCACGTTGCCGCGAAACACGTCGCGTCCTTCCACGTTCCCGACAAACGTGATCGACGGATTCTGCTTCAGGCGATTGAATGCCTCCCGCGTCAATTCGTTGCCCTTCATCTCTTCTTCGCCGATCGACAAGAGCGCCACGCGCGGCTTGCGCACGCCAAATATCGTCCGGTAGTAAATCTCGCCCATCACGGCGAACTGCTCGATCTGCGCTGCCTTTGAATCGACGTTCGCCCCGACGTCGAGAATTACCGAAGCTTTTTCCTTCGCGTTGGGAAACGCCGCGGCGAGCGCAGGGCGGTCCACCGATGGAAGCGTCCCCAGAACGAACCGGGCGATTGTCATCGCCGCGCCGGTATTTCCAGTGGTAACCAACGCTTCGGATTTTCCGTCGTGCACCAGGTGAGCCGCGACGTGAAGAGAACTGTCCTTCTTGCGCCGAAACGCCTGGGACGGCGAATCGCGCATCGTGATCACTTCCCTCGCGTTCACCACCTCGATCGACTGACCCCGGTAGCGGTGCCGCGCCAGTTCGTGCTTGACCGTTTCCTCCACTCCGACCAGCAGGATGCGAACGCCGTACTCGCGAGTGGCCAGAATCGCGCCTTCCACTTCGGCGCGTGGCGCATGGTCGCCGCCCATGGCATCCAGGGCAATGGTGGTCATTAAAAGCTCCGCTAAATCCGCTTATGCTTATATCCGCTGCGGAGAAGGTAGGACGAGGGAGAACTTAGGCCGTCTTGGCCGAAGTGTCAATCACTTCACGGCCTTTATAGTAGCCGCAGTGGGGGCACGCCCGGTGGGGCAGCTTCGTCTCATGGCAATGGGGGCATTTCGAAAGCGAGAGCCCTGTCAGATGATCGTGCGCCCGCCGGTTGCTTGTCCGGCGCTTCGAATGACGGCGTTTTGGATTCGGCATGACACAACTCCTCTTGATGCCGCCAGTTTGGCGGCCCGATGTAACGAACAGTGTATCGTTTTATTGCTTTTTGAACCAGTCTTGCTTCAGGCGCGCCAGGGGAGCCATCCGAGGATCGCCGCCCGTCTTCTCACAGCGGCATTCCTCGTTATTCAGGTTGGCGCCGCAATGGGGGCATAGACCGCGGCAGTCGCTTCGGCAAATCACCTTCATTGGAAGAGCCAGGTTAACCTGCTCGGCCAGAATATCTGCCAGAAAAAGGCCGTCGCCTTCAAAGAAGCCGATTTCCGTATCTTGCAGATTCAGCTGGACTTCCTCTTCACCGGCGATCGATGCCATCGGCCGGTATAGCAGATCGAAATCGCGGCTGATCTCTTCGACAACCGTGTCCAGGCAACGCGCGCACACCAGCTCGACGCGCGTGTGAAGATTGCCCCAGATTCGGATCTGCCCGTCAATCAGTTCCGCAGTCGCGCGGACTTCCAGCGGTTCGAGCTGGCGAAATTCGCCGGAGTGGAAGTCCAACGTGCCGGGGGAGTAGCTCTTGCGGATGCGGGTTTTGCGAACCGCTAAATCATTGACATCTAGAAACATCGGTCTTTACCCGGAATGCTGTATCAAAGGCTAATTATAGGTCCGGGGTTTGGGTTGTCAAGAAACGCGCCGAGAAACCGTTTCCCATGCCTCCAAACCAGCAACTTGCCCATCATCTTTTTCGTTGGGTCCCTGTCGCCAGTCTGAATACTCAAACGCCCCCTTCACAGCGCCGTTGTCCCCTGCAGCATTCGCAACGGTGCTGTCGTACGCCGGCTTTCTGGTATTCTTGCTCCCTTTCGTCCGATGAAAAGCGAATGAACATCGTCGAACTCACTCGAACGCTCGTCGACATCGAATCGATCACTGGCAATGAACGCCACGTTGGATCCTACCTTTTCGATTGCCTATCGAGGCTGGCGCGATCTACCGACGGCGTGGTCGAACGCATGGACGTCGAGGCGGACCGCTTCAACGTTCTTGTGAACTGGGGCGAGCCGCTGGTCACTCTTTCGACCCATATGGACACGGTGCCGCCGTTTTTCCCTTCGCGCGACGACGCCGAATACATTTGGGGCCGGGGCTCGTGTGACGCGAAGGGCATCGCCGCTGCGATGATTTGCGCCGCCGAGAAGCTGCGTGGCGAAGGCGTGTCGGGGTTCGCCCTGCTTTTCCTCGTCGGCGAAGAGCGCAACAGTGCCGGGGCGTTCGTTGCGGCGCGGTCTCCTCGCGGCTGCCGTTATATGATCAACGGTGAGCCGACGCAGAACAAACTCGCCTTGGCATCCAAGGGCGCGCTGCGGCTCGAAATCCACGCTCGTGGTACGGCAGCTCATTCTGCCTATCCAGAGCTGGGTAACTCGGCGATCGACGCTTTGCTGGATGCGCTCGCGAAGATTCGGCGGATTTCGCTGCCCAGCGATGAATTGCTCGGGCCCTGCACGCTAAACATCGGCACCATCGCGGGTGGCCGCGCACCGAACGTGATTGCCGATTCCGCAAGCGCGGAAGTCATGGTCCGCCTGGCCTGCGATCCTGAGCCGATTCGGCAGGCAATCGCTGCGGCTGCGCACGGCCACGCGGAAATCAATGAGATCCTATGCGTTCCGCCGGTTTATTTTGAACGCGTCGCCGGCTACCCGACCACCGTCGTTTCCTTTACCACCGACGTACCTGCCTTGACTCCCAGCTGGGGCAAACCTCTGTTGATCGGTCCGGGAGATATTCGGCTGGCGCATACGGCAGAAGAACGCGTCGCAACGAAAGATCTGCTGGACGCGGTTGAGATCTATGCGAATCTGACGCGGCAGTTGCTGGCGAGGTGAGAGATATCTGGGTTGACGAAGACCTGTTGCGATGGTTTTGTCAGCGGCGTCAGTGCGCGAGCGAGGCGGAGATCTTCTTCTGGTATTCACGGGCGTTTGCCAGAATTTGCGGCTCGTCGAGCGTAAGCATGCGTCGATCCTGCATGACCACTTGCCCGCCGATGATGACAGTTTTCACGTCCGAAGCCTTCAGCGCGTACACGAGTTCCGAATAGACATTGTACATCGGGGTCGCGTGCGGCGCGGTGGTGTCGATCAGGATCATGTCAGCCTTCTTGCCTGTTTCGAGCGATCCGATTTCCTTCTCCATGTGAAGCGCGCGCGCGCCGCCAATCGTGGCCATCTCAACCACCTGCTCCGCCGGCAATGCGCGAGTATCCATTCGCGTGACCTTCTGCAATTTTGCGGCGAGATCCATTTCCTCGAACATATCCAAATTATTGTTGCTGGCTGCTCCATCTGTGCCGATCCCGACGGCCAGGCCCGCTGAGAGCATCTCCGGCACGGGCATCACACCGGCCGCCGTTTTCATGTTGCTCGAAGGATTGTTCGTACAGCCCACCCCGAAATGCACCAGCGCGGCGATGTCGGCGGCATCCATCCAAACGCAATGCGCCGCAACCACATCGGGCCCGAGGAATCCGATTCGCTCCAGATATCCGACAGGCGTTGCGCCGTGCTGCGCGCGGCTTTGCTGCAATTCGAACTGTGCTTCCGACAGATGAGTAAGGATCGGCACGTCATTGCGCCGTGCGAGCGCGGCCGATTCTTGCAGCGTTTTCTGCGAACACGTATAGATCGAGTGTGGCGCCACCGCAGGCGTTATCAGCGGATCATTTTTCCAGCGATTGATATAGTTCTGGGTGTAGCTCAACGCTTGGGCTGTCGATTTGTTGTCGGGCGCCGGGAAATCGAGAATGGTCTCCCCCAGGACCCCGCGCATGCCGGCATCCTTCGTTGCGCGGGCAACGTCGTCCTCGAAGTAATACATGTCCGCGTAGGTGGTGATTCCGCCGCGAAGCATTTCCAGGACGCCAAGCTTCGTCCCCCAGGTAACGAAGTCGGGCGTCACGTTGCGTGCCTCGGCGGGAAAGATGTATTTGTGCAGCCATTCGTCGAGCGCGAGATCGTCCGCGATTCCGCGGAACAGGCTCATCGCAGCATGAGCGTGCCCATTGATGAAACCGGGAAGCACCAGGTCGTTGCGTGCGTCGATCGCGTGCGGTGTCTCGAATTCCGCCTCGATTTCTGAAGTCGTTCCGACGCCCACGATTGAGTCGCCGCGAACAGCCACAGCGCCGTCCTCAATCAAGTGCCTTTGCGCGTCCATCGTAACGACTGTGCCGCCCGCTATGATCAGGTCCGCGTGTTCTTTTGCGGCCATGAAAGCGGCCGAACTACAGAGGAGCGCGACGAAACACAAATAAATAACGATGCGCGACTTCAAGAATCGCTGTGGAAAGTCTTCTGTCATCGTTCGTTTCATCTATAGAGATCCGCGTTTATCTGAAATTCTTAGCTATCGAAACCAAAGAACCGAACTGAGCTATAAAGACGAAGAATCGAACGCGCGCGGCAGCAACTGCGCCGATGTTTCCCGTTGAATCTTTCCGCTCAGGTTCGCAAGAATCACAGGAACGTCCCCGCAGAATTCCCAAATGATTTGCCGGCATGCGCCGCAGGGCGAGGTTAAGGCGTCCGTATCCGCGACAACCGCAATTGCATCGAATCCGCGTTCGCCTTCGGAAATTGCTTTGAAGATCGCGACGCGTTCGGCGCACAGCGTCAGGCCGTAGCTGGCGTTTTCGACGTTGCACCCGGTATAGATGCGGCCTGACTTGGCCCGCAGCGCGGCACCAACGCGGAAATTCGAGAACGGCGCATGCGCATTTTCGCGCGCGTGTCGCGCGGCAGAGATCAGAGCCTCCTGCTCGTCCGGCATGCGCGGATTGTATCGAAGTAGCAGACCGTGCGAAAGGCAAACCAGCATTCAGCCCGAAGGATAAAACGCGTTGGAGGAAGATGTGAGGTGCGGGAGACACCTTACTTCAATTCGATCACTTCAAGTCCATACGACGGGATGGTTAGCTTCAATTGATGTCCGCTGATTCGATCGACAGAGGGAGGGGGCAGTTTGGCGGCGTCGCGCAATTCGCGAATCTGCTCTCGCGTGGGATATGGCGGCGAACCCATCTTACGGAACGCAGTTTCTGAGTCGCCGGTGGCCGGATCGACCATAAAAATCGACGCTTTCTTCGGATTGAAATTCTTGAACTCGAGAGTGATCGTTTCGGAAGGGCCGGGTTTGTTCGGCGGCGCGTAGTTCCACACGGCGACCACGACGGCGCCGTCGGCCTTACGCGTCACAAGCGCCGAATCCGAGTTCGAATCAAGACGGCGGTCGCCGAGTTCGTGCAGCAGCTTGAATGCGTTAAACGAAGGCTTCGGAATCCCTAGCTCTGCGATCAGTCCAAAGCCGCCATAGAACGGAGTCTTGACCACGCCCTGCTCTTCGAATACATCGGAGAAAGTCCAGTACGACATCATTTTCGTGAGTCCGTCGCACTCCCGGATCATGTTCCCAAGCCACGGTCCCATGTAGGCTGCATCCGTCACGTCCGATTCGTTGTCATATGCCGCGTTAAACTCGCTCCAGATCAGCGGAAGCTCCGGCATAACCGATGATCCGATCTCGGTGTGGACCTTACTGACCGCGCGGCACACCATGTCCTTACGCGAAATCTGCTCGTGCGTCCCAAACACATTCTCTGCTGTGTCGTTGCCATAGACGTGCGTCGAAACGAAGTCCACCGGAACGTGGCCATCATGGCAATGTTTGATGAACGCGGCGACCCATGCAGCCTGGGCCGTCGCTGGACCTCCCACGCGCAAACGCGGGCTGACGGATTTCAGCGTCCGGGCCGTGTGGTCGTAAAGCTGCCAATATGTGGCCTGCTTCGGCTGGCCGCCCCAGAAGTCCAGGTTCGGTTCGTTCCACACTTCGAAATACCACTTGCTGACTTCGTCGATTCCGTACCGCGCCACTAAGTGCTTCGCAAGCGCGGCGATTAGATCGTCCCAGGCTGTCCAGCTTTTTGGTGGAGAGACGTTGGGGTGATACCAGAACGCCTGATGAATCGGCTGCGCTGCCAGTTTTTCCGGCATGAAGCTCAGTTCGACGAACGGCCGTACGCCGTTCGCGAGGAGCCCGTCATAAATCTGATCGATATAGGAAAAATTGTAGACCGGCTGTCCGTGTGCGTCCTCGCCGTAGATCCCGACGTCGTCATTCAGGATCGCGTGGAAGCGCACGTAGCGGAACTCCGTTACGCCCTTCACTTCACGCAGGTCGCGGCGATAGCTGTCGCGCAGGCTGAGGATTGCGCGGCCGGAGCCGAACATCTCCTCCCAAAAATGCGGAAACGGATGGTTGGCAGCCGAAGCGTCGACAACAACGGTCTGCGATGTCTGTTCTTGAGCGGCAGCGGCGAGTGGCGGCAGACCCAGGGCAGCGAGAGTCGCGAGCATCGCGAAGAAAACTGTGAACCGCGCAATGGAGAGCTGTCGTTGCATTGCAGTAGGCACTTTAGCTAAATCGTTTTAATTGGCGTTATTTGATAGCACTCACAACTATCGGTGTCAACAGAATCACAACGTCAGCGCGCTCTCGGCGTTCGTTGCCTGCCTGCCAAAGCCCGCACCGTAGTCGACCGCTCGCCGCGAATCAGGGTACACGTGTATTCTGGGTGGGCGTCGATAGCGCCTCGATGCGCTTCACCGCTCCTTGTATTTCCGGGTTCGACATGAACAGTCTCCAGATCAGCCCGGAGCGGTAATTTTCCACCATAACCGTAATCGGCGCCTGATTCAGGCCCATATAGATCCGCGCGTACCAGTTTTTGTCCAGATTGAAAGCGTCGCGCGGACCATAAATGCCCCAAAGTTTGGCGCCGAGATCGCGATAGAAATACTTGAATGCGGCCATCGACGCTTTCGGCGTGTACGGGAAGGACGCGAGCGCGCCGGTGGGGGTCATCGTACCGTCATCGTCGCGTGCGTCGGGCGCGTGCGCCATATAGCCGTCGGCTCCATCGCTTGCGGTGAGTCCCCAGTCGTCGGCTCCATAGCCTTTGTGATCGCCAGGATTCTTGATGCAGTAAGCGCGATTGATCAGCGCCATGTTCCGGTTGTTATCGAAATAATTTGTATAGCGATCCGTCAGTGCGTGTGGATCGAAGCCCATGTACGAATAGTGCGTGAAGAAAAGCGGACCCCCCGTATCGAAACCGACATCCAGCTTGATACCGAAGTACGTATTCCCGTTCGCGTACCCTTTCGGGCTTGCCCAGCCGGAATAATAAAGACTTGCGGGAACGGGATGAGTGGGCGATGCAATGGCGAGCAGATAAACGATCATCGTCTCGTTGAACCCATCGATTTGATGATTGATGAGCCACGACCATTCCGGCGACCAATGCCACAGCAGCCCCGTCCCATTCGGAGTGCGGCGGTACCAGTCCCAATCCACCGTTTCCCAAAGGTGCGTGATCCGTTTCCGCAGTGACTGCTCTTGAGCGCTCCTCCCGTCGAAATACTGGCGCGCCGTCAGCAGGCCTTCCATCAGAAAAGAGGTTTCCACCAGATCGCCCGCGTTGTCGTACATGTCAAAGACGGGCAGGCTCGCACCGGTTGCGTCATCCATGAAATGCGACCACGCGCCGTGATAACGCGGCGCCTTTTCCAGAAAATTTACAATTTTCGTCAGCCGCTCTACGCCCTGCTCGCGCGTGATGAATCCGCGATTCACTCCCACAACCAGGGCCATGATTCCGAATCCGCTCGCACCCGTGGCAAGGATGCGGTCGTTCCCGGGTACATTCTCGCGCGCCATCCCGGAGTGTGGCCCGGCTGAGTCCCAATAATAACGGAAGCACTCATCCTGCAGCATGGTCAGCAGTTCATCGTCGGTCAGAGGGCGCGTCGAAGCAGTCACAACAGGCGAAAAGGACGACAAGCTATAGCTGCCGTCTTCGGTGGCGACTTTATAGGATGCCGTCTGCCCCGGCTCGCCAAGGTAATCGCTGTAGCGCGTCAGGCCGGGGACCTGAATGCCGATGGGCTGGAACGGCTGGCCATTTTGCGAACGGTAGATCACGTAACGAGTGACCTGCCCATCACTGGGCTCGTCCCATGACAAGTCGACCTGGCGCTCATAGCCGAAGGCTTTCAGGTTGCGCGGAGTTTCGATGTGTCGCGCGAGCTGCGACTCGTCGCGTGCAGTTTCAGCAGATGCAGATGCCGCGTTATCGATGCGTATTTCGTCGACGAGCAGCGTGTGCTTTGCGCCATCCGCCGCGGCTTGCGAAAACACGACTTCCTGCAACCGGTGCGGATCGAACTGATCGACAGAGCCCGTCCCAAATTTCGAGAGCGGAATTCGAATCTGCGTCCAGCGACGCGCCTGCATTAGACTGGAGAAATCTCCCAAACGGATTGGCACCGAGAAATTGTGGTTCGTATCGAGGAGACGAATCTCCGGAAGATCGCCCGCGGAAATTGGCGTGGCGGAGTAGCACCACAAAATTAGCGAATCGCCATCGAAAAGAATTTCGCGGTCGCGGAACTCGACGACCCTCACCGGCAGCTCCCACGATCCGCCCGGGTTCGATTGCCACGAGAGGCGCAGCGAGTTCGGCGGAGTGAAAAAGATCGCTGAATCGACCGGTGCCTTCTGGCTCTGCAAATCGAGGATGCTTGGTGCTACCGCCTTGCCCGCGCTGTAGAAATAAAAGTCGGGTGTCTCGCTGTTGTCGAAAAACGCGTGCCGGTAATATTCCGTATCCGCGCTAGTGAATCGACAGACGAGCAGGATAAAGCCAAACGCTGCGAGCCACTGAACGGCGCGCGGCCGTTTACGCCCCGTCGATCGTCGATTTGCCGGCGTCCTCGTTTTCAACGGCCAATCCTTTCGGCGATTTGCAAGTTGGCAGCGGAAGAGGCGGTTTACGCGGACGCCAGCGCCTTTTTTCGCGATTCATGATATTGCTCGAGCTGCTGGTTGGCGCCAACCACCTTCTCCATCTCCCGGACAACCGGATCGAGATCCTTCGCTCGGACCACGATGTACATTTCGCCGTCGCCCAGGCCGGTGTAGACGCGATTTCCTATACAGCCGGAACTGACTACCGATCCCTGCGCCATCGATGCCGGCAACGCCATGCACGTCGGCCGGCCAAGCACCGGAAGTTGCGCTGCAACGCCCGCGCGATGCGCGGCCTCCTGCAAAATCATTATTTGCGATGCGAGACCCGAAAAGATCGCTACATCCGGCTCGACCGGCGTTTCTCCCAGTGGAGCGTAGACCACCGCGCCTGGCGTGCGGGCTACGCGCGGGATACTGGGCACCTCTTCCATTTTGACGTACCCAATTTCCACCATCAGTCCAAGCGTCTGTTCAAGCTCCCTCGCGCGATCGGGCGGCAGAGGAATATTATGCGTATAGCTTCCGATCGGACAATTGTAGTGGTCGCTCGGAAGCGTGTAGAACGTCCGCCCGGCAGCAGCGAGCCGCCAGAAACTGCAACCCGAGGGCTCGGTTCCGGTGAATTTCTCAATCCCCGCAGGCAGTGCGCCCGCAAATTTCACAGCGACGGGCCGCTTCTGCAGCCCTACTGATTTCACGATCCGTTGTTCGATTGCGCGATAATCCATTTGCCCTCCGTGAGAAAACGCAAGCCCACATGCGACCACCTATATTACTTGATCTGCGGCGCCCGCAACGACGGTGACCATAGAACCGATTCCGCTATCGCGCGTGCTCGCGCGTGAAGACGAATCGGGTTATCGTTATCCCGCTGCTTGCATAAGAATCGCGACGGAACCGATGGAAAAATCGCTGCACGAGATTTTATCGAGCTACGACGATTCGGCCCCGCTGTCTGAGGCTTACACGATTCCTGCGCCCTGGTATACGGACGCGCGAATCGCTGATCTGGAAAAGGAAAACCTGTTCGCGCGGACGTGGCAGGCGGTCGCCAGAACGGACCAGCTCGAACCGACCGGGGCATACGTCACGGCGATTGTCGCCGGAGAGCCTATCGTGGTCGTTCGGGGCACGGACTCGAAACTCCGCGCGTTCTACAACGTGTGCCGTCATCACGCCATGATCGTGATGAACGAGCCTTGCGGCCGGGCGCAGCACCTGCGATGCCCATATCACGGCTGGACCTATTCGCTCGAGGGCGAGCTTCGAGGTGTCACGGATTTCGATGGCGTCTGCCATTTCGACCGGGCGCAAAACGGCCTCGTCCAGCTTCGTGTCGACACCTGGGAAAACTTCGTCTTTGTGAATCTAGCCTCCAACGCCGCGCCGCTGCGAGATTTTCTTGGCCCTCTCGTTGGCCTCGCGCAGCCCCTCGGATTCGGCAAGCTGAACTTCGTCGAGCGCCGCAGTTACACGATCGAGTGCAACTGGAAGGTTTATGTGGATAACTTTCTTGACGGCGGCTATCACGTGCCGCACATGCACAAAGGCTTGAACAGCGTCCTCGATTACACGAATTACACCATCGAAAATTTCGAACGCTGCTGCGTTCAGTCGAGTCCTGTTTCGCTGGACTCCGGTTCCGATCGGAGCGCCGCAGCCACACGCAAAGGAGACCGCGCGTTTTATTTCTGGCAATACCCGAATTTCATGTTGAATTGGTACGAAGGTTACCTCGACACAAATCTTGTCATTCCGCTGTCGGTCGATCGCTGCGAAGTGATTTTCGACTTCTACTTTGGCGATACCAGCGAATCGCAGTTGCCTTACATCCGCGAGAGCATCGGCGTCAGCGAGCGCGTTCAGCAGGAAGACATCGTGATCTGCGAAGGAGTGCAGCGCGGTCTTGGCTCGCGCGCCTACAACGCTGGCCGCCTCTCGGCGCGTCGCGAGACGGGCGAGCATTTGTTTCACCGCTTGCTTTCCAGAGACCTGAAAGCGTGTCCCGCCACAACCGCGCGTTGAGGCGCGTGTGTTGCGCCTGCAGCTTGAAGGATGCAGGACCCGCGTGCCCTTCGGCTTGAACCGCCCGGTCAGCCGTTGTTCTTGCCCGCCACGACCTGAGCGTGCCCCAGAAACGCAACTAACGACACCCCGCCCACCACGTTTCCTGCTAATGTCGGCAAGAAGAACTGCCTGAAATATGCCCCCCAGGACTCGTGCCCCGAAACGATCAGGAAGAACAGCTTGTTCGATCCGGCGATGATGTGGCTGAAACCGCCCAATCCAATGATGTAAGTGATGATGATAATGATGCTGACACGCGCCGATTCCGCGGCGGGCAACAGCCAAATCATTAATGCGATCAACCAGCCGGCAAAAATGGCCTTCAGGAACACCGCCGGGAAGCTGGCTGGCGGCTCTTGACTTACCTGAAGCATCGCTTGCTGCAGGTGCGCGTTGAACATATCCGTCCGCGCAATACAAAACGCGAACAGGTATGTGCCAACCAGATTCGATACCAGAATCACGCCCCAGATGCGAAGAACGGTCCAGATCAGCTTTGGTTTTCCGCGCGCCAGAAACGGCAGAATCACCGTCAGCGTCGTCTCGGTGAACAACTGCTGTCGTCCCAGCGTGACGATCAAAAATCCCAGGCTATAGCCGAACTTTGAAACCAGTTTCGTCCAACCTGCGTTTGGCAGGTAAGCGGCCAGAAGCCCTTCGGCCACCAGCGAGAATCCCATCGACAGGCCCGCCGCAAAGCCGGACCATGCCACCGCAGAAGGGGGCCGTTGGAATTCCTGCTCGCCTTCGCGGCGAATCGTTTCATAAACAACGTGCGGCCCGATCGCGACCCGCTCCTGCACCTTCTGCTCTTCCAAGCGGGTGCTAACCTGCGAGGGGCCATTGACGGCTTTATTTTCCGCTGTTTTTTTCGTATCTGACATTTGGTCGCTGGACGCGCGGGTTTATCGGCGGCAGTTCGTCCGATGATGAGCATCGCCGAGGAAGCTGTCTATCCACAGGAAACGGTAGCTCCATGAGCGGCGGTCTGTAGGAAGTTGCAGTGGCTTAGTCCTGAAGGGGCCGATGGTCGGAACAAGTCTGCTTGAGGAATTGACGACGCGGCGTAGTTACGAATGGATCTTCTGTTTCGACGCTTCTTCCAGAGTCTTTGCCCAACTCGACAGGTGATTGAGAGAGGCCATGTGTGTGTGATCGATCACCAGGGGTGTAATGGAGATGGCTCCGTCACGGATCGCGGCTTGGTCGGTATCAGGATCGATCCCCTCGGTGATCTGCTGCTCGTGCAGCCAGTAGTAATTGCGTCCCCGGGGATCTTTTCCGGGCTGCAGCACGTTGCGTGTAATCTTTGATGATTGCCGCACAAACCGCACGCTCCCGTTCCATGGCTGAGGCACGTTCACATTCAACAGCACGCCGCTCGGAAGCCCTTCCTTCAGCACCAATGGCGCAAGCACTCGCGCGAAATTCACAGCCGGGCCGAAATCGCCGTCTCGTCCTTTGTATGCCAGCGAAAGCGCGATCGACGGCACGCGGTTCAACGCGCCTTCCATCGCGGCTCCCACGGTTCCCGAGTAGTAGACGTTTTCACCCACGTTTCCGCCGCGGTTGATACCCGAAATCACCAGGTCGGGCTTTTCACTCAGCAGCGTGTAAAACGCCAGAATCACTGCGTCGGCCGGCGTTCCTTCCACTGCATATTCGTTCTCGGCAAGCTGATCGCAGTAGATAGGCTGACGCAGTGTGAGCGACTGGGCCGAGGCGCTCCGTTCGTGCGACGGCGCGACCACCGTCAGTCGAGCCATGTTCTGCAGGCCTTCAACCAGAGCGCGCAGTCCCGGCGCCTGGATTCCGTCGTCGTTCGTAATCAGTATGTGAGGCAGAGCGTTCGGCATTCGTCAAATGTGGGGCGCGTTGTTCCATCTGCTCGCGCGCCAAACGCGATGCTAACGTACGAGCAGCGAGCGCGCAACCCGCGATATCGGCGGGTAATGGGTCAGTGTGAATTTTCTTGATCGTGACACAAGCAGTCAAAATTCAAACTGCCCATTACCTATCGGCGGATGAACTGGAAAACAATCAAGCGACGCCGATTCGTAAGCAATCGTAGAACGCGTCGAGTTCCGCGGGCTGAGTGAAGATGTGCGTCGACACGCGGAAGTGATCCGGACCTCCGGCGATGCGCATGTTGCGTTTGCCGCACTCCTCAACCACGCGCTTCAGGTCGCCATTCCATTTCGTTTTGTCCGGCTCGAAGGTCACCAGACCTCCATAGAATGGATCGCTGCTTGCGTTGACGGTTCGCAGTTGAGGATAAGAAACCACGCGGTCGCGCACTTGCTTGGCCAGCTCGTGAATCCGTGCGTAAACGATGTCCGGGCCAAGCTGGTTGCAGAAGTCAATCGCTGCTTTCAGTCCCACCATCACCGAAAGATTCGACGTGCCGATCCACGAGAACCGGTAAGCCTTCAGATCGTAATTGTTCCAGTTCGCCGTCGCGATGTTCACCCACAAATCCTTCAGCCGCTCCTGGCGAATATAGAGGAAGCCCGTTCCCTTGGGCGCCATCAGCCATTTATGCGGGCTGGATCCGTAAAAGTCGCAGCCGATATCGGTCAGGTCGAGCGGAATTTGCCCAATCGCATGCGCACCGTCGACGTGCGTCAAAATGCCATGCTCGCGAGCCATCGCGCAGATTTGCTTCGCCGGAAGAATCACGCCCGTTGCTGTTGTGATGTGGCTGAAGAAGATCAGCTTAGTCTTTGGCGTGATCGCTTTCTCGAAGCGTTCGACAATCTCTTCCGCGGTCGAGGGCGGCTGCGGGATCTGAACGTAATTCAACTTGATTCCGTGGCGCGCCACACGCTGATCGAGCGGGCAATGCCCTCCGGGATGTTCCTGGTCCGTCAGCAGCACTTCGTCTCCAGCCGCCAGATTCATCCCGTTCACCACCACGTTGTTCGCTTCCGTTGCGTTGCGGACAAGCGCAAGTTCGTCCGTGCTGATGTGGAGGAAATCCGCCAGCGCCTTGCATGTCTCCTGCAAGTGCGTGTTTTCGTCGTATCCAAACCAGGGATACGCCGGCTCAACAAAGGTTTCAGCCGAAAGGATGTGGTCGATCATCGTGCGCAGCACCGGCAGCGGCGTGCATCCCACGGAACCGCAGTTCAAATTGATATGATCGGGAGCAAGCAGCCACTGCTTACGCAGGGCGGCCCAATAGGCGTTCGGGTTGCTCGATAGTAGGTCTTTCGACGGCAGGGCCGGCGCGGTTTCGCACAACACCTGCTCGGCGCGCGCTACGGGGACCCCGAGCAACGCTGCGGCGACTGCGGCCTGCCGAATGAAATCCCGCCGATGCAGCATCGTACCCTCCTCGATAGTCAATAAACGATCGAAACCGCGCGACATTATGCTCCTCGCGGCGAATGCGTGCCAGCAAAACCGCATTGCCATCGGGCGCGCTCCGGACGGCTCGATCTATGGTGGAGTTCTTCGTCGTCTCATCGTTTGTACGTAGGATCAAAAAAAATCTAAATTTCCTGAGTCGAATGTTTTTCCGCGAATCCGGAAGGTGGCGAATGACAGGAACATCTTTCGATGCGAGAATGTTCTTACATGGCTGAAATTGCCCAAGGCGTGCACCAGGACACGCTGCCCAACGGCCTCGTGATCATCACCGAACCGATGGAGCACGTCCGCTCGATTTCCGCCGGCATCTGGCTGCGTTCAGGATCGCGCCGCGAGCCGGCCGAAGTGAACGGCCTTTCACATTTCATCGAGCATATGGTGTTCAAAGGAACGCGGCGCCGCAGTGCCGAAGACATCGCACGCGAAGTCGACAGCATTGGCGGGATGCTCGACGCCTTCACGTCCAAGGAAATGGTCTGCTTCAACACGCGCGTCCTCGACGAACATCTGCCCAAAGCCTTCGACGTTCTGTCGGATATGTTGCTCGAGCCCAAATTCGCTCCGGAAGATATCGATCGCGAGCGCTCCGTGATCCTCGAAGAGATCCGTATGACGCAGGACAATGCCGAGGATCTGGTGCACGAGCTGTTCACTCAGAATTTCTGGAACCCTCATGCGCTTGGGCGGCCAATCCTTGGGACACCGGAAACCGTGTCGGCATTTAACCGGTCGACGCTCGAATCGTGGTTTCCTCGCTGGTATGCGCCAAACAACGTCGTGATCACCGCGGCAGGCCGCCTGCAACACCAACGATTCGTCGAACTCGTTGCGGAGCGATTCGCCAAACTCGAGCGCGCGCCTGAACTGGATTCCGACTCAGCCCCACGTCCTGCCCCTCATATTACGCTGCGCAAAAAGAACGAATTGGAGCAGGTCCACATCTGTATTGGAGTTGCGGCGCTGCCGATGTCGGACCGCAGGCGCTTCGCCGTTTCGGTTCTCAACAACGTTCTCGGCGGCGGAATGTCGTCGCGGCTGTTTCAGAATATCCGCGAACGACAGGGGCTGGCGTATGCCATCTTCAGCGAGCTGAATGCGTATAAGGATGCGGGCATGCTTTCGGTGTACGCAGGAACATCGCTCGATACGGCGCCGAAGGTGATCGATTCGATCCTGCTGGAATTCAGGCGGCTCAAGGACGAGTTGCTTACGCCGGAAGAATTGCGGCGGTCGAAAGACCACTTGAAAGGCTCGACTCTGCTGGCCCTCGAAAGCACGGGGCAACGGATGAACAGCCTGGCGCGTTATCACCTCTATTTCAACCGGCACTTCACGCCGGAACAGCTGATCGCCATGCTCGAAAGCGTCACGCCGGAAGACGTCCGCGAAGTGGCCAGTCAATTTTTCCAGCCGGAGCGTCTCGCTGCATCGGTGGTTGGCAACCTGAATGGGTTCCAGCTCACGCGTTCCGATCTCTCCTTTTAGCCGTCGTTATATTTTTCTCCAACAGCTCGTTTGGGGTATTGCACCGTGCCGGGAATTCTGACAATATTCCGCGCGGCGGAAAGAAACGTCAGTCGACCGGCAGTTCGCGTCTCGACGCCGCCCGAGGACTGGCGCATCGCGTTCCGGATATCCATTCTTGCTTCAGGCAGCACGGGCAACTGCACGTTGCTCGAAACGGAACACACCACTCTCCTCATCGACGCCGGTCTTGGCCGCAAAGAAATGCTCCGGCGATTTGAAGCGCTCGGCCGCAGCCGCCCGGAACGCGTCGACGCAATCCTCGTAACGCACGAACATTCCGATCATTGCAGCGGGCTCGCGCAACTTGCGCGCGACTGGAAATGTCCCGCGTATTTGACCGAACCCACCTATTGCGAAGTTCAGAAGACGTACGCTGACAGCCCAAAGACGAAGCTCGAAAGGGTCGAATTTGTGCGTCCTGGGGCGCGATTCGAAATCGGCGATGTCGAGATCTCTCCGTTTGCCATTCCTCACGACGCCGCTGACCCGGTCGGGTATGCGTTTCGATCGAATGGCGCGAAAGTGGCGATTGTTACCGATCTGGGATACATGCCGGAGCTGGTAAAACACCACCTGCGTGAAGCCGATTTTTTGATTCTCGAATCGAATCACGATTTGGAGATGCTCAAGGTAGGCCCGTATCCCTGGTACATCAAGCAGCGCGTAATGAGCCGCACCGGCCACCTGTCAAATACAGTAGTCAGCGATTTCCTGGCCGATTCGGAGGTTTTCGACGGGCGCGCACGCCATCTTGTTCTCGCGCATCTCTCGGAGCAGAACAACACACCCGATATCGCACAAATCTCCGCCGAACAGGCCCTCGCCAGCCGCCCAACCGACTTTGCCTTCGCCGGGTCTCTCCACATTGCCTCCCAGCGCGTCCCTCTCGGCCCGTTCGAGCTGTAGCTGCGACCGATTCTCCGTTTAATCGCGATCCAATACCGAGTTCTTTCTGATTGGGGGCGTGGCAAACGTTGGCTTTGGCTCACTCTTTGAAGTCAGAGTGCCGCGAGGCAATTGGTGACAGCACTTGGTGACGATAATTGATGACAGAGCGACGGGTAAGCGCCGCTCAACGTTTGGGAATCACGCAATAAAGATGATCGCTGCCGACGTCAAACACCCGGTTTGCTCGCGCGCGGAAGTTCTCCTGGCCTGCATTGGCCGCAAACTCGATTAGCTCTTCCTCGGAAAAATGCTTGCGAAGCTCGGCGTAAAGCTCATCGCTCACGTTTGCGGGCGTGTCCGCGATTGCATCGGCCATGCGGAGCAGCGCTTGGTCGGGCGGCGAAAAAATGTCGAATTGACCGCGCAAGAGAGCGTCGATCTCGTCTTCGCTCAGCCCGAACATTCTGCCTCCGGCAGAATTGATGTCGATTCAAAACGGACATCCGACTCGCGCCGCCGTACGCAACTGAACGATCGACCGCTGCCGCTTCGGCACTTTGCCTTTCTGGCCTAGCAGCCATTCGCCAAGAGCGTTGACCCAGAACACGCGGGGCACGCGCGCCGAAATTTTCTGCGCGGTCAGGTCCTTGCCGAAAAGTTTGCGGATCTTCTTAAAAATGAAACCCATCATGAATGGTGCGTTCTCTGGGTCAACGCCTTCAACGCGTGCCATAGAATCCTCCGCTCGTCATCGTTCCGCTAGTTTAGGCTGAAGCACGCCACCTCGGCTACAAGTTGCGGCCTGTGTCCCATCTCGGTCCCGGCCGTCATCGACGGGAAAAACGCAAGCAATTTGCGAGGCGGTCCCTCTGATCGCACGTCGTAGCTTTTTCGGGTATCATCAACTCCTTCTGAGGACGGAGGAAATAAGTTGATCCCACGGTATACGCGCGCGGAAATGGGGCGAATCTGGAGCGACGAAAACCGCTTCCAGAAATGGCTCGATGTCGAGCTGGCGACGACGGAAACGCTGGCTGAGGCCGGCGTTGTTCCTGCTGCCGCCGCGGCCAGGTTGCGCGAGCGTGCCCGCATCGACGTCGCGCGGATCAATGAAATCGAGTCGAAAGTCCGCCACGACGTGATCGCGTTTACGATTGCAGTGCAGGAATCGGTGGGCGATCCGGAAGCCGCGAGATGGCTGCACTATGGGCTCACGTCGAACGACGTGGTGGATACCTCGCAGGCCCTGTTAATGCGCGAGGCGTCGAAGCTGATCGAAAAGGGCATCGAGCGGCTGGGGGAAGTGCTGGAGAAGCGCGCGTGGGAATTCAAGGACACGCCGGAAATCGGCCGCACGCACGGAATTCATGCAGAGCCGATCACGTTTGGGCTGAAAGTCGCCAACTGGTATTCGGAGAACCGGCGCGATCTGGAGCGCTTTAGAATTGCGGCGCAGCAGATTGCGGTCGGGAAGATTTCCGGAGCTGTTGGAACCTGCACCCACCTTGGCCCTGAGATCGAATACAAAATTTGCACGCGCCTCGGGCTGGCGACGGCTCCGATCAGCTCGCAGGTAATCGAGCGCGACCGGCACGCGCAATACGTTTCCACGCTGGCGATCGTGGCCGCATCGCTCGAACGCATCGCACAGGAAATCCGCCACCTCCAGCGGACGGAAGTGCGCGAAGCCGAGGAGCCGTTTGGCGGCGAGCAACGCGGCAGCTCGGCTATGCCCCACAAAAGGAATCCGGTTGGGTGCGAGCAGATTTGTGGACTGGCGCGCGTGGTTCGTGGAAATGCGGTGGCGTCGTTCGAGGACATCGCGCTCTGGCACGAGCGCGACATTTCGCACAGTTCGGTCGAGCGCGTCATCCTGCCCGACTCGACGATTCTGCTCGATTACATGATGCACCGCACCACGGAGATCGTCGCGAGCATGAAAGTCTTTCCGGAAAGGATGTTGCGCAACCTGAACGCGACGAAGGGGCTCGTTTTCTCAGGGCAGCTTTTGCAGGACCTGGTCGAACATGGCGCGCCTCGCGAAGAGGCGTACAAGTTGGTTCAGGGTCATGCGATGGCTGCGTGGGAATCGGAAACGAGTTTTCAAGAGCGCATCGGCGCCGACCCGAACATCCGCAAATTTTTGGATGAGCAGGCGCTGGCCCATACGTTCGATCTGCGCCGGCAATTGCGCGCTGTCGATGCGATCTTCGCGCGCGTGTTCGGCCGCCATGCCGCCAATGTGCCGAACCCTTCCGAGGCAAAATCGTCCGTCGCGCGTTAGCTGGCGAACAGTTGCTCCTGATCCAGTTCGCCGAAGCTAGCCGAGCGGCCCATCGGGATCGCGCACCTCTTGAACTCGGCGCGCGAAACAGAACAATTACTGGACGCGTTGGATGTAGCGGGCTTCGGAGGTGTCGACCTTGATGCGGTCGCCAGTGCCGACGAACGGCGGCACGTTAACGACGAGTCCGGTTTCAAGCTTGGCGGGCTTCATGACGGCGCTCGCAGTCGCTTTCTGGATGCTCGGCTCGGTCTCGACAACGGTCAGGTCGACGGTATCGGGAAGAAGAACGCCAATGGCCTTGCCGTCATAGTATTCGATTCTGATGGGAAGATTGGGGATCAGGAAATCCTTCGTGTCGCCCACAACATCGTCGCCAAGCTGCAACTGCTCGTAGTTTTCGATGTTCATGAAGTGATGCCCGTCGCCGTCGCTGTAGAGATATTCGAATTCGATTTCGTCCACCACCACTTTTTCGATCGCCTCTTCAGCGCGGAAGCGATAATCCACCATCGAGCCGCTGCGCAGGTTGCGCATCTTCGTTTGCATCGAGCCGCGCTTGTTGCCGGGCGTCCGGTGATCGACGCTGTAGACGACGTGCAGGTCGCCTTCGTGCTTGATAATCATTCCCGGGCGCAACTGTGTTGCCTTGATCATCTCGTTCTCCTGAATCCCCTTGTGGATTGTTCCTCGCCGGCAAACCGGGCAGCGCACCAACGAATCGGTGCCTAAGCTTTTCTTCCGTTTGGCGCCATACGGTCTGCGCGAGGTAAGACGCGCGGCGAGGTCATCCGGCTCGCAATTCACTTAGTCCAGACGCGAATTATAGCGGCCCGAAGCACAGTGGGTCAAACACGGAGAAACAGGATCATGCGAGAATAAGGACGCGGAAGGAAGATGGAAAACCCCGTTTACATCCTAAGCGCGGTTCGTACGCCGATCGGGAAATTCGGCGGCATGCTGGCGGATTTCACAGCCCCGGATTTAGGAGTGATTGCCGTGCGCGCAGCGCTGGAGCGGGCATTCGGCCAGCCGCTGCCGAGCGAACGGACGCCGGGCAAGGCTGCACCATCCGATCAGAGTGCGGTTACGTGGCGTGTGGATGAGCTGATTTTCGGGAACGCAAGACCGGCCGGCGTGGGCCCGAATCCAGCACGGCAGATCGCGTGGCGGTCGGGGCTGGGCGACGACGTTCCCGCGTTCACCGTAAACATGGCGTGCGCTTCGGGGTTGCGTGCCGTTGTTCTCGGCTGGCAGCAGATTCGGCTCGGAGAGGCCGGGATCATCGTTGCGGGCGGCACGGAATCCATGAGCCGCGTGCCGTATCTCGTCGAGGGCCGCTGGGGATTCAAAATGGGCAATCAGCCGCTGGTCGACGCGATGTACCGCGACGGGTTCATGTGCCCCATCTCAAGGATGATTATGGGTGAGACGGCGGAGCTTCTGGCCGAGCAGTACGCAATTTCGCGTGAAGAGCAGGATGCGTTCGCCCTGGAAAGCCAACGGCGAGCCGCGCGAGCATCTGCCGAGTGCCGATTTAAAGCCGAGATCGTGCCTGTTGAAAAGAAAGACAAGAAGGGGAACGTCGCCCGCCTGGAAAAGGACGAGCACATCCGCGCCGACGCGACATTGCAGAGCCTGGCGAAGCTTCCGCCGGTGTTTAGTAAAGCCGGGTCCATCACCGCTGGAAACTCGAGCGGGATTACGGACGGCGCCGCAGCGGTGATCCTGGCGAGTGAACGCAGGGTGCGCGAATTGAAACTGAAGCCTCTGGCGCGGATTGTGGACGCGACGATTGCAGCTGTCGATCCACGCGTGATGGGAATCGGGCCTGTTCCAGCGATTCGGGCGCTGGCAGAGCGAACCGGCACTCAAGTCGCGAACTATGACGCGGTTGAGTTGAATGAAGCTTTTGCGGCGCAGGTGATCGCGTGCGATCGCGAACTCCACTTCGATCGCGCCAAGCTGAATCCGAACGGCGGCGCGATCGCGCTGGGGCATCCAATCGGCTGCACGGGCGCACGGATTCTTACGACTCTTTTGCACGAGTTAACCTCGAATGCTGCCCAATCGGACAGGAGCGTATCCGGCCGGCGGGGTCTTGCCACATTGTGTGTGTCCGGCGGAATGGGCGTGGCAGTCGAAATCGAAACTGTCTAAGCTTCTGTGGGGTTGAATTGCGAATCACGGGAGCTGCCGCATGCCGAAAACAGTAGGCGATGTGGAGGTATTGGGGGCGCTGGCTCTTACTCCTCCGCGTCCCGAAGAATTCGAACACGTCAAATTTCGCATCGAAGGCGCAGTCGCCCGGCTGACTCTCGATCGCCCCGAACACAATCTGCTTAACGAGCGGATGCTCGCCGAGATCGCCGCGGGAGTCAATTCGGTCGCCGAGCGGCGCGATGTTAAGCTGATCGTTCTTGATTCGGCGGGGAATGCATTTTGCGGCGGGATTGAGCTGGGCGAGTACACGCATCGGCGTGTTTTCCAATTGCTGGATGCTTTTCATAACGCCTTCACCGCGATGCTGGATACGTCGAAGCCGGTTCTGGTTGTCGTGAATGGGCCGGCCTTCGGCGGAGGCGCGGAGCTTGCGGCGCTGGGCGATCTGGTGATTGCGACGCCTAGGGCGCGGTTCGCGCAACCCGAAATCAAGCTGGGTGTCTTTCCTCCCTTGGCAGCCGCAATTCTTCCTTATATTCTCGGCCCCAAACTGGCTCTCGAACTCGTGTTGACCGGCGAGGTGATGACGGCGGAACGAGCGCACGACCTCGGCTTGGTGAACTGGCTCATGCCCGAGAAAGAAGTGGATGGCAAAATCGCGGATGTGATCGCGAAAGTCACCGCGCAGTCCGGTCCGGTGCTGACCATGGCGAAGAAGGCCATTCTCGGTAGTCTTGGACAGTCGTTGCGCGAGGGCGTGAGCAGCTCGATGAAAGTATTTCTGAACGAGCTTGCGGATCTGGAGGATTCGCAGGAGGGTCTGCGGGCCCTAGTCGAAAAGCGCGCACCGAACTGGAAAAATCGTTAGCCCATTTGCGTCGATTGACACTCGGATGCGCGACGCTTACACTCGGTTCGACAATTGAGCTGGCTCGGCGTGAGATTGGAAGGCCGTGAAAATCGGCCACGGTCCCGCCACTGTGATCGGCTGGCGCTGTTAGATGTTGCCCACGGGTTCCTGCGACAGGGACCGGGAAGGGCGTTCCGGTTTTTGCTGGAACGGCAGCGCTTTGATCTTCCAGAACGCAGCGCATGGAGCGCCGGGAAGACGCCGAAAGTCAGGAAACATACCCGAGCCGGTCGAAGCTGACACTCTTCGCGAGAGAGGGTGCGGCGATAAGCCTCGCCTTCTTCCGCGAGGCTTTTTTGTTGCGTGCTGATCGAGGCTGGCGAAATCGCGATGAATGCTCGGTGTAGAAATGGAAGTCAGCAGGGGAGGCGTCCACGGCACGACAGATTTTGTTGGCTGGCCCTCGTTTCTGCGATGGTGTTGCTGGCGCAGGCGGCATTTGCGGTTCCTGCGCCGTCGCGTGTGGTGGTCGACGGTGTCGGACGCCGCGTGAAGATCCCGGCGCACGTTGACCGGATCGTTTCCCTCGCGCCGAATTTGACGGAGACGCTGTATGCGCTTGGGCTGGGCGACCGGGTCGTAGGCGACACAACATA